>DASWMP010000129.1:0-56154 GCA_036399695.1 Thermoanaerobaculia bacterium | reverse complement strand
GCTGCGCGCAGCGCGGTGCTTGGCTCGGGATGACGGAGGTACTTTGCGGTCATCGCCTCCTTCATAGGTGCGCCGCGCGCCGTGATAGAAGAGCAAGCGCGTCGTCATGCGCGGAGCATCCATCTGTCCCATCTGTCCCATTCGTCCCATGTCCCCCGCTCCACCCGTGATAAAACCGCCCAACGGAGGAAAGTAATGGCCCGTCTTTCCGCAGCGGTTCTGGTCCTGGCTCTTCTGGTTTCAACTCCCGTCCTCGCCGCCGCGCCTCCGGCGCCGGTCTCCGCCACCGCGAACGTCTCTCTCCTCGACCGGCTGAGCTGGCGCGAGGTCGGTCCCTTCCGTGGCGGCCGTGCCGATGCGGTCGAAGGCATCGCCGGGCAGCCGAACGTCTACTACTTCGGGTCGACGGGCGGCGGAGTCTGGAAAACCACTGATGCTGGCCAGACCTGGGTCCCGGTCTCCGACGGCTACTTTGGCGGCAGCGTCGGCGCCATCGCCGTCGCGCCGAACGACCCGAGCGTCGTCTACGCCGGTACCGGCGAGCAGACCATCCGCGGCAACGTCTCCCCGGGCGCGGGGATGTGGAAGTCGATCGACGCCGGCCAGACCTGGACGCAGATCGGCCTCACCGACTCGCAGCAGATTTCCCGGATCCGCGTCCATCCCACCAATCCCGACCTCCTCTACGTCGCCGCCCTTGGCCACGCCTTCGGCCCCAACGAGATGCGCGGCGTTTATCGCTCGCGCGACGGCGGCAGGAACTGGGAACGCATCCTCTTCGCCAACCGCGACTCCGGCGCGGCCGACCTCACCTTCGATCCCTCCAACCCCCGCATCCTCTATGCGTCCACCTGGCGCTTCCGCCGCGGCGCCTACTTTTTCGAGAGCGGCGGCGAAGGCTCCGCGCTCTGGAAATCGACCGACGGCGGCGATACATGGAAGGAGCTCTCCACCAACAAGGGCATGCCGAAAGGCACGCTCGGCATCATCGGCGTGGCCGTCTCGCCGTCGAACCCGCAGAACGTCTACGCCATCATCGAAGCCAAAGAGGGCGGCGTCTTCCGCTCCCGCGACGCCGGGGAGAGCTGGACGAAAGTCAGCGCCAGCGCCGACCTCCGCCAGCGCGCCTGGTACTACAGCCGGATCTACGCCGATCCGAAAGACGAAGAGACGGCCTACGTCGTCAACGTCCGCTTCCACCGCACGAAGGACGGCGGCAAGACCTGGACGGCCATCCCGACGCCGCACGCGGACAACCACGACCTCTGGATCGCACCCGACAATCCGCTGCGCATGGTCGAAGCGAACGACGGCGGCGCGAACGTCTCGAACGACGGCGGCATCACCTGGACGCGCCAGGACAACCAGCCCACGGCGCAGTTCTACCGCCTTTCCGTCGACAACGATTTCCCCTACCGCATCCTCGGGCCGCAGCAGGACAACACCGCCGTCCGCATCCGCCATCGCACGACCGGTGGCAGCATCGGCCTGCGCGACTGGGAGCCGACCGCCGGCGGCGAGAGCGGCTACATCGTCGCCGATCCGACGGACCCCGACCTCGTCTACGGCGGCTCCTATGGCGGCCTACTCACGATCTACAACCACCGTACCGAGAACCTGCGCGACGTGAATCCCTGGCCCGACAACCCCATGGGCGCCGGCGCCGCGGAGCTGAAGCACCGCTTCCAGTGGAACTTCCCGATCTTCACCTCGCCGCACAACCCCCGCAAGATCCACGCGGCGTCGCAGTACCTCATGGAGACGACCGACGGCGGCTCGAGCTGGCGTGTCATCAGCCCCGACCTCACGCGCAACGACAAGACGAAGATGGGTCCCTCCGGCGGCCCGATCACCAAGGACAACACCAGCGTGGAGTACTACGGGACGATCTTCTACGGCGCCGAGTCGCCGGTCGAAGCAGGCGTGCTCTGGGCTGGCTCGGACGATGGCCTCATCCACGTCTCCCGCGACGGCGGCGCGCACTGGGAGAACGTCACCCCGCCGAAGACGCTCCTGCCCGAGTGGGCGATGATCAACCAGCTCGACGCCAGCCCCTTCGACAAAGGGACAGCCTACGTCGCCGCCACCATGTTCAAGTGGGACGACTTCCGCCCGTACCTCTTCCGCACGAACGACTACGGCAAGACCTGGACGAAGATCACGAACGGCATCCCCGCCGGCGAGTACACCCGCGTCATCCGCAGCGACACCAAACGCCGTGGCCTGCTCTTCGCCGGCACTGAACGTGGCGTGTACGTCTCGTTCGACGACGGCGCCCGGTGGCAGTCGATGCGCCGCCAGCGTGCCGGCGATCCGGCCGTCGACCTGCCCATCGTCCCCATCCACGACCTGCTGGTGCACGAGGACGCCCTCATCCTGGCCACGCACGGCCGCGGCTTCTGGATGCTCGACGACATCGAGCCGCTGCGCCAGCTCGCGCCCGAGCTCGCGTCCAAACCGGTGCACCTCTTCACACCCCCACGCACCTGGCGCATGGAAGGAGGCGCCCGCCGCGGTGGCGCCCGCGGCGAAGGGACGAATCCGCCGAACGGCGTGATGCTCGACTTCCTCCTCCACAACCAGAAGCCCGGCACCAAAGTCTCCCTCGCCTTCCTCGGCAACGACGGCACCGTCATCCGCGAACTGAAAGGGGAAGTGACGGCCGAGCCGGCGAAAGCGCGCGAAGCCGCCGGCAAGACCCCCGCCTTCGTCGAAGCGCCGCCAGCAACCGACGCCGCGCCGACCGAAGCCATCAAATCCGAAGGCGGCCCCTCCGAGCGAAACCCCTCCGCGCAGGTGGAAGCGAAGGAAGAAGAGGACGACGAAAGCGGACGCGGTCCCGCGTCCAACGACAAACTCCCCGACCTCCGCAACGGCCACAATCGCCTGACCTGGAATCTCCGCTACCCCGACGCCAAGAAGTTCCCCGGCATGATTCTCTGGGCCGGCGGCACCACGGGCCCGAAAGTCCCCCCGGGCACCTACACCGCCCGCCTGACCGTCGGCGAGCAACCCCCCGTCACGACCCAGTTCGAGCTCCGCGAAGACCCTCGCACCACCGCGAGCCCCGCCGACCTCCAGGCCCAGTTCACCTTCGTCAAATCGGTCTACGACAAACTCTCCGAGATCAACGACCAGATCGCGAAGATCCGAGAAGTCCGCAAGTCCCTCACCGACCTAAAAAAGCGCCTCGGCGACGCCAAAGAATCAAAGCCCCTCGTCGACGCCGCCACCGCCCTCGACAAAAAAATGACCGCCGTCGAGGAAGCGCTGTATCAGACGAAGAACAAGTCCTCCCAGGACCCCCTCAACTACCCGATCCGCCTCAACGACAAACTAGCCGGCGTCGGCGACTCCGCCTCCACCGGTGCCCATGCGCCAACAGCGCAGCACATCGCGGTACGCGACGAGCTGATGACCCAGATCGACACGCAACTGGCCACGCTGAAGACGATCTTCGAGACGGACCTGCCCGCGTTCAATCAACAGGTGCGCGACGCCAACGTCCCCGCGGTGAAGGTGAAGTAAAGAAGGGCACGAAAACCGCCGCGAAAGGGCGCGATGTTTCACGTTTCGGAGCGAGTGTTCCACGGAAAAACAGCACCGTCGGCTGCGGGCCACTTCGCGGTGATGCCTGGGAAGCTCGAATCGATGGCGGCGCCGTGGGTGTTTGGACCAACGGCGTTAACTTTAGATGTGGGACAGGCACTCTTGTCTGTCCCGTGCACCCGAACGGTCGCTTGTCTGGAGGAATGGACTTCGGGGGTGGGCCGGACAGACAGGAGTGTCTGTCCCACATGAGGCAAACCTCTAAGTCAACTCCATTGGGGCGTTAGGACAGAGCAGGCCGTCATCCTGCCCTGTCCCGGCGTGACTCTCGGTGCCGGCCGGTCTGCCGTTGGTGGCGTCCGCCTCACGCGCCGGAGGGGCCACGCGCGGTCGTGAAGCGAAGCACCGTTGCAGTCAGCTCCGCCGGGTCGATCGGCTTCTTCAGGTACTCATCGAATCCGGCCGCGAGTGCATGCCGCCGATCGTCCGGATGGCCAAATGCCGTGAGGGCGATGACCGGTGTGGCGCTCGCGGGCTGCGGTAAGCCGCGGATGGCGCGAAGGAACGCGTAGCCGTCTTCGTCCGGCATCGCGAGATCACACACGACGATGCTCGGTGAGAAGCTGGTGAACGCCGCCACGCCTTCCCGCACAGAGCTCGCCGCCGCGACCTCCGCCTGCGCGCGACGGAAGACGCCCGCGACGAGATCGCGCGTGATGTCCTGATCGTCGATGACGAGAACGCGCACGTCGCGCAGCTCGGACAACGTGGTGGCCGCTGAGGCAGCGAGACGCCGCGTGTTCGATTCCGCTGCGCGGGCGGCCGGAGACGCCCCTTCGAGGATCGGCAGCTCGACCATGAACGTTGCGCCGCGGCCGCTCCCTTGGCTGGCGGCCCGAATCCGTCCCCCGTGCAATTCGACGAGCGACCGCGCAATGGAGAGACCGAGGCCGATCCCCTCGTGGGAGCGCGTCATCGAAGCGTCTTCCTGAGTGAATGGCTCGAACACATGAGGAAGGTAGTTCGGCTCGATTCCTCTGCCCGTGTCCTGTACGGTGAGCCGCAGCACCGGCCCTGCGCGTGCCACGCGCACGGTAATCGTGCCGCCGCGCGGCGTGAACTTGACCGCATTCGAGAGCAAGTTCCAGACGATTTGCTGGAGGCGCCCTTCGTCGCCAAGGACGCGCGGAAGGCGGGGCGGTACGCTCGCGAGCACCTCGATTCCTTTCGCGACCGCGGCTGGGTGGATTGTGGTCATCGCCGCCTGCACGACCGGACCGATTTCCACCGGAGCAGGCGTGAACGTCATTTTACCGGCGAAGACGCGCGACACGTCGAGGACGTCATCGATGAGCTGCGCCTGCACCTCGGCGCTCGTGACGATAGCGGCGATGGCCGCACGCGCTTCCTCTTCGGGAAGGCCAAGGGCCAGCATCTTCGCCCAGCCGAGGACGGCGGTCATGGGGGTCCGCAGCTCGTGGGAGAGGGTCGCGAGGAACTCGTCCTTTCTCCGGCTCGCGTCTTCGAGCGCCTTCTGCGCCGCAAGATCGTCGGTGATGTTGCGAAACTCGAGAACGGCACCGGCCCCTTCGCCCTGCTCGAACGGGGCTAGCGAACAGGCCACAGGAAAGATCGATCCATCCTTTCGGACGAACAGATCGCGATGGTTCGAGAGCGGCTCGCGCTGCACGCGCGCATTCCGAATTGCGCAGTCGGTGGCGTCGTGACCGCCCTGGCTCCCGGTCGCATGAAGAACATCATGGAACGGCGCACGCGCGAACTCCTCGAGCGAATAGCCCGTCTCACGAACCGCCGCGGGATTCATGTACGTTGCGACACCTTGCTCGTCGAGCATGAGAAGGCATGACGCGGCGTTCTCGGCGATGGTGCGGATCAACGCATTCGCCCGCTCCAGCTCCGCCGTGCGCGCTTCGAGTGCCTCTTTCGCGGCGACGAGCTCCTGTTCGGCCTTCTGGCGCGCGAGGAGGATGGCCTGCGCGTTCTGAATCGCGACCGACCGGAGCTGCTCGTCTTCCTCGTCCAGCGGCAAGCTCACAGATCAGCGGCTCCCAAGACGGTCGGAGGCAAGCCTCGTCCCATCGACGCGTGCGCGGATCTTCGCGAACGCCGTGTCGCGGGTGGTGGAAGTGTCGTCGCTGAAGGGTGAGAAGCCACAGTCGTCAGTGGTGCCAAGCTGAGCGACCGGGATGTATTCGGCGGCCTCCAGCACCCGCTCGCACACTTCCTCCGGCGTCTCCACGTGTGGATCGATCGGAGCGACCACGCCGACGAAGACGCGATGCTCGGGCTTCATGAATTTCCGGATGTTCTTGAGCACCTGCACACGGTCTTTCTCCCCGGCGAGCGCGATGTAGAAGTTGCCGGCCTTGAGCTGGAAGAGGCCGGGGAGCAGATCGGCGTAATCGACTTCGGCGCTGTGGGTGGAGTCACGGTCGCCGCCCGGACAGGTATGCACCCCGATACGTGAGCGCTCCTCCGGTGTGAAACGCGAGAGGGCAAGATTGTTCAGATCGATGAAGCTGTTCAGAAGCTCGCCCGACGGATCGATCTTGACGGCAAGACGTGCCTCGGTGAAATCGATCTGCACCTTGTACGCCCCCTTCGCAAAGCAGCGCCGGATCTCCGTCTCGTGCTGTGCGAGGAGGTCTTCGATGAACTGCTCGCGCGGATAGTCGGCGATCCCGCCGGGCGGATACATGAGGCTCAGGGCGGAGGGGGAGATGACGGCTTGTTTCAACGGCATGTGGGCGAACTGCCGGGCGACGTCGATGTACGTGTCGGCGAGGCGCCTGTACCGAAACGGACCGGCGGTGAGCCGCGGCATCCGCCGCGTGTGACCGGCCGAGAAAGGGATCTTGAAACCGTCGGGGGCGGTGTTCGGCAGGCCGTGGACCGAGTACGTCCAGAAGTTGTGGTACTTCCGCTGCTCGCCGTCGGTAATGACGGGGGAACCGGTCTCCTCGAACCTGGCGATCGTGTCGCGGATAGCCGACTCGTACATCGGATCGAGAGCCGGATCGTCGGCGTTGCCGCTGGCAACAGCCTCGATGAGCTCCAGAGGCCGCGGAATGCTTCCGATCGGCTCCGTCGGAATGATCAACATGGAAACGTGCCCCTCCATCCTGCGTCGCTGCGCAAATACTCCCCTTTTCGCTCTTCTCGTCGGCAGGCCGTCAAAGACTGCGATGACAAATGCAAAAAAGGCACCGCTGCCTCCGATTCTTGCATAGAAGCGAGCGAATGTCGGTCGAAGATCAGGTGAACGTGAGCAGTGCCGAAGGAACCATCGGGAAGGAGCGGATGACCGCGGCGTCTGTCGCACGCGGTCTGCGCGATCTCTCGATGCTGACGCGAACGACCGTCGCTGGCAAGGAGCTGCGCGACCGGATCGTCGAGCACGCCCTGCGTTTCTTCGGCGCGGACGCCGTCGCGATGTGGCGGCTCGAGTCGCGCGAACGCATGTGGCGGATTGCGGCCGCGACGGGCTTGTCCACCGACTACTCGACCTTCGCGATCGAGGCACCGGCAGACGGGAACGTCGCGGCGATCCTCCCCGGGCCACTGCTCGTCGCGGACGCCCGGGTGTGGCCGGTCGTCGATGGCCGCCGAACGTTGTACGAGACCGAAGGCATTGCGTCTTTTCTCGTGCTCCCGCTGACCATCCGCGGCGAGATGGCGGGAACGATCACCTGTTACTACCGCACGCCGAAGACGGGGACGACCGAGGCGGAGCTCGACGCGGCGGCAGCATTCGGACAGATTGCGTCGATTGCGCTCTCCACGGAACGCTACGACCAGCTCGCGGACGTGGCGCGCGACGTCGCCGGCCGGCTCGACCTCGACGCCGTCGTGCAGCGCATCACGGACGCCGCGACCACTCTCACCGGCGCGCAGTTCGGCGCCTTCTTCTACAACGTGACCCGTCCGGACGGCGAGGCGTACACGCTCTACACGATCTCCGGCGTGCCGCGCGAGCACTTCTCGAAGTTCCCGATGCCGCGGAACACGCGCGTCTTCGCGCCGACGTTTGCCGGTACGGGCATCGTGCGCAGCGGGAACATCCTCAAAGATCCGCGCTACGGAAAGAACGCGCCGTACCACGGCATGCCCGCCGGACATCTCCCGGTCGTGAGCTATCTGGCCGTACCGGTGAAGTCGCGAACCGACGAAGTGCTGGGCGGTCTGTTCTTCGGTCATCCGGACCAAGGCGTCTTCGGCGAAACCGAGGAGAAGATCGCCGAGGCGCTAGCAGGGCATGCGGCGGTTGCCCTCGACAACGTCCGGCTGTACCAGTCGCTGGAACGGGATCGGGTTGCACTGCGGAAAGAGGAGCGACGGTATCGCTCGCTCGTCCTGGCAACGCCGACCCGGCAGGCCATCGCGACAGTCACCCCGGACGGCTCCGTGCAGCCGTCACCATCGTGGCAGGAGATCACCGGCCAGACCGCCGAGGAGATGCGCGGCCGTGGCTGGCTCCAGGCCGTCCATCCGAGCCATCGGGCGCGCGTGGCCGAAGCGTGGGACGCCGCGCTCAGCGCCGGTAAGGTGTACGAGGATGAATACCTGCTGCGGCAGGCAGACAACTCGTACCGCTGGTTCGTGGACAAGACCGTGCCGATCCTCGGCGACGACGGCCGGATCGAGGAATGGATCGGGACGGCCATCGACGTGCACGACCAGCACGTGGCGCAGGAGGGTCTGGCGTTTCTGGCCAAGGCAAATGAGATCTTCGCCTCCTCGCTCGACTACCGCGAGACGCTGAAGAACGTCACCTTCCTCGCGGTACCACGCATCGCCGACTGGTGCGCCGTGGACATGGCGGCCGACGCAGGTGAGCAGCTTCGGAACCGGCTTGCCATCGCCCACGCCGATCCCGAGAAGATCGCTCTGGCCGAAGAGTTCTACCGGAAGTTCCCGCCCGATCCGGAGACGGACGTGATTTATCGGGTCATGCGGACCGGCACGCCGGAGGTCGTGCCGTTCGTACCCGACGAGTTGCTCGCACAGCTCGCGCGCAGCGAGGAGCATCTGCGGATGATGCGCGGTCTCGGGATCATGTCGTACATGATCGTCCCGCTCCGTTCGCGCGGCGCGGTGGTCGGGACGATCACATTCGTCGCCTCCGACCGTCGTTACTCCGAGCGCGATCTCGCGCAGGCCGAGGAGCTCGCCTACCGCGCGTCGATCGCCATCGAGAACGCGCGGCTGTACAGCGCTGCGCAGACCGCGAACCGCGCGAAAGACGAGTTCCTCGCCACGCTGTCACACGAATTACGGACGCCGATGACCGCGGTCCTCGGCTGGTCGCGCATGCTCAAGCTCGGGCTGAGCGACACTGAGGCGCAGGTGGCCATCGACGCGATCGAGCAGAGCGCGAGCGCGCAGGCGCAGCTCATCGAAGACGTTCTCGATGTCTCGCGGATCATGTCCGGAAAGCTGACCTTCGATCCGCGCCCGACCGATCTGCGGACCGTGGCGCAGGCCGCAATCACGACCGTACATCCGGCGGCCGTAGCGAAGGGAATCGAGATTCTCACGGCGATTCCGCCGATGCTGCCACCCATCCCGGGCGACGAGGGGCGGCTCCAGCAGATCGTCTGGAACCTGCTCGCGAACGCGATCAAGTTCACACCGCGCGGCGGAACCGTCACACTCCGCCTCGCGCACGAAGGCTCGGTCGTTCGTCTGGTCATATCGGATACAGGCGAAGGCATCGATCGCGCGTTTCTGCCCTACGTGTTCGAGCCCTTTCGGCAGGCGGACAGCTCGACGACGCGCCCGCACGGAGGAATTGGCCTGGGTCTGGCGATCGTCCGCTCGCTCGTCGAGATGCACGGTGGCCGCATCCGCGTCGCGAGCGAGGGCAAAGGACAGGGGGCGACGTTCACGCTGGAGTTGCCCGTGTTGGAGGCGGCGCCGGCGATCGCCGCGGCCTCAATGTCGGAACGCGCTGTCCTGCCGGCCGCATCAGCCTCTCTACCCGCGCTGACGGATGTGACGGTGCTGGTCGTCGACGACCAGCAATTCACCCGCGACGTCGTGGCCGCGATTCTGCGTCGCACCGGAGCGGCCGTACAAACCGCATCATCCGTTCGCGAAGCGCTGCAGATCTTCCGGAAGCTCGAGCCGCACATCGTCGTGTGCGACATCGCCATGCCGGACGAGGATGGCTACGTGTTCCTTCGCGAGGTGCGGGGGCGCCCCGATGCACTGCGCACGACGCCGATCCTCGCGCTGACCGCGTTTGGACGACCGGAGGATCGGCTGCTGGCTCTTGACGCCGGATTCGACGCTTACCTGAAGAAGCCGGTCGATCCGGCCGAGCTGGCGCAGTCGGTCCAGCGTCTTTCGGCACGTCGATAGCGCCGGGCCCGGGGGGCAATGGCGTTAACTTTAGATGTGGGACAGACACTCTTGTGTGTCCCGTGCACCCGAACGGCCGCTTGTCTGGAGAACCTCGGGGGTGGGCCGGACAGACAGGAGTGTCTGTCCCACATGAGGCAAACCTCTAAGTCAACGCCATTGGGGCCCGGGGGGAGGGTGGATGACGCAATGCCGTACATCCCGGCCGCGCGTCACTCGTCAGTGCCGCGCCGCAGCATCGGTTCACGCCGGCCGCGACGGCGCTTCATCGGCGCCGCGACGCTGCGCGCCGGTAGTGCTCCGCGAGCGCGTCGAAGCCGGCGTCGAACACCGCGTTCGTCCCGCCTTCGTGTTTGAGATGCGCGTCGCGGGACAACACGGCCACGCCATGGGTGTAGGCCCAGAAGACGTTCACGAGCAGCATCGGATCGTCGCCGGGCAATACGCCCTGGACCTGCGCGCTGCGCACGCCCTCCACGAGCGTGGCGAACGCGGTCCGGGCAGCGGTGCTGGAGAAGGCGAGCCGCGACAGCGCATCGTCGCCTCCCTCGTGCTGCTCGCCGCGCTGCAGGGCGCGGGAGAACATGAGCTGGAAAAAGTGCGGCTCGGCGTGCGCGAACTCGATATACGCGAGGAGCCCTGCACGAAGTTGCGCCACCGGGCTCGCCGACGCCGACGTGGCCGCGGCGATGTGCGCGCCGAGCCGGTGGAAGCCGAGCGCTCCCACGCGCGCGACCAGCTCGGCCTTATCTGTAAAGTAGTGATACGGCGCGGCCCGGGAGACGCCGGCGCGGCGCGCCAGCTCGCGGAGAGACAGCGCGTCGAGGCCTTCGGTAGCAATGATCTCCGCCGCGCGCGTGAGGAGCAGCTCTTCGAGATTGGACTTGGGTCGAGGCATAACTTGACAGCGTCAGGTTGGTCGCTTACATTGACCTGACAACGTCAAGTTATCAGAGGCCCTCATCGAATGTCACGCCGCCGCCTGCTCTCCTCTCTTGTCCTCTTCGCCGTGCTGCTGCCCCTCGGCTGCAGTACGTACGTCCGCCGCCTGGTGACGCTGCGGACCATCGACGTCGAGGACTACCGCTCGCTCCCGTCGCGCAGCATCGCCGCATCGTCGCAGCCGTCGCCGCTCCCTTCCGCGCCCGATCGGGGCTGGATCACACGCATGCCTCTGGAGGTGCAGAACGGCAGGCTGACGACGGAGGCGGAGCTCGACGCGTTCCTCAGCAGCCGAGGGACGACCGCGTTTCTCGTGGTGCGCGACGGGCGGCTGATCGACGAGCGTTACTACCACGGCTACGCGCGCGAGTCGTGGTTCAAGAGCTTCTCGATCTCGAAGTCGGTCCTCTCCGCTCTGGTGGGCATCGCCCGGAGCGAAGGGGTGATCCGCATGAGCGATCCGCTCGGCATGCACGTCGACTTGAAGGACAACCCTGCGCTGGCGGCGGTGACACTCGAACAACTGGCCGACAACGTGAGCGGCTTCCGCTACCGCCGCGGCAACGCGCCCTGGAAGGAGCAGCCGCGGATGTACTACACGGCCGACGTGCGGGCGTTTCTCGCGCGGACGAAGCTCATCCGCACTCCCGGGACGAAGTTCGAGGCGGAGGAGCTGAGTCCGCTGCTCCTCGGGTACGCGCTCGAGCGTGCGCTGCTCCGCAAATATCCCGGGATGACGTTGTCCCGATACGCCGAGGAGCGGTTGTGGCAGCCGATGGGTGCCGCGTATGGCGCGCTGTGGAACGTGGACCGCGAGACGAACGGCCTCGAAAAGACGGAGAGCGGCTTCGTCGCGCGTGCCGTCGATCTCGCGCGGTTCGGACTGCTCTATCTCCACGGCGGCAAGGCCGCTGCGAGACAGGTCGTCCCGTCCGAGTGGGTGAGCGCGACGGTCACGCCGCCTCCCGCGAATGCTCCGAACCTCTTCGGCGACGGATTCCATCGGAAGTTGTGGTGGGGCGTGGTGAAGCCTGGCGGCGCGCAGTCGGATTTCTACTCGAACGGCCACTTCGGCCAGCGCATCTATGTCAGCCCCCGCAAGCGCCTTGTGCTGGTGCGGATGGGCCGCGACTCCGCGGGCGTGAACTGGACCGCACTTCTCGGACGGATTGCGGATGCGTGGCCGGAGGACTGACTGTCGTGCCGCGCGTCCCCGGCCCGTGCGCGCACGGCCACAGCCGGTTTCACGCCGGCCGCGACCTCGCTCGATCCGTTACGTCGATGCTCAGGCTCAACACACCGGAGACCTTCCCGTCAAAATCCCGTGCGGGCTGGTAGCTCACATCGAACCATCCGTCCTCTGCGACTCCGTCGCCGTCGCGGTCGAAGCGCACGTGGAGGTCGCGTGCGTGGAACTCCTGACCCTTCTCGTAGACGTCGTCGACGATGGTGAAGAGCTCTTTCTCCTCGACGTCGGGCAGCGCTTCCCGAATCGGTTTCCCCTCCACTGTGCGTCCGCCGATGATTTGGCGGCCGAACTCGTTGATGTACTCGATGATGTGTTTCGGACCGCGCATCATCGTGATCGCGACCGGTGCTTTCTCGAAGACATTGCGTAGATAGACGCGCTCCGCTTCGCGCCGGATCAGCCACTGGCGATCGGTGACGTCGCGCATGAAGAGGCCTGCACCGCCGCGGCCGGTGGGGACTACCTTCACGTCGTGCCAGGTGTACTGCGTCGGATAAAACACCGACAGCTCGGTCCGCTGCTCCTGCTGAATCGCCGCGACGAGCTGCGGCCATTGGTGCGCGCGCGCTGCGTCGGGCACGATGTCGGTGAACGTCTGGCCGACTGCTTCCGCGCGATTCTTCCGGAGGAGCCGCTCGGCGTTGCCATTCATGAAGCGGATGCGGAGATCCGCGTCGACCTGCACGTACGCTTCGATGATCGAGTCGATGATGAGTTCGGGGGCGAGCAATTCGTCTCCTTCTGCGGAGGCATCATAGCGGGCGTGAACCGCCCTGGAAGGAGAAATGCTCCCGTTTTCGCTTGGGCTGAGAGTCCTGCCGCCGATCGGTCGCGGCGATGAGCACCTCGGCGGAGCCGGTCGTCTAATGAGCCGCGACGCCGCAGGCGCATTCACCTCGTCAGCGCGAACGAGCGGTACGACGCGCCGACGCGTCTCACCCTCGCTGCGCTCCAGTCCCTCAATTGCGAGACGCAGGTCGAGGCGGTCCGCGAGATGCGAGCTGCGCTGCGGCGGTAACGGGCGGGCACTCGCGGGACTGTGGGCGCCCGTGCGTCAGGGGAGGACGACGGGACCGATAGGGACGCTATAGGACCTATCGGGCTCACTGACGTGAGCCCTGCTCCGCTCCGCGAAGGGGGTGCGGTCTTGAAACCGATAAGCCTACAGTCCTATCGGTCCCATATGTCCCATCGGTCCTCTCCGGCCCACACGCCGCGCGCTAGAGCGCGCGCAGCTTCTCGATGATCTCGCTTTCGCTCGGGAAGCGGCCTTCGTCGCGTTTGGAGAAGAGCTGGTGGTTGTCGACCGTGACGATGAAGATCCCGCCGCTTCCGCGGACGAGCTCACTTTCGTGGCCGAGCTCCTTCTTGATTGCAGCCGCCAGACTGGAGGCTCTCGGAAGGTAGTTTCAAACGCCGCAGTAATCGATTCGAACGTGCATCAATCCGTCCTTACGAGTATGGCCGTCACGTTGTCGAGGCCACCACGTTCATTGGCCTCATCGATCAACTTCTGACATGCCTGCTCGAGGTTCTCGCCGCTCGTGGCGACGAGCCGGAGGATCTCAGTTTCCGGAACCATGCCAGTGAGGCCGTCACTGCAGAGCAGGAATACGTCACCCGGGTGCATGTCGATCTCGGAGGCGTCGGGGGTTACCTGCAACGCGCCGCCAAGGGCGCGGGTGATGACGTTGCGGAGCGGATGCTTCTCCGCTTCCGCTTCCGTGAGCATGCCGGCCTGGACCTGTTCGAAGACCCAGGAGTGGTCGTTCGTGATGCGGGAGAGACGGCCGTCACGGATGAGGTAGGCGCGTGAATCACCGACGTGGGCGATGGACATCGTCCCGGAGTCCGAGAGGCAGGCGACGACCGTCGTGCCCATCCCCCGCAGCCGGGCGTCCTTGCGCATGGCCTCGAGCACGCGCGTGTTGGCCATGCGCACGGCGGCCATCAGCCGGTTCGTCGAGCGTTTGAAGTGCTCGTCGTAGGCGTGGGGCCAGGTGCCGTCGTCCTCTTTCGTGTGGAGGATGAACTCCGAGATCGAGTCGACGGCGATGCGAGAGGCGATCTCGCCCGCGGCGTGGCCTCCCATCCCGTCGGCTACCAGAAAGAGCCCTGCCTCGTCGGCGACGAGGTACGCGTCCTCATTGTGCTGGCGCTGACGCCCTACGTGCGTGAGGCCGTGTGCCTTGACTTGCATCGCCAATCAGTTCTTGCGGAAAAGGGAGAACCCCTTCCCTGCCTCCTTCGCCTCGGCGCGGCCGGATCGGAGCTCGGAGAGCGCCGCCTGCAGGTCGAGGTTGTCCGGATCCCACTTCACCGCTTCGTCGAGATATCTCTCGGCTTTCGCCATCAACCCCGCTTTTTTGCAGAGCGTGGCCGCGTCTTTCAGATATTGAGCATTCATCGGCTCGCGCTGCACGGCCGACTCGATGGCCTGCACCGCCTGCCGCATGGAGCCGGGGAGGCGCGCCGCCGCGAGGGCAAGGTAATGAAACGCCTTCCCGTCCTGCGGGTTGTGCTTGGCGGCCATGTCGAAGTTTTCGTAGGCGGCGCGCATGTCGCCGTCCTTGTACGCCTTCACGCCATGGGAAAGATAGACCCTGGCGATCTGGACGAAATCGGCCGGGCCGGCGGCGGACGGGACGGTCAGTTCCGCGTCGTGCTGCTTGCGGCGGACGGGGTTCGTCAGCACGTTGAGCGCTTCGGTCAACGTCTGGAACTTGCGTTCGGCGGCGTTCTTGTCCGGCCCCTTGTAGCGGTCCGGATGGCTTTCCCGGGCGAGCTTGCGGAACCGGTCGCGGATCTCCTGCTCGTTGGCAGAGCGCGTCACGCCCAGGATGTCGTAGTAATTGACCTTCATTCAGGATCAGGACTTCTGCTTGGCCTGATAGAACTTACGCGCTGTCTGTCTCACGACTTCGGTCACGCCTTTGTCGTCCTTCAAGCTCTTCAAATCACGTAAGGTTAATCGATTGATCAACGGCAGGACAACACCTATCGGCGCCTTGGGGTTGCGGATGAGCGCGAGCACGATGCTGTACTTGGCCATCCAGTCGCGGCGCATGCTGATGAGGCGGAGCACTTCGTCGTCGACGTTGCGCATGCCGGCGATGCTCTCGACTTCCGTATCGGTCATGCGCGGGTTGCGCATCGTGGCGCTGCAGATCAGCTTGTTGCGCTCGCGCACGAGGATCATCCGCACCGTGCGGTCGCCCTTGAACGCCATCTTCACTTTGTCCGAGATGCCCATGGTCAGCAGCCGCTGCCAGACCGATTGCTTGATCGCGTCCTTCTTTTCGGTCTCGGAGAGCTCGGGCATCGTGACCGCGGCTTCCGCCTCGGGCTCGACTTCCGCCTTCTCCAGGAGGTCCGCGATGGCGTCGAGCGGTACGTCGCGAAGATCCTCTTCCTCCAGGTCCTCGGCCGGCGACGGCACAGCGCGCGCTTTCTTGTCGAAGAACTCCTCGCGTGTTTCGAGAGCGCGGCGACGCGCTTCCGGCGCCAGGTTCGGGTTCGCCAGCAGCGCGTCGAGGATCTGCGGCGCGCGGATGATGCGCGCCTGATTGATGACGATGATCTCCTGCACGGCCGGCGTGGCGCGGAGCGCCAGCTCGGCGATGGTCTCGTCCGGGACCGCCCTGTTGCGGATCAGCGGCTCGAGCACCACCGGATCGAGGGTGGCGTGGACGAGCCGCGCCAGGTGCTCGGGAGCAGCCTGCTCGTTCGCCGCGAAGGAGACGATCGACTTCTGCGGCACTTCGGACATCGAGACCCGCGCCAGCTCCGCCGCCTCGGCGTCGTCGGACGTCATGAGGTAGGCCAGGATGGCAATCAGGTCGTCCTGCTCGAGCGGCAGGAAGCCGCGGGCGATGGTATGGACGACTTCGCGCGGGTACCTCCCGGCGTCGATCAGCGAGATGACCGAGTTGGCGCTGAGCTCTGTGGGGACGGTGGTCATGATGAGGTCGGGGCGGTCGAACTGCGGATCTGCTGAAGAGCCTCGCGGTCGAAGACGCGGTTCTTCACGACCTCGCCGGCGTCCCCGAGCGGCGGCACCTGCGTGCCGTTGATCGTCAGCGTCACGGCCCCCGCGTTACCGATGGTTTGGAAGCGGAAGCGGTCCTTCGCCTCGAACGTGCGGCGGTCCCCTTCCTTCAGCTCGTCGTTCAGCACGCGCTTGCCGTCCGCTTCGAGCGTCATCCAGCAGTCGCCCGTCATCTCGATGCTGAGGCGCAGGACGGTGTCGTCCGGCGCCGGTTCGGCGGCAGGCTGCGGCGTCGCCGCGGGACGCGGCGTCACGATGGGCGCGGTGGTGGCGTCGGCAGCTTGTGCTTCAGCGGCAGCGCGCTTCTGCTTGTACGTGTACGCCCACCAGCTCGCGCCCGCGAGGGCGACGATGATCAGCACCGTGACGATGAGGTTGCGGTCGATGCGTTTGTACGGCGGCGGAATGCCCTGCTTCGGGCGGGGCCGCTGCACGATGACCGGCTCGGGAGTCGGGGTGACGAGCCGCTCGAGGTGCGCCGTCTTTTCGACGTGCTGGTCACCGGCGGCCGCGTAGTTGTAGCGGTTGACGATGTCCTCGGCACTGAGGCCGAGATAGCGGGCGTATTCGCGGACGAAGCCGCGCGTGAAGACCGGCGCCGGGAGCGTCTTATGGTCGTTCCGCTCGATCGCTTCGAGGAAACGCTTGCTGATCTTCGTTGCATCGGCGATCTCTTTGAGGGAGATGCCGCGAATCTCTCGTTCGCGACGCAACTCCTCCCCGAAAGACGCGAGTTCCGGATTCGGTTGCGGCTGCGAGTCGTGCTCAGGCATCCGCCCGGCATTTTAGTCGCTTCAATCCGCCGAGGCGGAAGAAAAAACCTGCGGCGTCAGCCTTTCGATGCAGCGGCGGAGGTAAACGGAGGTCTGGGGGTTGGCGTGGATGTCACGCAGATCGCGTTTCGAGAGGAAGCGTAACTGCGACGCGGCAGCCGAGCGGGGGGTGCGGGGATTCAGCACCAGAGCCTTGCGGACGGCATAGCGGAACGCCCACCGGCGATCGGCCGAGAGGAGCAGAAGCTGCTCGGGCGTCGCATTTGGCGAGCCGGCCAGATGGAGGACGTCTTCCTCGCGGAGCCGCTGGTTCACCAGGAGCGATTCGAGCACGCGCGGCTCGCGATCGAAGAGAAAGGCCTGGATGAGCGCCGGGCTGCAGCGCCGCGCGGTGGCCACACGCTCGCCGATGCCGAGCTTTTCGATCCCCTTCAGAAGCTGCTGGTCGATGGCGCGCCGCACCTGAGCCGGCACTTTGACGTCGATCGAGAGCCGCACGAGGTCGAACCAGTAGAGGTAATGGATGAACTTCATCGCCTGCGCGAGCGGGGTCTGGCGCATCGCGATGAGTCGCAGGCGGATCGAGTAGATGCCGGTGAGCCGGGCGTTTTGCGCGATCATCGCGCAGAGCTGCGGGGTGATGTAGTTGTTGGCGAGGACGGCCAGCCCTTCCTCTTCCGTCAGCACACGGACGTTCT
The DNA here is from genome assembly GCA_036399695.1 of Thermoanaerobaculia bacterium. Classification (GTDB taxonomy): domain Bacteria; phylum Acidobacteriota; class Thermoanaerobaculia; order Gp7-AA8; family Gp7-AA8; genus DASVEE01. The sequence goes on along the minus strand of DASWMP010000129.1, from coordinate 38,511 downwards.
CGGCGACGAAGCTGGCGAGCTCGTCGCGTTTGAGGGTCTCGAGGTCCTGCGGCGTGTACCAGGGCATAGGAGGCGAAGGGCTAGATGCTCAATGTTGAATGGTGAATGTTGAAGCCGCTACGGATTCAACATTCACCATTCAACATTGAACATCCAACATTGTTCCTCAGCCGCGGCCGCCACCGAGGAGGACGTCCGCGATTCTCTCGGCGGCGTGGCCATCCCATAGCTCGGGGATGCCGGCTTCTTTTCGCTTTCCCTGCAGCACGAGTGCGACTTCCCGTCTCAGGCGCTCCAGGTCATCGCCGATCAGCACGTTCGTGCCGGTCGTGACGGTCACGGGGCGCTCGGTGTTGGGGCGGAGGGTGAAACAGGGGATGCCGAGGTAGGTCGTCTCTTCCTGGACGCCACCGGAGTCGGTGATGACGAGCGTCGCGTGCGCCTGGAGGGCGAGAAAGTCGAGATAGCCGAGAGGCTCCATCAGCGTGAGCGTCCCGGGAACGTCGATCTGCAGACGCCGGAGCGCTTCGCGGGTGCGCGGATGGATGGGGAAGACGATGGGGATGTCGCGGCTGATGGCGGCGACGGTCTCGAAGAGCGTCTGGAGCCTGGCCGGCTCGTCGACGTTCGACGGCCGGTGCAGGGTGACGAGGGCGTAGCGTCCCCGCGGCACCTCGCGCTCGCGGGCGATCGGGAGCAATCGCACGAGCGTGTCGATCATGACGTTGCCGACGCGCACGATCCGCGTTTCCGGGACCCCTTCGGCGCGCAGGTTCCGGTCGGCGTCTTCGGAAGGGGTCAGGAGGAGATCGGCGATGGCGTCGGTGACGAGACGGTTGATCTCCTCCGGCATGGTGCGGTCGCCGGAGCGAAGGCCGCCCTCGACGTGCGCGACCTTGACGAGCATCTTGGCGCAGACCAGCGCCGCCGCCATGGTGGAATTGACGTCGCCGTAGACGAGCACCCAGTCCGGCCGATGCTCGGCGATGACAGGCTCGAACCGCGTCATCACCTCCGCCGTCTGCACCGTGTGCGACGCCGAGCCGACACCGAGATTGACGTCCGCGGCCGGCATCCCCAGGTGCTGAAAGAAGATGTCCGACATTTTGGCGTCGTAATGCTGCCCGGTGTGCACGAGCACCTGCTGCGTACCGCGCGCCGCCAGGGCCTGGAGCACGGGCGCGGCTTTCATGAAGTTGGGACGGGCGCCGACCACGTGGAGGAGTTTCATTGGGGCACCGCCCGCACACGCACCACGTTGTCCGTTGTCCGTTGTCCGTTGTCCGTGCTCCGCCGGCGTTCGGCGTTGTCCGTTGTCCGTTGTCCGTTGTCCGTGGGCTGCACGCCGGAGGCGTGCCGTAGATTAGCCGGTGGCAAGTGCCGCAGGCACGCTGCCACCGGGTTCGGTCGCACACAAAAATTTGCACCCCGGAGGGGTGCCGGAGCTCCGTACGCGACCCCGGCGGCGTGCCTTCGGCACTTGCCACCGGCTAATTTACGGCACGCCTCCGGCGTGCAAGCACAAGGGCCGAGCGCTGCCGGCGCGTCGCGGCGCGCGGCCCGGAAATCGGAAATCGGAAATCGGAAACCACTCCCCGCGCCCCTCATACCCCCACCGCCTCTCCACTGAGTAGGCTCTCGTAGGCGGCGAGCGTGGCCCGGGTGGAGTGCACCAGCTCTTCGAACGGGATTGGGGCTGGGCCGCCGCGGGTGAGGTGGTGGGTGATGGCTTCCCATTCGGCGCGGTGGCCTTTGTCCTGGCGGAGGCGGGAGCGGAGGGTCGTGGCTTTCGCGTTGCGACGGACGTCGAGGGTGCGGAAGTCGTCGAGGCGGGCGGCGATGCCGGCGCCGAAGGCTTCGATCGACTCCTTGCCGAAGGAGCGGGAGCCGCCGGCGCTGTAGATGACGGTGCCGATCGTGCCGTTCGTGAACTCGAGTGTGACCTGGAAGTTGTCCTGCTGATACCGGCCGCTGTCCGGGAGCACGCGCGTCGTGACGCGGCGGACGCGGTCTCCGGCGAGGTCGATGAGCAGATCGATGAAGTGGCAGCCTTCGCCGCGCAGCCGTCCCCCACCCTGCTCGGGATCGTGAGTCCAGTGATTGGCCGGGATGAAGCCGGCGTTGACGCGGTATGTCAGCAGCAGCGGCTCGCCAGCGGTGCGCAGGATGTCGCGCAGCGCGATCACCATCGGGGCGAAGCGGCGGTTGTAACCGACCATCACCATGCGCGTGCCGTCGTACGCCGCTTCGATCTCCGCGAGCTCGCCGGCCGTGAGGCAGAGCGGCTTTTCAACGAAGACGTGCTTTCCGGCGCGCAATGCGGCGAGCGTCTGGCGTGCGTGCAGGTGGTGGCGTGTCAGGATGGCCACGGTGTTGACCCGGTCGTCGCGCAGCAACTCGTCGGATGACGACGCGCACCAGGAGAAGGCGAACTTCTTGGCCGCCGTGCGCGCCGTGACGCCGCCGCCACTGGCGACGCCAACGAGATTCACGCCATCCGTCTTCTGCATGGCCGGGATGAGGACCGCATTCGCGAAGAGGCCCGCGCCGAGGACTCCCACGTTGACGGCGGTCGTCGGGACGGCCGGGCGCACCGCCCCCACGTCGATCCTGCGCGCGAGCAGCGGCTCGGTCGTGTACTCCAGCACCACGCCGAGGAACGGCTGGTTCGTTCGGCCGAGAATCAGCTCGTAGGCTTTCTCGGCCTGTTCGATCTCGAAGCGATGCGAGATGAGCGGCTCGGCGTCGACGGCACCGGTCGAGAGCATGCGTGCGAACGCCTGCATGTTCCGGTTCTCCGTCCAGCGCACGAAGCCGTAGGGGTAATCGACCCCCTTCTCCTCGTAGTCGGTGTCGTAGCGTCCCGGCCCGTAGGAGCGGGAGATGCGAAAGTCGAGCTCCTTCTCGAAGTAGACCTTGCGCGGGAGGTTCGTCCCGACCCCGCCGACAGCCACGACGCGGCCGCGGTTGCGCGCCACCTCGCCGGCCAGCATCACCGGCTGATCGCTCTTCGTGTCGGCGGTGATGAGGACGGCGTCGGCGCCGTGACCGTTGGAGGCGGCGGCCACGCGGGCGGCGAACTCGTTGGCCTCCGTGCCGGCCCATTCGGCGCCGTGGCCCATGGCCAGCGCGACGCGGTCGGCCTGCAGGTCGGTGCCGATGACGGTGCAGCCGGCGGACCTGAGCATCTGGACCGTGAGCTGGCCGAGCAGGCCGAGGCCCACGACGGCCACGACTTCGCCGAGCTGCACTTCGGCGAGGCGGATGCCGTGGAGGGCGATCGCGCCGAGCGTCGTGAAGGCGGCGTGGTCGAAGGAAACGTTCTCCGGGATGGCCACGGCCAGGTTCCGGGGCACCGAGAGGATCTGCGCGTGGACGGCGTAGCCGCCACCGGCGCAGGCGACGCGGTCGCCGACGCGGAACTCCGTCACCTCCCGCCCTACCTCTAATACTGTGCCGGCGGCCGAGTAGCCGAGAGTCATGGCCTGATCGAGACGGTTACGGACGGCGTCGACGGTGTCGAGCAGCCCATGGGTTTTGACCTTGTCGAGGACCTGCCGGACGAGGTCGGGGCGGGAGCGGGCTTTGTCGAGGAGGTTCTTCTCGGCGAAGCTGACGATCATCCGCTCGGTGCCGGCGGAGACGAGACTGGCCTGGGTCCGGACGAGAATGCCGCGGGCGCCGACCGCCGGCGCCGGGACGTCGAGGAGCGCCAGCTCCCCTGTTTTGACGCTTTGAATGAGCTGTTTCATAGAAAACGGGGGCATTGTACCGGCTAGGCACGACTTCACTTCCGGAAGCGAAAGTTTCGCTTCCGGATCCCACGATCTTGCTTGCCGAAGCGAAACAGGTACGGGTGAGCTGACCCGGTCATCTGTCGTCGTACAGGCGCGCGGCGTGCGGCGATACCCCCGCCGTCTCCTGCCCGGTCAGCCCCTCGCCGATAAACTTATTGTGTCCGTTCACCGTTCGATGCATATAATGTCGGATCAATCCTGAAGCGCGGCGCACATCGCAGTGAATAACCTCTCCGATCTCACTCCTTTCAGACGCTTTCTCTCCCGTGCGACCGCGGCGCGCGTTCTGATTCTGTTCGGCTTTCACCTGCTCGTATTCGCCGGCTGTTACACCTTTGCCTGGCTGCTGCGGTGGGAGTTCAGCATTCCGGTCGAATACGTCTCCACCTTCAAGTGGAGCTTCCCGGTCGTCATCGGGATCGAGCTGCTCATCGGCGCCTTCCTCAGTTTCTACCGGGGGTGGTGGCGCTACGTCGGCATCGGCGACGTCATCCGCCTCGTCATCGGGGTGACGCTTTCGCTTGTCGTCCTCACGGCCGGCTGGTACGTCGGCAGCCTCTTCGGTCTCGATGACCGTTACGTGAAGGTCCCGCGCGGCATCCTGCTCATCAACTGGGCCTTCTCGCTCCTCAGTCTCTTCGGCGCGCGTGTGGCCGTCCGCCTCGGGCGCGACCGTTTCCGGCCGATCGAAGTCGTGGAAGAACGGCTGGGCGGCATCAAGCGCGTCCTGATCATCGGCGCGGGCGACGCGGGGGAAACGCTGGCCCGCGAGCTCGAGCATCGCCCGCAGTTGCAGACCAAAGTCGTCGGCTTCGTGGACGACCAGCGGGCGAAGTGGGGCTCGCAGATCCGCGGCATCGACGTCTTCGGCCCGATCGGCAGCATCGGCCAGATCGCCGACCGCACCGGCGCCACCGAGGCCTTGATCGCCATTCCGAGCGCGTCCGGCAAGCGGGTGCGCGAGATCATCCATCACCTCGCCGGCGCCGACCTGCAGTTCAAGACGATGCCCGGCATCGACCACCTCGTCAGCGGCAAAGTGACGGTGACGCAGCTTCGTCCCGTCAACGTCGAAGACCTGCTGCGCCGCAAGCGCATCGACCTCCCGGGCGATCCGGTGCGCGCCCTCTTCCGCGGCAAGCGCGTCCTGGTGACGGGCGCCGGCGGCACGATCGGCGCGGAGCTCTGCGTGCAGATCGCGCAATTCGAGCCCGAGAGCCTGGCCCTCGTGGAACGTTCCGAATTCGCTCTCTACGAAGTGCGCAAGCGCCTCTCACGCGAGGCCGGCTGGGTCACCTCCCGCATCACCTCGAACCTGGTGGACATCCGCGATGAGGAGATCGTGCAGACGCTCCTCGACCGCGAGCGCCCGCAGATCGTCCTCCACGCCGCGGCGCACAAGCACGTGCCGATCGGCGAGGAGAACCCGTCCGAGTACCTGCAGAACAACTGCGTGGCCACGCGCCGCCTCGCCGAGAGCTGCAGCGCGGCCGGCGTCGAGCGCTTCGTCCTGATCTCGACCGACAAGGCCATCAATCCGACGAGCGTCATGGGGGCGACCAAGCGCGCCGCCGAAATGGCGCTCATCGACTTCGCCCGCAAGAGCCGCATGCGGGCGACGATCGTCCGCTTCGGGAACGTCATCGGCTCGTCCGGCAGCGTCATTCCTCTGTTCATGGAGCAGATCGCCGCCGGCGGCCCCGTCACGGTGACGCACCCCGAGGTCACCCGCTATTTCCTGCGTACCTCGGAAGCCGTTTCCCTCGTGCTCCAGGCCGCGACGCTCGGCGAGCAGTCGAGCGTCTTCATGCTCGACATGGGTGAGCCGGTGAAGATTGTCGACCTGGCCCGCGACCTGATCCGCCTCTCCAATCACACCGAGGAAGACATCCCCATCGTCTTTACCGGCATGCGTCCCGGCGAGAAGCTGTTCGAGGAGATCCGGCTGAAGGGTGAGTCGATCCGTCCGACGGTGCACCCGCAGATCGTCGTCACCGAGGCGCCGCAGCCGGACACGCGCACCATCAGCGGCTGGCTCGAAAAGGCGGCCCGCGTCGCCTCGACGGAGGAAACGATCGCCCTTCTGCAGCGGATCGTTCCCGAGTACACTCCCGAGGCGAAAACGCCGCGTGCAGCGACCTTCACGCCGTCCCGTGCCAAGGACGACATCGTCACGCCGCTCCCGCTGCACGTCCCGATCGCCTGAACGAGATGAAAGTGAAGCCGCGGCGCCCCGCGCCGCAAGTTCCGGAGCCGGCGCCACCGGCACCGGCGGAAATGCGCCCGTCAGGCTTCGTCCCGGCGGCACTCGCTCTGTTCGTCGGGCTGACGGCCATCCTCGTGCCGCTGTGGGTCTCGCGGACGACCGTCGACGCCTTCCGCCTGCCGAAACAGATGCTGTTCCAGTCCCTGGCGGCGCTGCTCTTCGCGCTGCTGCTCATCGGGGCGCTCTATCACGGCCGCGCGTTCTTCGAACCGCTCTGGCGCGACCGCAAACTGCTGCTGCTCCTGACCGGCATCGTCGCCTGGACGCTCGTGACGACGTTGACCTCCACCAACCGGCCGCTCAGCATCCTCACGGTGGCCTGGGTGCTGTCGTGCGTCGTCTATCTCGTGGCCACGTTCCTGGTGGCCCACCGGAGCAACGGACTGCTGCTCGCCGGTCTGGTGCTGTTCATGGCCCTGCTGAACGGCGGCCTGGCGATGCTGCAACGCGGCGGCGTCTACAACCCGATGACGTTCCGCCGTCACATGCCGCTGCGGAACCAGGCCACGGCCCTCATCGGCAACCCGAACGACGTCGGCACCTATCTCCTGTTCCCCGCGATCGTCGCCCTGGCGCTGGCGCTGACGAGCCGGAAGCATGTCCGATTCGCCGCGTCGGTGGCGTTCGTCGTGGCGTTCGCGGGCATGATCGCAAGCGATACGCTCACGGCGGTCGTCGCGTTCATGCCGGCGCTCGGCGTGATGCTGCTCCTGCGGTCGAAGAAGACCCTCGTACCGCTGCTCGCCCTCACGGTCGCGGCGACGCTGCTGGTGGCGGCGTACGCGCCGCTGCGGACGCGCGTGCTGACGATCGCCGATCATCTCCGCGCCGGACGCTGGGTCGAGCTCTCGTCCCTCCGTCTGCCGGCCTTTTACGCGGCGTGGGAGATGTTCGCCGATCATCCGATCACCGGCGTGGGGCCGGGCTGCTTCGCGTACTGGTACCTGCCGTACAAGATGGAGTTGAACAAGACGCATCCCCGCTTCTACCTGACGGGGGAGAACTTCGGTGAGACGCACAACGACCATCTGCAGACGCTGGCCGTCTCCGGTCTGCCCGGCTATGTGCTGCTGCTGAGCGCGACCGGGCTGCTGGCGAGCGGGTCGTTGCGCCGCCGCCGTCCGGAGCTCGAGGCAACCGGCAACCGCGTCGAGGCTCCGCTGGCCGACAGGCCGGAGCTGAGCCGCGTGGCATCGCTGCCGCTGGCGGTCGCGTTCGCGGTCGTCGCCCTCGCCCAGTTTCCGCTTGAGATGGCTGCCTCGGCGCAGGTGCTGCTGCATCTCGCCGCCGTCTGCTACGCCTGGAGGCGGCCGGCATGAAGATCGTGAAGGCGCTGGTGGCGCTGGCACTCGTGGCCGGGGCGGTTTACTTCAGTCTGCGGCGCTACTACCCCCCCTATCGCTGCAACATCATCGTGATGAACGTCTCCCGCAACAGCGACATCATCGCGCGCTCGGTCAACTCGCTGCAGATCGCCTTCGGCGCACGCCGGAACCTCGAGCTGCTGCGTCCGTGCGTCGAAGCGGTGCCGCAGAGCGTCGCCGTACAGATGCTGGCCGGGACCAACCACACCTTCCTCGACCAGCACGAGCAGGCGCTGCAGCGGTATCGCGCGGCGATGCAGTGGGACCAGCGTCCAGAATTGCACCTCGAGGTGGGCCTGTCGCTGCTGCGGCTGGGGCGGGAAAAAGAGGCATACCCGCACCTCGTGAGCGCCTGCCTGATCCACCCGGTGTGGACCGAGCTGATTCCCGACCAGATGCGGGCGTACGTGAACGTCGAAATCGAGAAGCTGCGTGGCCCGGAAAGCTGGAAGCTGCGGAAGAAAAAACGTGGCGACTTGCCAAAACTAGGGTATTAATTTGCGGTAGCTGTGATGTGCGTCTCGTTCCCGGCCGCGCTGACGCGTATAATTCCCCACCAGTCCTAACAACGTATCAACACGAAGAGCACCGACCCACGCCGCGCGTGTGCCGTTCTGCGCTTCATATCAGGAGAAAACCGATGAAAAAGTTCCTGCTCATAGTGGCGATTTCACTCACTGTTCTTGGTATTGCCGGAGGCGCGCAGGCCCAGGCGACCAGGACGTGGGTATCGGGTGTTGGCGATGACGTGAACCCCTGCAGCCGTACGGCGCCCTGCAAGACGTTTGCTGGCGCGATCAGCAAGACGGCTGCTGGCGGCATCATCAGCACCCTCGATCCGGGCGGCTTCGGCGCGCTCACGATCACCAAGGCGATCACCGTCGACGGATCCGAACAGATCTCGAGTGCGCTGGCTGCCGGTACGAACGGCATCGTGGTCAATGCGGGCGTGAACGACGTGGTCGTGCTCCGCAACCTCGAGATCCATGGCGCCGGCACCGGCTTCGACGGCGTCCGCATCCTCAGTGCCAAGGCCGTGATCATCGAGAACTGCCGTATCTCGAGCTTCACCAGCCAGGGCATCGAGATCCTGCCGACGGTCGTGAACCCGCTGAAGGTCTACGTGCGTAACACGCAGATCCGCAACAACACGGTCCAGGGCATCTTCGTCGGCCCGACGGCTCCGGCCACCGTGCAGCTCACGGTCTCGGACTCGATCATCAACCAGAACGCCTCGCACGGCATCCATGTCGGCGGCGCGAACAACTCCGTGAACGTCACCCGTTCGGTGATCAACGGCAACCTGAGCGGCATCGTCGTCGAGCAGACGACGTCCAACGTGTTCCTCGAGAGCACGACGATCGCGAACAACGCGACGGGCATCACGTCCGGCATCGGCGCCAACACGCCGGTCGTCCGCCTCTCCCGCTGCATGATCGTCGGCAACACGACCACGGGCATCACCGGCACCGGGACGGTCGTCGGCTTCCAGAACAACACGATCGTCGGTAACGCCGGCTCGAACGCGGTCAGCTCGAGCGTCGCGCAGCAGTAACCGGCTCTTCGCACTTGTAGTGAAAAGGCGGGCTTCGGCCCGCCTTTTTTGTTGGAGTGCGGTGGTCGGTTGAAGACGATGGGACCAATGGGACCGATGGGACTCATGGGCTACTGACCACCGACTACTGACCGGCCATCTCCTGCAGCTCGCGCCTCATCCCCTCTTCGAAGTCGATCGGTGCATAGCCGAAGTCCTTGGCGGCGTCGGTCCAGGGGAAGGCTTTGTTTTCGTTGAGGCGCTGGAGTTGCTCGGCCTTGATGGGGAGCCGCAGGCGGTGGCGTTCGAGCCGCTGCAAGGTGGCAATGATCGGGCGGGCCGGGAAGTAGATGCGGCGCATGCGGCGGCCGAGGAGACGGGCCACGGTATCGACGACCTCGTTGAACGTGAGCGGCTTCGCTCCGGCGATGTTGTAGGCGCGGCGGATGGCCTTTTCGCTGCGCAGCGCCAGCACGGCGGCGGCCGCGACGTCGTCGACGTAGACCGGCTGCTGGAGATGGCGTCCGTCGCCGATCACCGGCATGACCGGCCACCGGCGGACGTAGCGGATCAGCCGGATCATGTTCCGGTCCCGCGGACTGCCGTAGATCATCGTCGGACGAAGGATCGTCCACTCCAGCCTGCTGCGCTGGATCGTCTCCTCGGCGGCGATGCGGGTGCTTTTGCTCGTCGTGTTCAGCGACGTGAAGATCGACGTCGTGGAGATGAAGATGGCCCGCCTCACGCCCGCACGCTCGGCTGCTTTGACGAGCGCAGGCGCATGGCCGAAGCCGAGCGACGCTGTGTTGATCAGCGTGTCGACGCCGTCGAAGGCACGCTCCAGCGAAGCCGCGTCCCCGAGGTCACCCACGACGGTCTCGACTCCGTGCAACCCGGCCACGTCACTGCTCGCGCGCACCAGACAGCGTGGAGTGATCCCTTCGGCGAGCAGCCGCCGCAGCACGTACGAGCCGGTGAAACCGGTCGCCCCTGTGAGCAGGACCTTCATCGCTGACCGGCAAAGTCCGCGATCGCGCCGTGCATCGTCTCGAGGTACGTCTTCGCCAGCGCGGCGCGCGAGTAATGGTCGATGACGAAGCGGCGGCCCGACGCGCCCATGGCGGCGCGGCGGGCGGGATCGCGCATGAGCGTGACGATCGCGGAGGCGAGTGCTTCGTCGTTCTCCGGGGCGATGACGAGCGCGTCGCCGGAGCGCTCCAGGATCTCGGCCGGCTCGCCGCGGACGCTGCCGACGATCGGCCGTCCCATGGACATGATCTCGAACATCTTCGACGGGATGAACGTGGAGAACAGCGGGATGTCGCGCAGCGGCACGAGGCAGACGTCGGCGAGCGAATAGAAGGCCCGCACCTCGTCCTTGCCGACGGAGTCGAAGAAAAGGACGTTCGTCAGCTTCTCCTCTTCGACGAACTTCGCCAGCTTCTCCTTGTCCGCTCCTTCGCCGACGAAGACGACGCGCACGTCCGGCTCGTTGCGCAGGCGCGCCGCCGCTTTGACGACAGTCAGCAGCGCCTGCGAGATCCCCATCGCGCCGATGTAGAGGACGACGAACTTGCCGTCGAGGCCGAGCTTCGTGCGCAGCGGCGTCCCTTCGCCGCTCTCGACCCAGTAGTCGACGTTGGCGCCGTTCGGAATCGTCACGACCTTCCGTTCCGGGACGCCGCGGCTGATGATGTTCTGGCGGAACGCTTCGGTCACCGTGACGACGCGCGCCGCACGGGCATAGAGCGAGAGCTCGAGCTTCTCGAGCGCGCCGATGATCGTGCGGTTCTCGAGCACGCCCAGCTCGGTGAAGAGCGCCGGCCAGAGGTCGCGCACTTCCATGATGAAGGGCCGCTTGCGGGCGCGGGCCACGCGCGACGCGGCAATGGCGGCGAAGAACGTGGGCGAGGTGCCGATGAAGACGTCCGGCGTCGGCTTCAGCTTGCGCGCGTAGAAGAGCATGGGCGGCATGAGCGACACGTGGCCGATGGCCTTCTTGGCGAAGCCTTTGTTCGGTGTGATGTAGCTCCAGTGCCGGTGGACCTGGATGCCGTCGATGACTTCGTGGCCGTAGAGCTGCCGTTTGTAGCCGGGATAGAGGCGGCCGACCGGATGGTTCGGAAAGGCGGTCGCGACCTGCACCTCATGGCCGGCGCGCAGCCACTCCCGGCTCAGATCGTAAATGCGGGAGGAGGGAGCGCCGATCTCCGGGACGAACCAGTGCGAGTAGTAGGCGATGTTCATGCGCGGGGAAGCGTCACTTCGTGCGTGGCGTCGGCGGCCTCGATCGTGATGGTGCCGGAGAGGTTGCGCGTCACCGCGGCCGCCGCTCCACGCGCCACACAATATCCGAAAACGAGCGGCATCGGCCCCGACGCCTCGAGGAGCATGACCGGCGCTTCCCGCTTCTCGCCGAAGCGCTCGGAGTACCACCCCGGCTCGCGCTTCACGGCATGCGTGCCGAAGACGGTGATGTGCTGCATCGAGGCCGGCGTGGCGTCGGGATGGAAATGAATGCGGCTCTTGGCGCGGACAGTGCCGTCGCCGAGGAGCTCGTCGACGACCAGGAGGAGCCCGTCGCGCCAGAGGAGCGTGCGGCGATGGCGCACCGGCGTCCGCAGACGCTCGTAGCCATCGTGCTCCCCTTCCACACCGTACCAGCCGTCGAGCGCCAGCCACCGGACCTCCCGCGGCGTCGCGCGCCGGGCCATCCGGAAGCTGTCCCACACCTCGGACTGGTTCTGGTCGTTGACCTCGACGGTGTTGTGCGCGGCGGTGCCGCGGAAGCGATTGCGCCACTCCCCCGCGTATTCGAAGACGCCGGAGTCGACGATGTACGGCTTCCCGTCGATCGTCAGCTCGTACGAGAACATGTCGGCATGCGCATGCGCCGGCAGCGCGTCGGGTGAAGGCTTCCCGTAGTCGGCGACGAGGAACGTCCGCGCGTCGCGGGCAATGACCCAGCCGCTCGGCAGGAGCGGCGCGTTGCTGGGCGCCGGCTCGGGGATGGGCTCGTGCCATTGCAGGAGCGTGCGATAGAAGCTCTGCGGCTCGAGGATCTCGGAGGGAGCGAAGTCGCGGCTCAGCACCGTGTCCTTGAAGAGCGGCAACCGGTCGTTCGGGCCGGTGATGCGCTGCAGGAACTCCCCCATCCGCCTGACGGCGTCCGACAGCCACGCCGGCGCCGTGCGGTTGCGCTCGAGGAAGACGCGCAGCTCGAGGAGGTCGCGGAGGACGATCAGGTGATAGCCGGGAGTGCGCTCGAAGTGACAGCCGTCCGGCAGCACCTGCGCCGCCACTTCCGTTTCCAGCATGGCCAGGCCGCGGGAGAGCCAGCGCTCCTCGCCGAACACCACGCCACCCCAGATGAGCGCGCGCAGGTTCTCCAGCAGATGGTTGCCACGGACGTCGACCTCGAGGTTCCGGTAGAGGAAGCGAACGTGGCCGGCGATGGCTCGCGTGAGCTCGGTCCGGAACGGCTGGTCGCCATCGAGCTCGCGCGGGAAGGCCATCAAGCCATGGCACCAGTTCACGGCCCGCAGCGAGACGGTGTACGGATGCCAGCCGTCGCCGATGAGCTTCACGTTCCCCCGCAGCCACGACTGCACGAGCCGCTTGAACGTGTCGTAGTCACCGGCCAGGGCGAGGTCGAGCACGTAGTCGAAGTAGTGGAGCTGATACCGCCACAACTGGGAGACGGCCGGATCGTGCCAGGCGGGCTCCGCTTCGTACGTCCGCTCGGTGCCGAGGAAGGTGAAGCGGTTCGCCGCGATCTCGCGGGCGCGCTCGAGGCGCCAGCTCTCGCGAGGCGCAAAGCCGAGACCCGTCCAGAGAGGCTGGTGCGCCCTGGTCTGTATGCGCGGCGGCTTGAACTTCAGGCCGAAGAGCCGCCTCGACCGCCGCTTGAGCACGAACCACAGCCGCGCCCGCACTTGCGCCGCGGGGATGTAGCGGATCGAACGGTAGAAAAGGATCGGGCGCATGGTGAGAGACAGGGATCGGGGATCGGGGCTCGGGGCTCGGGGCTCAGAGGCCCGGGGCCTGGAAGCGGCGCATCGTAACAGTTTCGATTTCGGATTTCCGATTTCCGGGCTGGGCAGGCGGTGCGTTACGGACAACCGGCAACGGAAAACGGACAACGTACAATAACAACGGCATTTCAGTTGCACTGGCGGGGGTCATGAGACCCCGCTTCTCGATCCCCTTCCTGGCTCTGCTGCTCGTCACCTCCTCGCTCCACGCAGCGGTTTTCATGGTGCCGTCCGATGCGCAGATGATCAAAGACTCCGACGCCATCCTCCTGGGACTGGTGTCGTCGCAGCGCACCGAGCGTCTCTCCGACGGTGACATCGTCACGTTCACGCAAATCCTGCCCGAGCGGGTCATGAAAGGCGCGCTCGACCATACGCAACCGGTCGAAGTGCGCGACCTCGGCGGCATCGCCGGCATGCAGGCGATGGCGGTCTCCGGCGGCGTCACGTACGCGCCGGGCGAGCGCGTGCTCGTCTTCCTCAGCGAGCACGAGGGCGACTACTGGACGACGTACGGCATGTCCCTCGGCAAGATGACGTCGATGCGCATGGCCGACGGCGACCGCATCCTCATCCGCGCCGTCGGCAGCGACGTCGTCGGACTGGACGCCGACGGTCTCAGGGAGCACGTCGAGTTCCCCCGCATGGAAGACGCCTTCCTCACGTACGTCGACCGGATCGTGAAACGGATCCCGTCGAAGGCCGATCCTTTCCGCTCCTTCGAGTACGACCTCGGCCCGCTCGATGCGCAGCTCGAGGACGAAACCGGTTACCTCGCCTCCCGCATCCCCATCGGAGACAGCAGCGACCGGCAGCGCGGCGAACGCTTCGTCCCGCAGGTCACGAGCCACTTCCCGCCGAGCGCCTATACGTTCGGCACGTTCCGCTGGTCGGTCTTCGATGCCGGCGGCAGCGTGACGTACTACGTCAGCGGCTCGCAGCCGGGTTACGACTCGGTCGGTACGGCGCAGCGGGCGCTGGCCGGCTGGACGAACGATCCGAGCTCCAACGTCCGGCTCGTCTATGGCGGCACGCGTTCCGCGGCATTCGTGCAGGACGGCGTCAACGCCATCGTCTACAACTCCGCGACTGACGTCCCGGCGGGGGCGATCGGCTATTCGAAGTGGTACGCGAACGCGCAGCACACCTACAAGGGCGAGACCTTCTACAGCATCAGTGAAGGCGACGTCGTGATGAAGTCGGGGCTCTCGGTCTCGGCCGCCGTCTTCGATGAAGCGGTGGCCCACGAGGTCGGGCACACGCTCGGCTTCCGCCACTCCGACCAGGGCACCCCGGCGTCGAACGACGCGATCATGCGCTCGGTCGTGAGCGGCCGCTTCGGCGCGACGCCGGGGCCGTGGGACGTCGAAGCGCTGTCGCACGTCTACGGCAGCGGCACGACCACTCCCCCGCCGCCGGCGTGCACGGCGCCTGCGATCACTGCGCAGCCGGCCTCGCGCACGATCACGGCCGGACAGACCACGACGCTGAGCGTCACGGCCACCGGCACGGCGCCACTGTCGTATCAGTGGTACATCGGTTCGAGCGGCTCGACGACCTCACCGATCGCCGGCGCGACGGGGCCGAGCGTCACGGTCAATCCGCAGACGTCGACGAGCTACTGGGTCCGCGTGACGAATTCGTGCGGCTCGGTCAACAGCACGACCGCCACCGTCACGGTCTCGGCGCCGCCGCCGGCGACGACGACGCGCGTGCGCGGCGACTTCAACTTCGACAGCCGTCCGGACATCGTCTGGCGCAACACGTCGACCGGTGACAACCGTATCTGGCTCATGAACGGCACGACCGTCACGGGCACACTGACGCCGCCGCGGCTCGACGTGGCCTGGCGCCTCGTCGGCGCGGGTGAGAACAACGGCGACGGCCGCCAGGATCTGATCTGGCGCAACATGAACACCGGCGCGAACGTCATCTGGAACATGAACGGCGCGTCGCTGATCTCCAGTTATCCGCTGCCGACCGTCTCCCTCGACTGGGAGGTGATGTCGGTCTTCCATTACGACGGCATCAACTCGACCGACCTGCTCTGGCGCCACCGCGGCACGACGCAGATGGCGCTCTGGCTGATGAGCGGCTCGACGCTGGTGAGCACGCAGCCGATCCCGTCACTGCCGCTCGACTGGGTCTCCGTCGGCGCGGCCGACTTCAACCTCGACGGCTGGAGCGACTTCGCCTGGCGCAACGTGAACACGAACCAGGTGGTGCTCTGGTACATGGCCGGCATCAACATCGCCAGCACCGCCCCGCTGGGCACAGTGCCGGCCTCGTGGGAAGCGGGTGCGGTGAGTGACTACACCGGCGACGGCTGGCCCGACATCGTCTGGCGCAACACCGCCACCGGCGCCGTCAACATGTGGGTCGTCTCGGGCGGCGTGGTCCGCTCGACGGCCGCACTGCCGACCGAAGGCAACCTGGCGTGGAGGATCTTCGCGCCGCGGTAGGGTGACGGGACCCAGGAGTGCGGTGGCGGAGGAGGCCACCGCGCTCCTGGATCGGGCGCACAGCCTACGGCATGTACTCGCGCATCCAGAGCTCGAGCGTCAGCAACTGCCAGAGCTGCAGCGACCAGTCGTTCCGCCCCGACCGCTGCTCCTCGATGAGCCGCCGCACGGCGGCCGGGTTGAAGAGCCCGCGCGCGCGGATCGTGCGCTCGTCGAGCAGGTCGTCCACCATCTCCCGCAGGTCGTTGGCCAGCCAGTGATCGGCGGGGGCGCCGAAGCCCGCTTTCTTCTGGGTCAGCACTTCATCCGGGAGGATGCCGCGCATCGCTTCACGAAGGAGGAGCTTGGTCGTGCCACCGCGCATGAGCATGGACGGTGGGACGTTCCACGCGGTCCACTCGATCAGCTCGCGGTCAAGAAACGGCACGCGCACCTCGACCGACGACGCCATGCTCATCTTGTCGTTGTACGTGAGGTTCAGGCTGACCATGAAGGTCTGCAGGTCGACGTACAGCATGCGGTGCAGAAAGTCGGCGTCGGGGAGGCGGGCGAAGTGTCCGAGGTGCGCGAGACGGGGGTCGGCGGGATCGGTGACGCCGAGCTCGCGGCGCATCTCCTCGGTGAAGTAGACGCTGTCCATCAGGAAGCGGTCCACCGGCTCGAGCGAACCGCTGCGCACCATCTTCTTCGCCAGGCGGACGTAGCCCTTCAGCGATGAGTTGCGCATCGAAGGCAACGCCGTCACCGCCGGCCGGATCACCGATTCGCGCAGCACCCGCGGGATGCGGCGGTAGCGTTCAGCGAGGTAGTGCGCCTGGTACTTGCGGTAGCCGGCGAAGACCTCGTCGCCGCCGATGCCGGAGAGCAGGACCGTCACGTCCTTGCGCGCCTCGCGGTTGACGAGGTACGCCATGACGATGGCCGGGTCGGCGACCGGCTCGTCCATGTGCCAGACGAGCTTCGGCAGGAGGTCGACGACGTCCGGCTCGACGACGATCTGCGTGTGGACACAGCCGAAATGCTTCGCCGTCCGCTCGGCGACGGCGGTGTCGTCGAGGTGGACCTCCCCTTTCGTCGTGTGCGGCGGGAAGGCGATCGTGAAGGTGCGCACCGGAATGGGGCTGGCCTTCGCCATCGCCGCGACGATGCTGCTCGAGTCGAGGCCGGCGCTCAGGAACGCACCGACCGGGACGTCGCTCAGCATCTGCCGTTTGACGACGCCGAAGAAGCGCTCGCGCAGCTCGGCCGCGAGCTGCTGCTCGCTCCGCGCCGGATAGGAGAAACCGGCAGCCGGATACGCCGGCTCCCAGAAGCGCTCGACGCGCAGCTCTCCCCGCTCGAACACCGCAAAGTGTCCGGCCTGCAGCTTGACGATGCCGCGCAGCATCGTCAGAGGGTCCGGCACCCAGAGGAACGTGAGGTACTGCGACAACGCGTACGGATCCATGCTCCGCTCGACGCCCGGCAGCTCGAGGATTGCCTTCAGTTCGGACGCGAACGCGAGCCGGCCATGTTGCGTGGTGTAGTAGAGCGGCTTAATGCCGAAGTGGTCGCGCGCAAGGACGAGCCGTTCGTGACGCTTGTCCCAGATCGCCAGGCCGAACATGCCGTCCAGCCGGCGGAAGCAATCCGTCCCGTACAGCTCGTACAGGTAGAGGATGGCCTCGGTGTCGCTGTTCGAACGGAAGGTGTAGCCGCGCCCTTCGAGCTCGCGGCGCAGCTCCGGATAGTTGTAGACCTCACCGTTGTACGCGATGACGATGTTGCCGTCCGGCGTGGCCATGGGCATGTGCCCCGCCGGCGAGAGGTCGAGGATGGCCAGACGGCGCGAACCGAGTCCGACGCGTCCGCCGGAGAACTCGGCCGACCAGGTGCCGCTGTCGTCCGGCCCGCGATGCGACTGGATGGAGGTCATGCGCGCGAGCAGCGCGTCATCGGCCCAGTTGACGTGTCCTGCGATACCGCACATTTCGTTACGTTGTCCGTTGTCCGTTGCCCGTCGTCCGGGCGACTTCGGCGAGGAAGGTGAAGGTCTCGTTGGCGCAGCGCTCCCAGGAGTACTGGAGCGCCAGGTCGTAGGCGCGCTTCGCGAGTTGTCCGCGCCGCTTCGGGTCGAGCAGCTCGCGGAGGGCGCGTTTGACGTCGTCTTTGTTTTCGGGATCGAAGTAGACACCGCCGTCCTGGAGGAAGCGGGGCATCGGCTCGCGTGAGGAGCAGGCGATCGGGAGACCCGAGGCCATTGCTTCCAGGAGGATGTTCGGCATGTTCTCGCACGTGGAGGCGAAGACGAAGACGTCGGCGGCCTGGATGATCTCCGGCAGGTCGGCATGGGCCACGCCGCCGCGCACGCGGACGATGTGGTGCTTGTCGCGGCGCAGCACGCGCTCCAGCTTCCGCAGGGCCGGGCCGTACGACGGACCGACCAGCGCCAGCTCGAGCGGCACCCCTTCCTCCCGCAGCTCGATCGCCGCTTCGGCCACCGTCCACTGATGCTTGTACAGGTCGATGATCGACGTGTAGACGAGCCGCAGCACGCCTTTCTTTTTCTGCGGGCGCGGCGGGAGGCGGAAGTCGTCGCTGACGCCGTGCGGGATGACGGCACTCCGGGCGACGTAGCGGCCGACGCGCTGGCGGGCGAATTCGTTGAGGAAGATCACGGCGTCGGCGCGGCGGAAGGCGCGCTTCTGCGCAAAGTGAAGCAGCCAGAGGCGGATGCCGATCGGCGAGACGTGATAGCGCGCCCGCTCCCGCCACTGAAACGGCAGCATGTTGCGGAACATCGTCACGTACGGACGGAAGCCGCCGCCGTCTCCCCCGCCGGGGACGAAGAGGACGTCGCAGTGCTCGCGCGCGAGCTCGCGCAGCCGTCCGCGCTGCCACCGCACGCGGGAGGTGAGGCTTCCTTCGAGCGCCGGCTCGTGCGCGAGCGTGAGCCAGTCGCGCGCGGCGAGGCGGTCGAGCGTCTCGTGCGCCCCCCAGACCGTGACGCGGTCGACGCCGGCCTGCCGCGGCTCGGCGTGGCGAAGCAATTCGACGAGGTGCGTGATGCCGCCGCCGGCGCGGAGGTTCGACGCGTCGATGCCGACGCGGATCATCGTCATGGAAGAGTGGCGCGGTACTCGCGCCTCCAGAGCTCGAAGATCATCAGGGCGAAGAGCCGGCCGGTGTTGTTGCGTCCCCGGCGCTGCCCTTCGAGCAGCTCGGCGACGAACGTGCGGTCGAAGAGCGAATCCTGCAGCACTTCCTCGATCATCGCTCCCCAGCCATGCTCGAACCAAGCCGCCAGCGGCATCGTGAAGCCCTGCTTGCCGCGCATGTCCAGCTCGGGAGGCAGCAGCTTCTTCGCGAGCCGGCGCGGCAGCACTTTCATCTCGCTGCCACGCACTTTCAGGCGGTCGGGCACGCGTCCGAAGGCGAACTCGATGATGCGCTGATCGAGGAACGGCGCGCGTGTCTCCAGCGACCGGAGCATCGAGGCGCGGTCGACCTTCACGAGGTAGCCGTCCGGCAGCGTGGTGCGGAAGTCGGCCTGCTGGGCGCGGCGCAACAGCGTGCCGCTGCCGGCGGCGGCGAGACGGAGCTGTTCCGGCGAGGAGCCGTGGCGCGCGGCGAGCGCCGGCACGAGCCGGACGCGTGTCGCGGCGTCGAAGTAGAGGTTGACGTGAGCGATGCCGTGGCCGTCGTCCCCCGCCAGCGCCGTGATGTGGTTGCGCCCGCGCACGCCGACCGGCAGGTAGCGGTCCGCGGCATGCGCGATGCGGCGGCGCACGAAGCGCGGGAGGAGGCGCGACACGCGCTCCTGCCGGGCCAGCATGGCGTAGTGCGGATAGCCGCCGAACAGCTCGTCGCCGCCGTCGCCGGTGAGCGCCACCTTGGCGTGCTCGCGAATCATCGCGGAGACGAGATACGTCGGGATCATGGCGTGATCGGCGATCGGATCGTCGAACTGGCGCGCCAGCAGCGGCAGCACGTCGAGCGACGCGGATTCGGCCAGGAGGTCGGTGTGGTCGGTGCCGAAGTGCCGCGCCACGATGCGCGCGCGCGGCCCTTCGTCGAAGCGTCCGTGGCCCGGGAAGTTGACCGTGAAGGTCTTCACCGGCTTGGACGAAGCGCGCGAGGCCAGCGCGGTGATGAGGCTCGAATCGATGCCTCCGCTCAGCAGCACGCCCACCGGAACGTCGGCGGCGACGAGCTGGCGGCGGACGGAGTCGGCGAGCAGGCGCTCCAGTTCGTCGAGGAGCTCGTCGTCCGTGGCGTCGTCCGGAGCGGCAGCCGGCAGGTCCCAGTAGGCCCACGTATCGACGGTGTCGCGCCGCGTGTCGTAGAGGAGAGCGTGCGCGGGAGCGAGCTTGCGGACGCCTTCGAAGATCGACTGCGTGCCGACGGTGTAGCCGTACGCGAGGAACGAATCGAGGGCCGGGAGGCTGATCGTGCGCGGGAACGCCGGATCGACGGCCAGCGCCTTCAGCTCCGACCCGAAGACGAGCTTCCCGGGCGTGTGCCACCAGAAGAGCGGCTTCTCGCCGGCGCGGTCGCGCGCCAGGAGCAGCGTGCCGTCGCGCGAGTCGAACAGCGCGAACGCGAACATGCCGTTCAGGCGGCGGAGGCACTCCCTCCCCCATTCCCGATACGCCGCAATCAGCACCTCGGTGTCGCTGGAGCTGCGGAACTCGTGGCCCCGCCCGCGCAGCTCTTCCCGCAGCTCGACGAAGTTGTAGATCTCGCCGTTGTACGTGACGTGGATCTCCCCCTGCCGGTCCGACATCGGCTGATGCCCGCCGGGCGAGAGGTCGATGATGGCCAGCCGCGCGTGAGCGAAGCCGGCATGAGCCAGCATCGCCGCGCCATGCGAATCAGGCCCGCGATGCTGCAACGCCGCCGACATCCGCTCGAGCACGAGCGCATCGACGTCAGCAGAGGCGATTCCGGAGATTCCGCACATGGGTGTCTTGTGGTCCGTGGTCCGTGGTCAGTTCGAAGCTCGGCCGCGTATCGTACAGGCGCACAGAGTGCGCCGATACTCTCATCGTCCCCCGCCTACGTAGGGATCGGCGCTGAGTTGTCACGATTCGAAAAGGCGATTCGGAGTTGCACGCCGGAGGCGTGTCGTAAATTAGCCGGTGGCAAGTGCCGAAGGCACGCCGCCACCGGACAAGATCCGCCTTCATTTCGACCCCGGCAGGGGTCGCGTCCATCGATCCCCGGCACCCCTCCGGGGTGCGTCTTCTGTTGGAACCGCAGCCGGTGGCCGCGCGCCTGCGGCGCTTGCCACCGGCTAATTTACGACACGCCTCCGGCGTGTCGACAGCCGCGCCGCCGAGAGCTGCACCCGCAAGCTTCTACAAGCCACGTCTCACACCTTCCGCCCTCGGCCCGTGAGGTGATCGAGCGAGAGCACTTCGATCTCCGCGAGGCCGGCTTCTTCGAGCCAGCGGCGGAGGGTGGCGGCGGTCTGGGGTTGGTCGTAGCGGGGTGAGAGCCAGTCGAAGGTATCGAGCACGGCCCACTCGCGCGCCTGCTGATCCGAGAGCGGGAGCGAGCCGCGGTAATCGGCGACCGGGACGAAGAAGCCGAGGTAGCGGCCGAGACGGGGGATGCGGCGGACGGCTCCGCTGACTTTCAGCAGCGACGGGGTGGCGCGTTCGACGAGGGAGAAGAGCTTCGTGGCCGGCATCCGCTTCGTGATCGGGCGCAGCCAGTACTTCGGGCGGATGAAGTTCCCCCAGTGCTGGCCGTAGAGATCGACCACGATGCGCCCCTGCGGCATGACGAGCGGCACGAGCGAGTCGAAGGCGCGGCGGACGTCGGGGGTGTGCTGCAGGACGCCGAGGCTGTAGACGTAGTCGAACGTCGCCGGGGCGAACGGGAGTGAATAGATGTCGGCCTGCACTACCTGCAGACGCTCGTGCGGTCCGTTGTTGGCGTAGCAGGCGTCGACGGCGCTCGAGTAATCGATGGCCACGACGTGCGCGCCGAGGCTGAGCGCCACTTCGGCGAAGCGTCCGGCGCCGCAACCGGCGTCCAGGACGAGCTTCCCTTCCAGGTCCGCCTTCGTCCAGCCGGTCTCCCGGAGGAAGCGGTCGCGTGAGATCGGCACGCCCGAGTAGCTGTCGAGCTGCGTGCGGCGGAAGCGGTTCCACTGCAGGCCGAAGTTGCTGGCGTAGTTGTCCGCCGGGACGAAGCGGGGAATGCCGCCGACGACCGGGTACGTCCGTCCGCATGCGGAGCGGAGCAGCTCCCCTTCCGCGGTCAACTGGCTGCCGCATGCGGGGCAGCGGAGGATCTCGAGCAGGTTCATTTCAGGATGTCTTCGTACAGGCGATGATATTCGGCGGCGATGGCGGCAGGCGTCCATTGCGTCACGACGGCCTGCGCCTTGCGCGCGCGGCGCGCGGCGGCGTCGCGGTCGGCGATTGCGATGCGCAGCGCCGCGGCCACCGCGGCCGGGTCGCGCCCATCGACGTACAGCGCGGCGTCGTCGCCGAACAGCTCGCGATGGGCCGGGATGTCGGAAAGCACGAGCGGCACGCCGGCGGCCGCCGCTTCGCTGACGGCGTTCGGCAGCCCCTCGTAGTTACTCATCGAGATGAACACGTCGCTCTCGCGCAACACGGAACCGACGTCGGCGACGTGTCCGGAGAACGTCACCCGGTCGCCGAAAGCGGCGGCGCGGGCGCGGACCTCCGCTTCCAGCGGGCCGGTGCCGCAGATCTGCAGGACGGCGTCGTCCACGTGGGCGAGGGCATCGACGAGCAGCAGATGATTCTTGTCCGTCGTCAGGCGGCCGACCACGACGATGCGCGCCGGCGACTGCACGGCGGTATCGGTGCGTGGTGCCGCCGCGGTCCAGACGGCGTTCGGGATGCGGCGGAGGATCTTTGTCCGCGGGTGGTGGCTCTTCCAGTAGTCGAGGCCCCCTTCCGAGTTCGCCACGATGGCGTCGGCGCGGCGGCCGAAGCCGACGCGCACGCTGTTGCGGACCCCGGGCGCATAGGCCAGCAGCGAGCTGCGCTCCGTCAGCAGCCATTTCGTACCCGTCAGCTTCGCGGCCAGGCCACCGATGACGTCCATGCGCGTGAGCCACGTCTGCACGACGTCGGGGCGCAGCTTGCGGATCAGCTTCGCCAGCGTGCCGATGACGCGTGGATCGTAATTGCCGGCGCCATGCAGCCGGTACAACTGCGCCTTACCGGAGAAGTGCTCCTTCATGACCCCTTCGTCC
This sequence comes from Thermoanaerobaculia bacterium, assembly GCA_036399695.1. Taxonomy (GTDB): domain Bacteria; phylum Acidobacteriota; class Thermoanaerobaculia; order Gp7-AA8; family Gp7-AA8; genus DASVEE01. The sequence goes on along the minus strand of DASWMP010000129.1, from coordinate 15,832 downwards.
GTGATGGCCACGTGGAGATCGACGCCGTGTGCCGGCAGCTCGTTCGCGAGATGCACGAGCTGTCGCTCCGCGCCTCCTTCCCCGAGCGTCGAAATGCAGTGCAGGATGCGCATCAGCCGGTCGCGCTCCTCTTTCGGGAGAAGCGGCGCCGTCCGTCCCGCAGCAGCCAGGCCACCGTCTCGACGGCCAGGAACGTCGGGATGAAGCGGTACACGATGAAGTAGAGGAACGCGAAGCTCCCCTGACGCATCGAGTAATACATCCAGATCGACAGAAACGTCAGGGCGATGGTCGGCCAGAACTCGCGCGCGTGGCGCGTGTACCACCGCTGGAAAAAGGCGCAGAAGAGGCCGACCAGCGCGCCGCGGATGGCCAGCTCCAGCCAGTCCCACCCGACCACCGCCTGCGACATCACGCCGAACATGAAGCCCGCCCCCGTGATGTTGCGGAAGTGGAGATACCAGGCCGAGGGATCGATCTTCTCGAACGGCAGGATCTGGCTCGGGATCAGCGCGTAGAAGTCACTCCAGTGGATCTGCCACGGGATGTGCTGCAGCTCGCCCGTCTGGCGGGCGACGTGGAGGTCGTACGCGGTAGCGAAGACGGCCTGGAACTCGTTGGACGAGGCCAGCAACGGCACGTCGTACTCGCTGACGGTCTGGACGCCCTGGAAGTCGCGCATGATGCCCATCAGCAGGAAGCCGCCGAGGAAGAGAACGCCCGCCGGAATGGCGATGATGAACGGGATCCGCCGCACGAACCGGTGGTAGAACATGATCGTCGTCATCAGCAGCAGGATGAACTCGCTGCGCGCCGTGCCCATCACCACGATCGTGCCGCCCAGCGCCCCGAGAAAGACGATCAGCCCGATGCGCGCGGCGATGCTGCGCCGCCACTTCAGCATGATCAGGGCGATGACGATCTGCAGCAGCACGAAGCGGACGGCCGTGACGACGCTGACGATCTGCATGACCGGCAGCGAGCCGAGATCGGCAAAGCCACGCACCTTCCCCTGCACCAGATCCTGATAAGAGACCATGTACGAGACGCCGTAGATATGCCCGATCGCATAGATGAAGAGGGTGGCGAGCACGGCCCCGACGATCGTGGCCACGATACGGGAGCGGCCGATCGGGTCGAGGCGCGGCAGTTTCGCGCTCTGCCGCAGCGGGAGATAGACGATCAGGAAGGCCGCCATGTGCAGGGCGTAACGCCAGCCGAAGGCGCCGACAGCCCACGGACCTGGATCGAGGCCCCAGATGCGGTTGTCACTGAGGGGGTACCAGCGCAAGCCCCCGGCCATGAAGTTGAGGAGCGGGAAGCCGCCGTACAGCGCGGCCGCGGCAATCCAGTACGACGCCACCTCGAACACCGGCAGCGTCTTCTCCCGCCGGTAGGCGGAGATGAGGAACAGCAGCACCATCAGTGCGATGGCGAGGAACGGCGCCAGCACGTAGCGCATCGGCTGGGCCGCCATCACCACCGCGACGACCGAGGCGAAGAAGGCGGCCAGCAGCACGAGCCGCGGCGGGTCGAGCTGCACGAGCGGCGCGTGGACGACGGGCCGGCGGCGCCGGATGGCAGGCTGCGCCTGCTGCGGGACGGCCGTCATGCTGCCTTCCGTCCCTGCATGCGCATCCACTGCTTCTTGGCCCACGCGGCGGCGCGCGGCCCGAGCATCCCGAGGCCCGTCACCGCGCTCAGGCGTGCCCAGAAGCGGGGACGGGTCGTGAGCCGCGTGGCATAGCGCAACGCGGTGAACCGCCGCCCGGCGAGGAACGATTGCGACACGGCTTCCATGACTTTCACGTAATACAGATCGGGCACGGTGCGGCGCATGGCCTCGCCATGGCGGCCGAGCACCTGCGCGGCATCGTCCGCGAGATCGGGAGCGTAACGCAGGATGCGTCCGAGATTGGCGTGCATCACGCGCTGGGGAGCGTCGTGATGGTAGAGCCGCACGACGTCGGGAGCGAGCTGCGTCTCCACCAGCCTGGCGATGTCGAGGTGATAACGCCCTTCGTCTGCATGCCCGGACGGGTACTGCACCGCCGGGAACGTCGTCGCCTTCACGCACGGCATCGCTTCCGTGTGGGTGGCCTTCAGCGAAAGCTCGGCCCAGCGGAGGAAGCCCGCGTAATCGACGATCTGCCCGCTGTGCGGCGGCTCGGGCGAGCGCTCCCCCGTGTCGCTGACGCACATGAAGCGCATCGCGCCCACCGTCGGCGGTGCCGCCTCGATCCGCGCACGGATCAGCCGTAGCGCTCCGGGCGTCAACTCGTCATCGCTGTCGAGGAAGACGAACCACTCCCCCACCGCATGCTTCATCCCGAGATTCCGCGCCGGACAGCGCCCCTGATTGACGGGAGAAAGCACCAGCCGCACCCGCGGATCGGTGTAGCGGCGCACCGCCGCCACGGAATCATCGGCCGACCCGTCATCGACCACGACGACCTCGAAGTCGGCGTCATCCTGCGACAGGACGCTGTCAATCGCGCGGCCGATGAAGGCCGCCCGGTTGTACATCGGGATGATCACGGAGAAGAAAGGCATGGTCTGGGTCAGGCACCTGGGACGATGGGACTAATGAGACCTATGGGACAGACGGGACCTATGGCACTCGACACATACGGTTTTGCCTTCCCATCTGTCCTATAGGTCCCATAGGTCCCATGAGTCCCATCGGTCCCCTCACTCGAAAACTCCGAGAATCTGCAGCAGTCTTTCATATCGATGCAGCCAGCGGTGCTCCCGCAGACAGCGGGCGCGGGCGCGGGCGGCGATCTCCCCGCACTCCTCGGGACGGGCCAGGTACCAGCGGAGGAGCTCGATGAGCTCGTCGCGCGTGCTGTAGCAGACGATCTCGCCGCCGACGTCGAAGTGCAGGGCGAGATCGGGGTTGAAGGTCGTGAGGTACATGCCGCCGCCCGTGCCGGGGATCTCGAAGTCGCGCCCCTTCACGTTCGTCAGCCGTTCGGAGTATTCGATGCCCCCCATGCCGAGGTTGATGCGGCTGCGGTTGATGACCTCGAGCTGTTCCGCGCTCGACAGCATCTTCGTGCCCCAGCCGGCGCCGAACGGCTGCACCGGGAGGCGCGCCTTGCGCAGGTCATCGACGATCGAAGGCCGGAAGCCGTACGACACGCCGATGAAGCTCACCGGGATGTCCTTCTCGACGTCCAGCGGGTGAAACCCGGCATCGCTGAACCCCTCGGGCATGTAGATGGCCCGTCCGCCCTCGGCGAGATGCCACTCGCAGGCCACGCGCGCCGACGTCATGTAGACGTCGAACTCCTTCGTGATGTCGATGGCGCCGGTGCGGGCGTCGGTCGTCTGCCGGCCCGCCCATCCCTGCTTGTCGTCCAGCGACATGTTCGCGCTCGGGATGCCCAGCTCCTCCGCGATCTTCCGCTGCAGCACGGGAGAGATGTCCTGCCCGCCGCCGTAGTAGAAGAGCCAGTCGACGGGACGCTTCTTGTGCGCCTCGCGCAGCGCCGGCAGCAGCAGCGAGAGCATCCGCTCCCGCTCCGCGCGCCCGCGCTGATCGGCGGCCGCCAGCGTCATGTAGTCGAAGCCGTGCTCGTGGTAGTCGAAGTGCGTGACCGGCCCGAGCTCGCGCAGGTCCGGCAGCAGATGGTGATGCCAACTGAAGGAAGGGAAGAAGGCGAAGGTGTGGACCTCCCCCATCTTCCGCTTCTTCGGCGTGTAACCGCGCGCCGCGAGCCGGGCACGGACGTCGCCGATGGTGCGCTGCTCGTCATACGCGAGTCCGCGCTCTTCGAGCAGTTTCGCGTAGTGCTCGCGGCGCAGCTCGTACTCCTCGTGCAACTGGCGGCGGCGGACGGCGGTCCAGAGCTCGCGAGGCGCGCGCGCCTCGAGGATCCGCTCCTTCCACTTGGCCGGCAGCGGAAAGGCGCGGCGGATGGCCGCCTTCATCGCGGCACCTCGATTCCGTCGCGCACGATCAGGAAGTTCGCGTACTGGAAGTTCTCGAACATCTGCCGGTACTCCGGCATCGGCTGCAGCCCGTGCGGCATGATCTTGAAGAAGTGGTAGCGGGCGCGCGCGGCGGAGACGAGGTCGTAGATGTCCTTCAGCAGCACGCGGGCGTCGATGTACGACCCGCCGTACTCGAACTGCAGCATCCCGATGCGTCCCTGATCGAGCAGGCGGCGCGCCCCTTTGATCACCGCGACTTCGTGACCTTCGACGTCCACTTTCACGAAGTCGATGTGGGCGACGTTCCGCGTCACGGCGTAGTCGTCCAGCGTGGTGATCGAGACCGTCTCCTTGCGCTGCACGACGGCATCAGTGCCCTGGCGGTTGTAGAGCGAGTTCGCCCCCATGGCCTCGCCGAAGACGAAAAAGTCGACCATCCCGGCCTCGGCTCCCAGTCCGACCGGATTGAGATGCACGTCCGCGGGAAAGCGGTGGGAAGCCAGCACCTTGAACGTGGCGGGGCTGGGCTCGAAGCAATGGATCTGCAGCTTCGGCTGGATGGCCAGCGCCGCCTCCGTCCAGTCGCCGACGTTCGCGCCGACGTCGAAGACGACGCGCGCATTCGGCAGGACCGCGCGCAGGAGACGCAGCTCGCCGTTGCGCGTGATGTCGCCGTCGTTCTCCCCCTGGCGGCGGTTCACGATGCGCCGGGCGAGCCGGTATACGAGCTCGCTGCGCGACGGCAGCTCGAGCAGGACGTCCGCCAGCTTCGCTTTCACGCTCATGCGCTCCTCCGGAACCAGAACATGCCGCAGGCGTAGGAGTCGCGGTCGAACTGTTCGAGCGGGACGCGCTCGTGGAACAACCCGTCGTCGCCGACGGCGGAGTACTCGACGAGCTCCAGCCCTTCGAAGTAATCGCGGATCTGCGTGGCCGCGTGGACGCGATGGGCGTTGAAGCAGACGCGCGGCCGGCCGATCGGCAGGGCGAAGAACAGATTGCCGCCCGGGGCCAGGACGCGCCGCAGCTCGTCGGCCGCGCGGATCGTGCCGCGCGGATCGATCGGATCGCCGTAGCGCCCGAGCCCCACGTGCTCGGCGACGTGGAGACAGGAAAGCGAGCGCACCGACGCATCCCGGAAGGGCAGCGACGTCAGGTTGCCGGAGAGCGGCTGCAAGTTCGAGAGATGCACGTTGAGCGGACGATAGTCCAGGTAGGTCACGCGGATCACGGCGCTGATCTGCGTCGCGAGCGCCGTCTGCGAAGCGACGTCGATGTGGCGCACCGGATTCGTCGCCAGGATGCGGCGCGCGGCCCAGGCGTTCAGGAAAAAGTAATGGGTGTCGAACTCGTGCGAGCCGGTCTTCTCGTGCAGCGCCGGCTCCAGATCGCGCAGGTGCAACGGCTCCGCGCCGGGACGCATGCGGTACCGGAGGTAATCGCCGATATAGGCCGGCATGCTGCGCACCGCCCGCGCGGAGCGGAACGGATCCCACACCTGCGCGACCCAGCGGTAAGCGAAACGGGCGAGATTCTTCATTGTGGCGGGAGGGCGTAGATGCAGTCGTGCTCGACGAAGATCTTGTACCGCGGGTTGATGCGCCGCAGCATGACCTGCACTTCGTCGATGGTCGGGTAATCCGGGACGGTGCCGAAGAGGCGGGCGTCGTCGATGAGGATGCAGTGATCGCGGCGCGCCGCCCGCTCGATCGCGCTCAGCTCCCCGACCACCGGACATTCGCTGTCGCCGAGAGCCGTGCCCGGGCCGCTGTAGTGGCCGTCGAGCCAGAAGAGGGCGCGTCCTTCGAGATCGCGCACCACGTCCGGCATCACGCTGCCGCTGTCGCCGTGATAGAGGTGCACGCGCCTGTCGCCCGCGAAGCGGGCCACGCTCCTGTCGTAAAGCTCGCGCGACAGCTCGACGGAGCAGACGCGCTCGAACGACCCGCGCATGGCGTCGACGGTATCGCCGAACAGCGTACCGGTCTCGACGAACGTGGCGCAGCCGAACCGCTTCCCGATCTCCCGCAACCGGGCGCGCTTGCCAAAGCCCCACATGTCGCCGGACGGCTTCCCACGGAAGACCCAGCCAAGGTAGCGGAGCTTGTTGACGAAAGGACGAAGGGTGGATTTGAGAGTCATGGTGTTTTTAAAGGGAACGATGGGACTTATGCGACAGATGGGACAGATGGGACCTCTTAGACTGATGAGATCGGGCGGAGCGCATGGGTCCCATAGGTCCCATCGTTCCCCCCTCACTCAACCGGTGCTTTCCTCTTGATGTCTTTGAGCGGTTTTGCCGGGTTCCCACCGGCCAGCACGTTCGGGGGCAGGCTCTTCGTGACCACGCTCCCGGCGGCCACCACCGTGTTCTCCCCGATGCGCACCCCGCCCAGGATCGTGCAGCGGGTCGTGATCCAGACGTTCCGCTCCAGCACGATCGGTTTGGCCGTGACGCGGCGCATGTCGTTTTCGTAGTCGTGGGTCGAGGTCAGGAGCATGTTCTGCCAGGAGAACATGACGTGGTCGTACATCACGATCGGGGCCCAGTCGCCGAGGAAGGCGTCGCAGAGATAGACGTTGCGGCCGAGCAGCAGGCGGCCGAACTGGCAGCGGAAGCCGGGGATGATGATCGCGTCCCGGTGCTCGCGGAAGAAACCCTTCACCCGTTTCGCCGCGAAGCGGTCGACGCGCGGGACCTGCAGCATCCGCTGCCAGAAGCTCAGGCCGGAGCGCGTCATCGCCGCGATCGAGGCGGCGGTGAAGTTGTACTCCTGCTCCTCGAAGTCCGGCGGCACATCGGCCAGGTGCTGCGGATCGAACGTCATATCGCGACCTTCCACCGCTCCAGCCAGAGGCCGAGCGTGAGGAGAGTCCAGGTCGTCGAATCGTTGCCTTTCGCCATGTCGTCCGTGATGCCGGGCAGCAGCGCACGCAATCTTGCACCAGGTGCAAAGACTTCCGCTGCGACGGCGCGCACATCCGCATTTTGCAGCCAGACCGGGATCGGGCCGCCGAAACCCTGCTTCCCCCGGCCGTGCAGCTCTTCGGGCCAGAGCTTCGTGAACGCCTGGCGCATGACGATCTTGTTGCGCTCGCCGTCCACCTTGAGCCTCTCGGGGAGCGAGAGCGCCAGCTCGACCACGTCGCGATCGAGGAACGGCGCGCGCGTCTCCAGGCCGTGGGCCATGGCCGCGCGATCGACCTTCACCAGGATGTCGCCCGGCAGATACGACGTGAGATCGAAGTAGAAGCCGCGATTCAGGCCGCGGATGCTCTCGGCCGGCACATCCGTCGCGAGCTTCGCCGCCGGGGCGTCGTGCTGCCAGAGCGCGCGGCGTTGCGGCTCGCGGATGTTGATGTGCTGGGCGAGCGTCGCCGCCCAGGGATCGGGCCACCGCGCATGGAGGCCGAGAGCGTGGGAGTGGCGCGCCAGCGCCCGCCAGCGGTGACGCAGCGCCACGCTCGCCGCACGCATCGCCAGCCAGCGCGGACGTCCGCCTTTCATCGACAGCGCCTGCTGGACGGACGTGTACCAGCCGTAGCCGCCGAACAGCTCGTCGCCGCCGTCGCCCGAGAGCACGACCTTCACGTCGCGGCGGGCGAACTCGCAGATCAGATACGTCGGGATGTTCGAGCTGTCGGCGAACGGCTCGTCGTAGACGGAGGCCATCCGCCGCAGCAGTTCCGCGACCGGCGGCCGCGCCAGGTCGATCTCATGATGGTCGGTGCGGTAGCGGTTCGCGACGGCACGTGCGTACGGCAGCTCGTTGACGACGTTGCCGAAGCCGACCGCAAACGTCTTGATCGGCCGTTCGTTATGCCGCTGCATCAGCGCGACGATGGTGCTCGAATCGAGGCCGCCGCTGAGGAACGCGCCCACCGTGACGTCCGCCACCATCTGCCGCTCGACGGCCCGGTCGACGGCGGCGTAGAGCCGCTCCCCTGCCTCGTCGAGACCGATGGTTCGCGTCTCCATTCGCGGCGTCCACCAGCGGGCCACGTCGATGCGGCCGTTGCTCCACGTCAGCATGTGCGCCGGCGGGAGTGTCTGAATGTCGGAGTAGATCGTGCGGTCGGGCGGCACGTATCCGAGCGCGAGATACGCGTCGACGGACGTGCGGTCCAGCTTCCCTTCGACGAGCCCGGAGGCCAGCAGCGCCTTGATCTCCGAAGCAATCAGCAGCGTGCCGGCAGCGGTGGCGAAGAAGAGCGGTTTCTCGCCGAACAGGTCGCGCGCGGCGAACAGGGTCCGTGTCGAGTCGTCCCAGATCGCGAAGGCGAACATCCCCCGCAACCGGTCGAGCATCTCGCTCCCCCACTCCTCATGCGCGGCGAGCAGCACCTCGGTGTCGCTCGTCGTCTGGAACTCGTGGCCGAGCGCGCGCAGCTCGTCGCGCAGCTCCCGGTAGTTGTAGATCTCGCCGTTGAACGTGATCGAGCGCCATCCCGACTGCATCGGCTGCGCGCCGGTCGTCAGGTCGATGATGCTCAGCCGCGTATGGCCGAGGGCACACGTCCCCCGCGCCTCTTCGCCGCGGGCATCGGGGCCGCGGTGGGAGAGAGCGTCGACCATCCGTCCGATGACGGCGGACGGCGGCGCGTCAGCGTTCAGCGCGAGAGCGATTCCGCACATGGCTAGCAAAGAGCGCCTGCATCCGCTGCAGCGCGGTACCGCGGAGGTCCGGCAGCGCCGCGACGGCGGCGATCAGCATCAGGACGTAAACGAGGCCGACCGACAGCACGAGCACGGTCGCGCTGGTGCTGTGAGGCACGAGCTCGCGGCCGATCAGCGCGACGACGGTGGCGGCGGCGAGCGGCAGCGCCGTATCGCGGAAGAGGAAGCGCGGCAGCTCCCCTCGCAGCATACGGCGATGCATCAGGACGACCGAGAAGATCATGTAGACGAAGCTGACGCTCGCCCAGACTGCCGCGCTGCCGACCGCGCCGTAAGAGCGAGCCGCCAGTGCGAGCGACGGAATGACGACCGCGATCAGCACGGAGTTCAGGACGAGCGAGAGCCGCACCCAACCGGAGGCGAGGCGCGTAAAGTGCGGGATGTCGCCGAGACCGAGCCCGAGGACGCTGACGGCGCAGAGCGCGGCCACCAGCCAGGTGTTCTGTGCGGTCTTGGGGTCATGCGTCCAGACCAGCACCATCTCGTACGAGAAGAAGACGATCAGCAGCGCGGCCGGGCCGAGCAGCACGGACATGATCTGTTGCGACCGGTGATAGAGGGACGTGACGGCCGCGTCGTCTTTCATGGCCATCAACTGCGCGAACCGGGGAAAGACGGCGGAGCTGATCGGCCGCGCCACCGACCACAACACGCTGGCGATGCTCTGGGCCACCGTGTAGTAGCCGAATGCCGTCAGCGTGAGCATCTTGCTCAGCACGATCTTGTCCGCCTGAAACAGCACGGTGGTGGCCAGGGCGATGAGCGTCGCGCCCATGGCGTACCGCCACGATCCCGACACCAGCGCGAACCGGAACGCCGGCCGCTCCGGCGCCTTCGGGAGCACGCGCCAGGCGTAGAGCGCCACGAGAGACGTCGAGAGGAAGCTGATGACACCCTGCCACCCGAGGAACAGCACGATGTTCGGGTGATACCAGACGAGCAGCACGCCGCCGACCGCGCGGACGGTGCCGGTGACGGACAGGATCACATTCACCGCGACCTGCCGCTGCATCCCGATGAGCGCGCCCTGATAGATGGCGAAGGGAAACTGAAAGGCGACGCCGAGCGCCATGAGCCGCACGGCCGAGGTCACGGTCTCGAGCGGCAGTCCTTCGACGATGAGCCATCCGCTCGCGAGCGGCCGCGCCAGCACGACGACCAGTGCCGCGGCCATGGCGGCGATGGCCCAGTACATCGTTTCGACAGTGCGCATCAGGTCGCGCTGCCGCGGCGCGCTGTCCTCGCGCGCCGAAAGGCTGGCGAGCTCGCGCATCAACACCCACACCAGCCCGAGGTCGAACAGGGCCACGACGCCCTGCAGGGTGGCGAAGATGCCGATCAGGCCGTACGACTCGATCCCCAGGAACTTGAGATAGAGCGGGACGACGGCGATCGAGAGCAGGTTGGACCAGAAACGCCCGGCGAGGTTCGCCACGACGTTGCGGCCTGTGGCACTCATCGCGGGCGGCTCCGGCCGCCTGCGGACAGGACGCGGCGCCGCGTCACGCCACGTGCTCCCGGAACCAGAGCTCGAGGAACAGCAGCGCCCAGAGACGGCTCGACCAGTCGCGGCGTCCGCTGACGTGCTCGTCGAACATGCGGCGGACGAAGGCGGGCTCGAAGAGCGTGCGCGTGCGTGCGGTGTCGCCGAGGAGCATCTCCCGCACCATCGGGGCGAGCTCGCCGCGGAACCACTGCTCGACCGGCAGACGGAAGCCGGTCTTCGGCTTCGTCAGCAGCTCGGCAGGCAGCAGGTCGCGCACGGCTTTCTTGAAGATCGTCTTCCCGCCCTGGCCGTTGCGCTTCATCGCGCTCGGGATCGTGGCGGCGAACTCGATCAGCTCGTGATCGAGCAGCGGACAGCGCACCTCGAGGCTGTTGGCCATCGAGGCGATGTCGGTCTTGGTCATGAGGCAATCGGCCACGTAGAAGCTGAAGTCGTGGCGCATCATCCAGTCGAGCGGATCCATCCCCTCGCTCCACGGCAGCTCGACCGGCACGGGCGTGCCGCCGGCGATGCGCTGCCGCATCTCGGCGGTGTAGCCGGCGCGCTTCTCTTCCGGCTTGACGATGGAGTGCTGGAGATGGAAGCGCGACGGCACGTCCCCCGCCATCATGGCCAGCGCGCGGCTCACCCGGGCGGAGGTGTTACCGTACGGCAGCCGGTCGATCACGGCGTTGATGCTGCTGCTGGTGAGCCTGCGCAGCGGGCCGGGGATGGCGTCGAGCCTCCCCCACGAGCTGACGACGCCGTAGTTCTGGTAGCCGGCGAAGTTCTCGTCGCCACCGTCGCCGCTGAGCGCGACCGTCACGTGCTCGTGGGTGGCTTTCGCCACGTAGTACGTCGGCAGCGCGGAGGAATCGGCGAACGGCTCGTCGTAGTGACGCACGAGCAGCGGCAGCACGTCGGCCGCGCTCGGGTGGATCACGATCTCGTGATGGTCGGTGCCGTAGCGCTCCGCCACGAGGCGGGCGTACGGGAGCTCGTCACCCGGCAGCTCGTCGAAGCCGATGGTGAACGTCTTCACCGGTGTCGCGCTGGCCTCGGCCATCATGGCCACGATGGCGCCGGAGTCGACGCCGCCGCTCAGAAACGCGCCGACCGGGACGTCGGAGATGAGCCGCAGGCGCACCGACTCGCGCAAGCGCACGCGCAGCTCGTCGACGATCTCCTCTTCGCTGGCCGTCGTGTTCACCGCGAGCGGCGGCGCCCAGTAGCGCTCGATCGTGAGGTTGCCGTCCGGATCGCAGACGAGCGTATGCCCCGCGGGGAGCTTGCTGATCCCTTCGAACGCGGTGAGGGGGCTGGGGACGTACTGGTACGTCAGGTATTCGTCGATGGCCTGGTAGTTCGGCGCGCGGGGAACGTCGGGATCGGCGAAGAGCGCCTTGATCTCGGAGGCGAACACGAAGGTGCGCCCCTGCCGCGTGTAGAAGAACGGTTTCTTCCCGACGCGGTCGCGCGCGGCGAAGAGGCGCCGGCGCGGCCCGTCCCAGATCGCGAAGGCGAACATGCCGCGCAGCTTCCGCACCATCGCGGTGCCGTGCTCCTCGTACAGATGCACGAGGACCTCGGTGTCACCGTGAGTCCGGAAGGTGTGACCCTGGGTCACGAGCTCGGAGCGCAGCTCCTGGAAGTTGTAGATCTCGCCGTTGAAGGTGATCCAGACGGAGCCGTCCTCGTTCGGCATCGGCGCCGCGGCACGAGGATCGAGATCGATGATGGCCAGGCGCCGCTGGCCCAGACCGATCCCCTCGGCAGCATGGACATGCTGCGCGTCCGGCCCGCGGTGCGCCAGCCTCCCACACATCGCTTCGATGAGGGAAGCCGGCACCGGCCGGCCGGAAAAGTCGTATTTACCCGCGATTCCGCACATTGGTTGGGGATCAGAAACACGCCGGAGGCGTGTCGTAAGGTAGCCGGTGGCAAGCGCCGCAGGCAGCACGCGTCCGGCGTGCCACTCCGAATCGGCTGAGAACTACGAAGCTCTCGAGGGGAACCGCTGCTTCCACTCTTCCGCCCGGATGGTGGCCAGGTGGCCTTCCCACAGGCGGTTGCGCAGCTCGTCGGGGGAAACGACTTCGATTTCTTCTCGGGGGACGGTCGGCGTGAGCCAGTCCCAGATGTCCTGCTCGAGGGCCGGGTCGTCGACCATGCGGGCCCAGAGCAGCGTGCCGCTTTCGAGGAACTCCGTGCCGGTGGGGCGCACGCTCACTGCTTTCTTACCAAAGTAGAAAGGGCCGCTGTACCAGGAGCGCATGCCGCGGGCGCGGTAGAACTCGTCGACCGGGGTGTCGCCGACGTAGTTGCCGGAGAATTCGATGGTGCCCCAGTCGTCCGTCGCCGCGACGAGCGATCCGATGATCGGCTTGGAGGGGCAGGTCGGCACCCGGGCGTGCACTTCAGTGACCTCGGAGTCGCGCTCGAAATCATTGGCGTAGTTGCCCAGGACCCGCGTGGCCTCGGCAAGGTCGATGGCGTCCATCCACTTCGGCACGAACCCGGTGTTGAGGTCGAACAGAACGTATTTGTCGAGCTCGGGGAGATAGACCTCCGGGACGTTGTGCGTGAGGCGCGTGATCCGGTCATCGAGGTAGAAGTTGCTCGCGCTCGTGGCAATCCGGGTCGGCACACAGAACCGGTCCTCGAGAAGGTAGCGGAAGACCTGATGCGTCGGTCCGCACGAGAGCATCAGCGGACGTTCGTCGACGAAGAACCGCTTGATGTACTTCTCGCGGTTCACGTACCACGACATGTCCTGCGCCCCGGCGTAGAACTGGTTCGCCACCATGAAGTCGAACAGGCGCAGCACCGGCGTCATGACGCCTTCATCGGACGAAAAGACCACCGCGCGCAGCGGCGTGGATTTGTTGATGCGGAGGTAGTACTCACCCGGCTCACGGAAGAGGATGGTCCGCTCGCGTACGATCGGCGCCGACGGGTTCACCACCTTGCGGTCCGGCCCGAAGAAGGGCTGGAAGAAGTCGACGCTGGTGATCTTCTCCGTGGCTGTGACCGGCTCACCGAGCCGGAGCAGCGGGTAGCGGAGGTAGCCGCCTGCACCGTAGAGAAGCTCCATCCGCTCGCCGGACCAGCCGGCCACCGGCGGGATGGGCGCGGCCCATGACGGCAGCGCCGGAACCACCGAAGCAGCGGCGGCCAGACCGAGACCTTTGAGCAGACGCCTGCGAGAGATGGTCATTCCGTAGTGGTGGTGGAGGTGTTGCGCTCCTGCTGTGCCATGAACCAGTCGATGGTTTGCGCGATTCCGGCGGCGAAGGAGGTCTGTGCGCGGAATCCGAACGCGGCTTCGGCGCGGCTGACGTCGAGCCTGCGCCGCGGTTGCCCGTTGGGACGGAGCGTATCCCAGACGATCTGCCCGTTGAAGCGGGTTCTGTCGGCGATGAGGGTGGCCAGCTCGCGGATCGAAAGCTCCTCGCCCGAGCCGATATTCACCGGCTCGCCGCCCTCGTATTTCTCCGCCGCCAGCACGATCCCCTCGGCCGCGTCGGCGGCGTAGAGGAACTCGCGCGTCGGCGAGCCGTCCCCCCAGAGGACGACTTCCTGCTCACCCCGCTCGACCGCCTCGACGAACTTCCGGATCATGGCCGGGATGACGTGGCTGTTCTCCAGGTCGAAGTGATCGCGCGGGCCGTAGAGATTGACCGGCAGCAGGTAGATCCCGTTGAACCCGTACTCCTGCCGGTAAGCCTGCAACTGCACGAGCATCGCCTTCTTGGCCACGCCGTACGGCGCATTCGTCTCCTCCGGATACCCATTCCAGAGGTCGTCTTCGCGGAAGGGCACGGGGGTGAACTTCGGGTAGGCGCAGACGGTGCCGAGACAGACGAACTTCTCGACGCCGGCCAGCCGGCACTCTTCGATGAGATGAATGCCCATCACGGCGTTCTCGTAGAAGAACTTCCCCGGATGGTTGCGGTTCGCGCCGATTCCGCCGACGACCGCGGCCGCATGGATCACCAGGTTGGGGCGATGTTCCGCCAGATAGGCGGCCACGGCTTTCGCGTCGAGGAGATCGAGCTCAGTGGAACGGGGCGTCATGATGCTCGCGGGGCGTGCACGCTCGAGCCGCTCGCGCAGAAAACCGCCCAGGAAGCCGTTTCCACCGGTCACGAGCACCCGCCGGGTGCTCCAGAAGTCATGCATGTTCATGTTTAGACGCTCTCAATGCTGAGCTGTTTACGTAGCGCGGTCCCGGAGTACCGCGCTACACCCATGGTTTAATCGGCAAAGCTCCTGGAGTGATCCGAAACACCCATGGACTCATCCGAAATCGATTTTTCGTGCCACGCTACAACCATGGGTTAATGAACGACACTTTCCGCGCATTCAACGACACGAAAAACGCATCCATCGTTAATCCATGGTTTTACCAGAACACGGAATGAGCTTCGTTTCTGAATCCATGGTTTCGCCGCAACACTCAAAAACGATTCAGCGCAAATCCATGGTTTCAGCCGCACACGAAAACGATGCACGCGACACTCGAAACGTGTGCCCCGTTGCTCCGAGAGTGTGCCGCGACACGTTTTGCGTGCGAATCAGACCGTCAATTTGCTTACGTGAGCCTCTTCGGCCGCGAGACGAAGGTCGGCGTCGACCATCAGACAGACGAGATCTTCGAACGAGGTCCGCGGAGTCCAGCCGAGTTGCTCGCGGGCTTTCGTCGCATCCCCGAGGAGCAGGTCGACTTCCGTCGGACGGAGATAGCGGGGGTCGATTTTGACGCGGGCGACCCCATTGGCGTCGTAACCAGCCTCGTCGAAGCCACTCCCCCGCCATTCGAGTGGCATGCCGGCGCGGGCGAAGGCGACGTCGCACAGCTCGCGTACGGTGCGCGTGGTCCCGGTGGCGATGACGTAGTCGTCCGGCTCCGGCTGCTGCAGCATGAGCCACATCGCTTCGACGTAGTCCTTCGCATAGCCCCAGTCGCGCTTCGCGTCGAGGTTGCCGAGGAACACGGCGTCCTGCAGGCCGTGCCTGATGCGGCCGACGGCGCGCGTGACCTTCCGGGAGACGAACGTCTCGCCGCGGCGCGGCGACTCGTGATTGAAGAGGATGCCGTTGACGGCATAGAGGCCATACGCCTCGCGGTAATTCACCGTCATCCAGTAGGCGTAGACCTTGGCCGCGCCGTACGGGCTGCGCGGATAGAACGGGGTGGTCTCCCGCTGCGGCGTCTCCGTCACTTTCCCGAACATCTCGGAGGACGACGCCTGGTAGATCTTCGGCCGGAGCTCGAGCTCGCGGATTGCTTCGAGCAGGCGCATCGCGCCGAGACCCGTCACTTCACCGGTGTACTCCGGCAGGTCGAACGAGACCTTCACATGGCTCTGCGCGCCGAGGTTGTAGATCTCGTCCGGCCGCACCACGCGCAGGATGCGGTTGAGCGAGGAGGCGTCGTTCAAATCGCCGTAATGCAGGATCAGCCGCCGGTTCTCCTCCTGCGGATCCTGATACAGCGCATCGATGCGCCCGGTGTTGAAGGACGAGGAACGGCGAATGACGCCATGGACCTCGTACCCTTTCTCGAGGAGCAGCTCCGCCAGATACGAGCCGTCCTGGCCCGTGATCCCGCTGATGAGCGCGCGTGGACGTTCTTGCACGTTCGTTGTCTCCTGGTGCGATTTCCGCGATGGCATCTTGGAGTGCGGTGGCGAACGCCACCGCTCTGGTACACGTGTAGAAGAGCG
>DASWMP010000128.1:0-33209 GCA_036399695.1 Thermoanaerobaculia bacterium | reverse complement strand
CAGATTCCGCCGAATATCGGGCACCCGCGGGCACGCTGGCATTCAATGTGGGACAGACACTCTTGTCTGTCTGCGCCCGCAGGCGCCGGTTTCTAATCAGGCCATCAGAGTGTGTGCGCTCCGTTTTGAGACACCCTCCGTTCGCCACCGCACTCCGAGACAGACTCCCCTTACGCGGCTTTCTTGGCCAGCTTCGCGGTCAGGCGCTTGAGGGTGAGGGCGTTGTTGACGGCGTAGGCGGAGTCGTCGTTGTCGAAGTAGACGTAGGCGTTCGTCAGCTTGCGGCTCCAGCCGCGCAGACGGTCGGCCCACTCCTGCATCTGGGCGTCGGTGTAGCTGCCCTGGTACTTGAACGCCGTCGGGCCGTGCAGGCGGATGTAGGTCCAGTCCGCGGTGATCTCGAGCGGTGACTGGTAGCCGGCCAGCTCGTAGATGCAGAACGCGGCGTTGTACTTTTTCAGTACCTCGAGCACGCGATCGGTCATCCAGGTCTCGTTGCGCAGCTCGAAGGCGTAGCGGTGGCCGCGGGGCAGGGCCTCGAGGAACGCCTCGAGCCGCTCGACGTTGACGTTCCAGCGCGGCGGCAACTGCCAGAGGACCGGTCCGAGCTTCCAGCGCAGCCGCTCAGCGCGCGGCATGAAGTTCATCAGGCCGCGGTCCGGATCCTTCAGCTTGATCATGTGGGTGATGAAGCGGCTCCCCTTCACCGCGAAGAGAAAATTGTGCGGCGTCGACTTGCGCCAGGTGTCGAACGACTCCTCTTTCGGCAGGTGGTAGAAGGTGTTGTTGAGCTCCACCGTGTCGAAGTCGCGCAGGTAGTGCGGGAGCATCTGGCCGGGCTTCACGTCGGCCGGGTAGTAGGTGCCGATCCAGTGCTTGTAGTGCCAGCCGGAGGTGCCGATGCGCAGGTCCATGGGGTCCCTCTGAAAAGTTGGCAGTTGGCAGTTGGCGGTAGGCAGGAGAAACGGCGGGGGGCGTTGGCGGCGGGTCGTTGGCGGCTGGCTACTGCCAACCGCCAACTGCCAACCGCCAACTGCTCGTTACTGCCCGCGAACCGTCAGGCCGCCGTTCAGGTTCGTCACCGTGACGTGGCCGTTGGCGTTACGGATGACACGAAGCGGGGACGTCAGGGCGCCAGTCGCCGTACCGCGCGCGGTGCCGCCGGTCGTCAGGTTGCCGCTCGTGCTGCTGGTGCTGTTGCCGTTGCTGACGGTGGCGCGAATCGAGTTGCTCGCGCTCGTCGTGGAGTTGGCGAGACCGTTCGTGGAGCTGCCGAAGGACACACCACTGCGGTTCGTCGAAGCGAAAGTGCCGCTGGCGGCGAGGGTCGGCGACGTCGTCGCGCCGGCCGCGAGGGCAGGCGTTACGGTCGTGCCGGCAAACGCGCCGGGGGTGATGCCGGCGGCCGACGCCGTGGCGTCCGCCGTCACGCTGGTGCCGCCCGTCGAGCCGAGACCGATGCCGCTGGTGCCGGCGACGAGTCCGGTGGTGCCGCCAGCCGTCGTACCGACGCTGCCGAGAGCCGAGCCGGTGGTGCCAACGTTACCGACGCCGCCAGCGGTCGAGGCGCCGGTGGTCACGCCGGTCGTGCCCGCAACGCTGCCGGTGGCGAGGCCGCCGCCGAGGAACGCGCCCGCGTCGCCTGCGTCACCGCCGGCGCCACTGGCGACGACCGCGGTCGGACCGGAGCTGATGGATGAGTTGATGGTGGGCTGAGGGTTGGTGAACTGCGACGGATTGACGAACTGCCCGCTCTGGACGACAGCTACCGTGGTCTGCTCGGCCGGTGCGGCATTGCCGAGGACGAGGCCGCCGTTGCTGGCCAGGCGGTTGCGCATGATCGCCGCAGCCTGATCGGCCGCCGACTGCGCGGTGTGCTGCGCTCCGACACCGTACGACGTGCTCGGGTTCGCCGCTGAAATCATCCCGCTGCCGGCCGGTGCCGTAGCGGTTCCGGGGGTAGCGCTCGGGCTCCCTCCCACGCCGGTCTCAGGCGCGCCGGAATCGGGCATTCTGTTGGTGGTGCAGCCGAAAGCCGCGAGCGAAGCAGCCAGCGAAAACGCCACGAGCGTGCGGCCTGCTTTGCTCCTCTTGATCTCTCTGTTCTGTCTGGATTTAGCCATGATTGCCTCCTGTTCGGTGACGGCAACTTCTCACTGATTATTTATAGCAATGGGGAGGCCAGGAGGCGTTGTTCGTTGTCCGTTTTCCGTTGTCCGTGCGGCTTTTTTTTTGAGGCGATTGTTGGTTTTGGTTTTTGGTTGTTGGTTGTTGGTTTTTGGTTGTGCCTGTGCGGGGGGCTGGCCGCCGAGCGCAGCACCAACAACGAGCAACGGACAACGCCTCCTACGCGCCGGCGCGCCTACAATGCCCGCCATGCACCGCGCACTCTCCCTCCTGGACGCCCCTACCGATCTCGGGCTGCGGCGGCCTGATCCTTCGCGGCCGGTCGGATGCGTGCGGCTGCCGGAGGCGCTGCGCGCTCATGGGATCGCGGAGCGGCTGGGTGCCCGTGATGAAGGCGCGGTGCCGGTGCCGCCGTACGATCCGCGTAAGGATCCGGACCTCGGGGTGCTGAATCCGCGGGCGGTGGCCTTCTTCTCCATCACGCTCGCGAATCACCTCTCCCCTATCCTCGACGCTCACCGCTTCCCGATCGTCCTCGGCGGCGATTGCAGCATCACGCTCGGGGCGTCGCTCGCCCTCCGGCGCCGCGGGCGCTACGGGATGCTCTTCCTCGACGGCCACACGGATTTCTACACGCCCGCGACTTCCGGCACCGGCGGCGTGGCCGGGATGGACCTGGCGATCATCTGCGGACGCGGTCCGGAACTGCTCACGGACCTCGAAGGCCGCGCTCCCTTGCTCCGCGAATCGGACGCGGTGCTCTTCGGCCACCGCGACGTCGAAGAGTCGCAGACTTATGGCGGCACGACGACCGGCAGCGCCATCACGGACTGGACGCTCGACGCGATCCGCGAGCGCGGACTTTACGACGCCACCCGCGCCGCGCTGATGCAACTGGCGGTGCTCGACGGCTTCTGGATCCACGTCGACGCGGACGTCCTCGACGACGACGAGATGCCCGCCGTCGATTCACGCCAGCCCGGCGGCATGCGCATGGCGGAGCTGACGGAGATCCTCAAGTACGCGCTGGCGTCACCAAAGTGCGTAGGACTGGACCTGGCGATCTTCGATGCGGATCAGGACCCTGACGGCAGCATTGCAGGAAGGTTGACTGACGCAATCGTGGACGCGTTTTAGGCCAACGGGGGACGACCGGGAGGCCTCCGGCGGTCGGCCACGCGGTTTGCCCGCCGTCGGCACAGATGCTGCCACACGAATCGTCCTATGAAGATCCTAGTCACTGGAGGGACCGGCGTCATTGGCGCTGGGGTTGTGCCGGAGTTGCTTGCGCGTGGTCACCGGGTTCGGCTGTTGTCGCGGCATGCTGATGACGATGCAAAGCAGTGGCATGGCGTCGAGGCATTCAGCGGCAATGTCGGCGATGCGAAGTCGCTCGTCGGGGCGGCCAAAGATTGCGATGCCGTGCTGCACATTGCCGGGATCGCGGCCGAGAACCCGCCGGACCTGACGTTCGACAACGTCAACGTCGAGGGGACGCGGCACCTCATCGAAGAAGCGGCGCGGTCGCAGGTCAAACGGTTCGTCTACGTCTCGTCCCTTGGGGCTGACGTCGGCGAGTCCGCGTACCACAAGTCCAAGCATGCAGCGGAACAGCTCGTCGCAGGCTGCGGCCTGGACTGGCGCATCGTCCGGCCGGGTAACGTTTACGGTCCGGGGGACGAAGTCATCTCC
This sequence comes from Thermoanaerobaculia bacterium, assembly GCA_036399695.1. Lineage (GTDB taxonomy): Bacteria > Acidobacteriota > Thermoanaerobaculia > Gp7-AA8 > Gp7-AA8 > DASVEE01. The sequence goes on along the minus strand of DASWMP010000128.1, from coordinate 29,390 downwards.
ACGATCCTCAAGCTCGTGCGCATGTCGCCGGTCGTGCCCGTCATCGACACCGGGAATCATGAGTTCCAGCCCGTCTGGTACGGGGACCTGGCGAAAGTGCTCGTCGCCGCGGTCGAGCGCGAGGACTTGCGCGGACGGACGCTCGAGGCAGCCGGACGGGACATCACGTCCATGAACGACGTCATCAAGCGCTTCGGCGAGATCACCGACCGGACCGTCGTGCGGTTGCCGGTGCCGATGACGCTCGCGCAACTGGCGGCGAAGATCGCTCCGAAAGCGATGGAGCTGCCGGTCGACGACGAGAAACTGACGATGCTGCGCGAGAAGAACGTCCTCCGCGGCGAGAACGCCCTCGACGCGCTCGGCATCCCCGCGACCTCGCTCGACGACGGGCTGCGCAAGCTGGCGGACGTCCTGCCGGAGGCGCTGGCGGAAGAAGGCTTCGGCTCGATGGAGCACAAGCAGTTCTACGCCGACATCCGCGGTGCGCAGCGCAATGCCGTGGCGCTGATGTCGCTGTTCCGCGAGCGCATCAACGAGATCATGCCCATCGACTTTGCCGCCGAGCCGGACGTGCCGGAGCGCGTCGACAAGGGAGCGACGATGACGGGCAACATCCCGCTGCGAGGCAACATCCAGGTGCGGGCGGAAGTCGTCGAGCCGACGCACGTCGTGCTGGCCACGATCGAAGGGCACCCGCTGGCCGGCATCGTCGAGTTCACGAGCACAGACCTGCCGGACGGCGTGCGGTTCAGCGTCGACGTGCACGCCCGCGCGTCGAACGTCATCGACTGGATCGGCATGCACACCATCGGCAAGCCGGCGCAGAACGCGAACTGGCGGAACGTCGTGCAGCGGATGATCGACGCCAGCGGTGGCACGTCCGACGGCGTGCACGAGGAGACGCGCAAGCTCGACGACGACGAGGCCACGCGCTGGGAAGAGAAGATCAAGGGGATGATTCAGGCGCGGCAGCGCAGCGAATCGTCAGCGCCGGCCAAAGACGCGCCGCAGCGCTGATTTGGCCGCCCAGTAGCCGCACATGCCGTGGACGCCTCCCCCGGGAGGCGTCGAGCTCGAGCCGATGAAGAGGCGCGGGTTCGGCGTGGAGTAGGGATCGAGCTTCGGGAACGGCCGCGTGAGGAACTGCGAGAGATGGTTCGCGCCGCCGGCGATGTCCCCGCCGATGAAGTTGGCGTTGTGCCGTTCGTAGTCGCGCGGCGTGAAGGTGTGCCGCGCCAGGATGCGGTCGCGGAAGCCGGGCGCAAACCGCTCGATCTGCCGCTCGATCTTCTCGGTCATGTCCTCGGTCGACCCGTGCGGCACGTGGCAGTACGCCCAGCCGGTGTGCTTGCCGGCCGGCGCACGCGTCGAATCGAACATCGATTGCTGCGCGACGAGGATGAACGGGCGGTCGGAAGTGCGTCCGCGCCAGACGGCCGATTCGTGCTCGGCGATCTGCTCGATCGTGCCGCCGACGTGCACCGTCGCGGCGCGCGCGCACTCCGGCGCTTTCCAGGGAATCGGACCGTCGAGGGCCCAGTCGATCTTGAACGAGCCGGGGCCATAACGGAACTTGCGCAGGCGGCGGACGTAGCCGGACGGCAGTTCGTCTCCGGCGATGTCGGCGAGCTGGCGCGGTGTGAGGTCGAAGATCACGGCGCGCGACGGCGGGACGTCGCGCAGGCTGCTGACCGGGTGATCCGTCCGGATCTCCCCCCCCATCGTCTTCAGGTAGGCCGCCATCGCCTTGATGATCGCTTCGGAGCCGCCGACCGCGGCGGGCCAGCCGATGGCGTGCCCCGCGACGATGAGGGCCAGGCCGAACGAGGCGGAGCCGGCCTGCTCGAGCGGCACGAACGAATGCGCGGCGCAGCCGGCGAAGAGCGCACGCGTGCGGTCGGTGCGGAAGCGCCTGGCGACGCGCAGCGCCGGCTGCAGGCCGAGGAGTCCGAAGCGGGCCATGAGGAACGGATGGCGCGGAATCGGGCGGATGGGGCGAAGGATCTCGTCGTAGATGGCCCGGGCGTTGGTCGCGAACGGCGCCACCATCTTCGTGTAGGCCACGCCGTCGAGATCGAGCCCGGCGGCGGTGGCTTCGAGCGATTGCTCGAGCGTCGCGGCGGTGCCGTCGTCGAGCGGATGGGCGATCGCGGCCGGCGAGTAGGCCCATTCGAGCCCGTGCGCGCCGAGGGGGACGTCGCGGAAGAACGGTGAAACGACGGCCATCGGATGGATGGCCGAGCAGATGTCGTGGTGAAAGCCGGGGATGGTCAGCTCGCGAGTGCGGGCCCCGCCGCCGATCGTGGGGGCGGCTTCGAGGACCAGGACCTTCAGCCCTTCACGTGCGAGTGTGATGGCCGAGGCGAGGCCGTTCGGGCCAGCGCCGACGATGACTGCGTCTAATACGGCTGTGGACACACGGCCATCCGGTTCAATACCGGTACCAGCTCGTGTACCGGTAGTAGATGGCGCGGTACCAGTTGTACCACTCGTAAGACTGCGACAGATCGAGCTCCGGGTTGAACCAGATGGTCGGCTCGCGGAACAGCGTGTCGTCGTACATCACGTCGAAGTCGCAGGCGCTGGTGAGGAACCACTGCACGTCGCCGCCCTTCCGGTGGATGGCCATCTTGTGCGGGACGTTCAGCCCTTTGACGGTGCGCCAGTCGGTGTAGCGGACTTCGTCGTCGCCGGCGCTGGCGCGGAGCAGACGGCCGCTCTCCGGATCGACGAGCCAGGTCGACTCGCGGCCGTTCGTGATGACGTCGAGGACGTCTACGCGCTTGCCGTCGACGACGCGGGGGTCGCGCGCGGCGAAACGGTTCGAGGAGAAGAGGCGGCGGGCCAGCACGAAGACCGGATCGACGTCCATGCGCCGCATCAGTTGCTCGCGCTGCTCGTCCGGCATCTTCATCGCGGCGCCGGCCGGAAGGTCGGTCGACTTGACGAAGGCGTTCCACGGCAGCACGACCATCGTCGCCGACTTTTCGCCGTCGAGCTTCGCCCAGACTTTATCGGGGAAGACGTAGAGCGCCGTGACGGTGACGTCGCGCGAGCCGGCCGTCGTCTTCTCTTTCGTGATGACGACGTCATAGACGGAGCGGACGCGCGCCAGCCGGGTGCCGCCACCGTAGGCGGTGACGAGCTTCTCGACGACTGCTTTGGTGCGGGCGTCGGCCTGGACGAGAGGCACGGGAGTCGTCGTGGCCGGAACGGCTGCGACAGGAGCCGGAGGAGCGGGAACCGGGACGGCCGGTTTCTGCGCAAATGCGGCCGTTGCCGAAAGAACGGCGATCATCAACAGCGTGGCACGACGCATGTCTTGGCGAAGCTCCTGCGGTGGGATGGGGACCGCCGCGAGGGTAGCACAATTAGAGGGATCGGGGCCCGGGGCGCGGGGCCCGGTTGGGGGCCGGGCGCGAGGTTCGGGGGGCTGCCTCAGCCGGCGTTTGGACTGCAGCCCACCGGACCTTGCGACTGACACCCCACCGGGCCCCGGGCCCATGGCCCTGAGCCCCTTCTGGCACACGTCGCGCGTATCCCTGCGCAGGAGGAACTAAACCATGTCCAAAGACGACGAGATTGTGAAGCATGGGGCTGTCACGGAGTACCGGCCGCACAAGGACGACGTGTCGGGTGGAGCCGACAAGTCGGTGCAGACGGAGGCGCTGGGGGCTGAGGGGGCGGCGAACCTGTCGAACTCGAGCGCGTCGAGCGGCGGGGCAGCCGGGCGCGTCAATACGATCGACCACAACCCCACCCCGAAGAGGGACGGCGGGGAGAATGACGACAACACGAGCGATCTGACCCGATAGAGCTCCAGGGCCACGCCGCCGGCCGGCCCGTCTCCTCAGGGAAACGGACGAGCAACAACGGAAAACGCCCCCGTTGGGAGGCGGGTCGAACGGCGTGGCCGGCCGGTTTCTCTCCCCTTTTCGAACCCACCAAAAAAATCTTTCAACTTCAGGGTAGGGAAACCTTCGCGCCAGTCACTCCTAGATCGGAGCTGCCTGAATGCACCTCATGTCACCGATCACGGAAGGACGAGCTGGAACACGGAACGAGCTCGAAACTATCGTCCTCTCCGAGGAACATCTCGATTATTTAGGGCGTATGTCCCGGGCGTTGAACCCGGACATGCCGCCCTCGATCGGATGTCCACACCTCATCCGTACGATCCTCGATCGCGTGCAGGCGATGGAGATCGATCTTACGGAAGCAAGCAGCGAAGAAGAAATAGCCCGCCTCGTCGCGGGACGACTACGGGGACGGACGACCCGCCCGAAACGGCTTAACGAGCGGACTTCCGCTTCCCGGAACCGACCAGCAGCTCGACCAGCGAATCGATCGAGTCGGCCTGCGAGAGATCAACGCCGCTCTGGAACGCCGCCTCGATCAGACCACGGATGATCTCGGCGCGGCTGATCGCCTTGCCGTGTTTCAGCCGGATGTCGATGGCCAGACGATCGAGGTAAGCGACATGACGGTCGAGCAGAACGACTGTGATCTTCGCCCAGGGCTCGGTGTGGACAATAGGACGACCGCGATTGCTTTTAGCAGGGCTCACACGCACTCCTTATTTTGTTGGTTGGATTTTGACCCAAGACGCCAGCAGTTTACTTCCTTCCCAGGCCGAAGTCTATCTTTCCGTACCTAACTACAGCCGCCGCGCAACGTCGCGGTGACCTTCGCATTCTTCTGAAAGAGAGTGCTGATGGGGGAGCGGCGGGACCCATCCGCCGCGGCCGATTTCGATAGAAAAAGAGCGTACTGTACGCTCTGCCATCGAAAGCCATATTACCCGCAATCCGTAAAATGGCAACAGGTATGACGTCTCGAAAAATAGTCGTCGGCACTGACGTACAGACGTCCAGGCGAAGGCTTTTGTGAGCAGTTCCTGAACCTCGTCAGAACTCGATGATGCGCGCCAGCAACTGCCTGCGCGGCACCGGGCCGCGGAAGCGCGAATCGTTCGCAAACCGGCGGTTGTCGCCCATGACGTAGTGGTGCTTCGGCGGCACGACGACAGGAGCGACGTCGTCCGTGCGCCGCCGCACTTCCTCCGTCAGATCGGGGCTGTCTTCGTGATACGCATGCGGCTCCTCGAGCGCGCGGCCGTTGATGAAGACTCTGGTCTGACGGACTTCCACGGTTTCGCCGGGCAGCCCGACGATGCGTGCGACGTCGCGGGTGTACTTCTCACCCGGGTAACGGCAGATCACGAGGTCGCCGCGCCGCGGTTCGTTCGACACGTAGGCGAACGGGTTGGCGACGATCATCTCGCCCGGCACGAGCGTCGGCCGCATGTCCCCGTTGCGCACCGAGTAGGTGAAGGTGCGCCCCTGGTACGACATGATGGCGTTGCCGGCGGTGAGCAGGAACCCGAGCACGCCCAGTACGATCGCGGTGATGATGAGGGTCTTGCGCATGTGGGGAGTTTAGCGCGGGGCGTCTCCCCCCTCACGTGCGGGGCAGGCGGATCGTGAAGACGGCTCCGCGCTCGGCGGTGGCAGCGTGGATGGCTCCGCCGTAGCCCTGCACGATGGCTTTCACGATGGCCAGCCCGAGGCCGGTGTGGCTGTCGTGGTGGCCGGCGTCCGGGCGGAAGGTGAAGAAGCGGTCGAAGATGCGGGTGCGCGTGGAGTCGGGGATGCCCGGCCCCTGATCGGAAATGCGGGTGATGGCGGCCCCGTCCTCCACCATCAGCTCGATCTGCACGGCGCAGCCGGGAGGCGAGAAGCTGACGGCGTTATCCAGGACGTTCTCGTACACCTGGATGAAGCGATCCTCGGAGCCGGCCACGATGACCTCGTGCTCCGGCAGTTGCAGGTCGAAGCGGATGCGCTCCCCTTCCCGGATGCGAAAGCCTTCGACGATCTTCGCCAGCAGTTCGCCGAGGTTGACCGGCATGCGCTCTTCGCGCACGAGCTCCGCGTCGATGACGGAGATCTCGCGCACGCCGGAGATGAGGCGCTCCATGCGCGCCACTTCCTGCTCGATGATGCGGGAGAAGCGGCGGCGGTCGGCCGGGTTGCCGCTTTCGGCCAGCATCTCGTTCGCGTTGCGGATGGAAGCGAGCGGGTTCTTGAGCTCGTGCGAGACGTCCGAGGCGAACGTCTCGACGAGCCCGAGGTGAGCGTCGAGACGGCGCATGATCCGCTCGAGGGCTCGCGACAGATCCCCGATCTCGTCGAGCCGCGTCGAGGTCTTGAAGTGCCCTCGGATTCGGTTGCGGCGGTCGAGGATGGCCCGAGCTTCGAGGCGCAGGAGCCGCAGCGGGCGGACGATCGTCGTGGAGATGAAGATGCTGAGCAGGATGGCCACGAGCACCGAGGCCACGAAGATGCGCATGACGCGCAGCCGCACGGCGTAAAGGTCCTGCAGGATGCTGAAGGTGCTCTTCGACGCCACGACGGCGCCGGCCACGCTGCCGCCGGCGCGCACCGGGATGGTGCGATACAGGGTGACGGAGCGCTCACCCGGCGCGGAGATCTTCTTGTCGAACCCTTCATGGCCGCGGAGCGCCGTGATGATCTCGCTGCCGCCGAGGCGCTGGGCGTTGTCGTAGAAGTCGAGCTGCAGCGGCGCCTCGGGTGGACGGACGAGCCGGACGATCGGGCGGATCAGGAAGACGCCGACGCGATACAGCAGGTTATGGCGGTCAGTCCGCGGTTGCCGCACGGGCTGCGGAAAGAAGCGTTCGGAATCGCCGACGACGAGCCCCTTGGCATCGACGAGGCGGACGCGCACGTCGGTGACACGGGCGCGGCGGACGATGTCCTCGAAGCGTTGTACGTCGAGCCCCTCCCCTCCTCCGATGGCGGCGGCGACGATGCGCGCGTGATCGGTCATGGAACGGATCTCCGCACTTTCGAGCCGCTGCTCGTACTCGCCGAGGAACAGCACGCCCGCCACCGGCAGGAAGACGAGCAGGAGGTTGAAGGCGAGGAGTCGGAACGGGAGGCGGGAGAGGTGGCGCTGGGTGCGTTTCATGAGAGTGACGGAGGACGTGTCGTCGAGAACGGCGCGTGAGAGCCAGAGAACGCAGAACGCAGAGCGCAGAACGCAGAAGGAAGAAGGTTCCGCTCCGCGTACTTTCTCATTTCATCGTTCTGCGTTCTGCGTTCTGCATTCACTCTTTCCACCGGTACCCCAGCCCGTATACGGTCTCCACCCGGTCGAAGGCGGCGTCGACTTCTTCGAACTTCCGCCGCACGCGCTTGATGTGGCTGTCGATGGTGCGATCGCTCACGTAGGCATCGTGAGGATAGCCGTCCTGGTGGAGCTGTTTGCGCGACTTGACGTGGCCGGGATAGCGCACGAGGGCATGCAGCATCATGAACTCAGTAACGGTGAGGTTGACGGGCAGCCCCTTCCAGCGAACGGTGTAACGCTGAAGATCGAGCTCGAGCTCCCCACTCCGCAACGGAGCATCAGCCGGCGCCTTGGGCGCAACGTTCTGGTCGAGCGCCGCACGCCGGAACAGCACTTTGACGCGCGCGATGAGCTCACGCATCGAGAAGGGTTTGCAGAGGTAGTCGTCGGCGCCGATCTCGAGCCCGAGCACGCGGTCGAGCTCTTCGTCGCGCGAGGTGAGGAAGACGATCGGTAAGGTCTCGGACCGCCCGCGCAGCCGCCTGCACAATTCGAGGCCGTCCATCTCGGGCATGAGGATGTCGAGGATGACGAGCCCGGGCAGTTTCTGCTGAAACGCTCTCCAGGCTTCGAGCCCGGTGGCATACAACTCGACCGGATACCCCTCCCGCCGCAACGCAAAGCCGACGGTCTCCCGAATGTTCTCCTCGTCGTCCACCACCGCCACGACACTGTTCGCCGGCCGCATTGCGCGCGATTCTACGCCAACAGGGATGACGGACGAGGGGCCTCCGGCGGGCGGCCACGGGCCGCAGCGCTTGTTGCCATAGGCTCGGCGGACGGCGTCGCGATCAACACGTTAGTAAGTAGGGTCGACTGCGGCTTTGCCAACAAGCGCTGCGGCCCGTGGCCGCCCGCCGGAGGCCCCCAGTCGTCATCCCTGTATCACTCGAGCAGTTTCGTGAGTGTGGAGGGGTCGCTGGTGGGGGGGCGGCATTCGCCGTTGTTGCAGAGCCAGGCCGTGGCGGCTTCCAGGTGGGTACCTTTGAGGAAGTCTTTGGTGGCCGGCAGGAGGACTACGTTTCGGGTGCGGTGCTCGAAGGCGGCGCGGATGAGGGCACGTGTGTCGTTGGCGAAGGGGTCGCCGGCGATGAGGAGCTGGCGGTCGGCGATCTTCGCTGCCGTCACTGCGGGGCGGGAGATCGGGATCGTGCGTAACGGGGGCGGGAGCGCGGTCGTGGCGCGGGCGCTTTGAGCGTTGATGGCGCGGGCGAGGTCGAGCCAGCGCGATTCCAGCGTGGCGTCGGAGAGGTCGACCAGTCCTTGCGTCAGGAGGGCGTAGTCCTCGTCGAGGGCGGCGACGCCGGCGGTGCGGGAGAGCGTCTGTGTCTTCGCGTTCCAGAGCTTCGTGGTCACGTACCGGGCGGCGAGGCGGGCGGCGTCGAAGTAGCGGGGCTCGTTGAGCAGCACACCGGCGCGGGCGAGGGCGGAAATGGCCAGGCCGTTCCAGCCGGCCACGATCTTCGTATCGCGGAAAGGGGCCGGACGTTTCGAGCGCACGTCGAGCAGCAGGGCGCGCGCGGCGGCGAGCTCGTCGCGGTAATCGTCGGCGATGTCGGGGGCCGCGACGTAGGGGACGGCGCCGCCTTCCGCCGGGATGCCGTAGTAACGAATCGCCAGGTCGGCCTTTTCGCCGAGGAGTCGGCGTAGCTCGTCGCGGGTCCACTCGTAGAAGACACCGCGAACGAGCTCGGGCCCATGACGCGGGATGAGGCTGTCGGAGTCCTGGCTGGCCTGGAAAGCGAAGGTGTCGGGTTGAGCGAGGTCGCGGACGATGTAGTCGAGCGTGGCGCGGGTCACGTCTGCGAAGCGGGGGTCTTTCGTCCGCTGCCAGGCGTCGAGGTACGCGAGGGCGAGCGTGGCCTGATCGGGGAGGCGTTTTTCGAAGTGCTGGGCGTCGCGATGGAAGCCGCCGCCGATCTGGTCGTACTCGCGGCTGCCGGCGAGCGTGCGGAGGGCCTCGTCGTCGAGCGCGCGGGATGGAAGCGGGACAGGGCCGAGCGTGCGGAACCGGGCGAGATTCTCGGCCGCTTCCGTCTGGACTCTGGCGCGCTCCCGCGCCCAGCGGTTCGAGTGGATGACGAGCAGGCGGCTGACCTCGGCCGCCTTCGGTGCAACGGTGACGATCACCGGCTCGAGGGCCGGCGTCACGATCGCCACCTTAGGCCATTCGGGCGACTGGGTGAGCGTGGCGAAGACGGCGTCGAGCTCCGGATAGTCGTCGCGATCGATCAGCACCGGGACGAAGTAGTTGTTGAGCATCCCGGCGATCTCCGGATCGCTGAACGCTTCACGCTCGAGGACGTGGCAGGGGTGGCAGCTCGCGGCGCCGACGGTGACGAAGAGCGGCTTGCCGTCACGTCTGGCCTTGGCGAGCGTCGCCTCGCTCCAGGGCGACCACTGCACGGCCGTCTGCGCGTTCCGCGCAAAGTAGCGGCTCTGCGCCTGGATACTGACTGGCAGGACCGCCAGGAACACCGCGAGAAGGAACCGGAGCATGCGGTGCTTCGCAACACCGGCCATTCACGTTAGATTCTTCGGGATCATGCTGCGCGACGAATTCCTCTCTCTGGCGATGAAGCACGGCGGCACGCAATCGACGGCGGAGCTCTGGTGGGCCGAGGTGGAGTCGCACTATCGCGAAGAACACCGCCGCTACCACACGCTGGAGCATCTGGCGGAGATGCTCGACCTCCTGCGCGGCGAGAGCGATGCGGTGCTCGCGGCGATGTGGTTCCAGGACGTGATCTACGACCGTCGCGGCTCGAACGAGGAGCGGAGCGCGGACGTCGCGCGCGAGGCGCTCACGGACCTGCAGTTCCCGCGCGCCACGATCGATCTGGTGGAACGGCTGATTCTCGCCACGAAAACGCATGCCCCCGGAGATCTCCCGCCGGAGACGCACGTGTTGCTCGACGCCGATCTGGCAATTCTCGGTGCCCCGCGCGAGCGCTACGAGCGGTACATCGAGGGAGTGCGGTACGAGTACTCGTGGGTGCCGGAGGCGATGTTCCGCGCCGGCCGCGCCGGCGTGCTGCGCGCATTCGCGGAGAAAGAGCAGATCTTTCTCACGGCCGCGATGCACGAGCGGTTTGAAGAAACTGCGCGGGAGAATCTGGCGTGGGAGCTGGACGGGATTGAGGATTGAGGATTGAGAATGGAGGAAGGCGCTCGAGAAGCCGCCGTCGGCGCTTTGTCTTCTCAATCCTCAATCCTCAATTCTCAATCGATCAGCGCGACGGATCGCTACCCGTGGGCGCGAACGTCTCGCCCGTGTAGTACTTGCCGTCCTTCGACGCCAGGAACACGTACGACGGCGCAATCTCCGCCGGCTGGGCGGGACGGCCCCACAACGTGTCGCTGCCGAAGCTCTCCACGTCTTTCTTCTCCATCGTGGCAGGGATCAGCGGCGTCCAGACCGGACCCGGAGCCACACAGTTCACGCGGATGCCCTTCTCCGCCAGGCTCTGCGCGAGCGCACGGGTGAACGTGTGGATCGCACCCTTGGTCGCCGAGTAGTCGAGCAGTGACGGGTTGCCCTTGAGTGCGGTCACCGACCCTGTGTTCAGGATGACGGCCCCCTCCTTCAGATGCGGCAGCGCGGCCTGCACCATGTAGATGTAGCCGAAGATGTTGGTCCGGAATGTTCCCTCCAACTGCTCCTCGGTGATGTCGAGAATCGACTTCTGCGCCATCTGATACGCGGCGTTGTTGACGACGATGTCGAGCCGTCCGAGCTCCTTCGCCACGCCATCGACGAATTCGGTGCAGGCGGCTTTGCTCTTCACGTCGAAGCGCTGACGGATGCAGCGGCGCCCCGCCTCCTCGACCCAGCGTGCGGTCTCAGCGGCGTCCTCTTCTTCCTTCTCCGAGAGGTATCCGATGGCGACGTCGGCCCCTTCGCGTGCGAAGGCGATGGCGATGGCCCGGCCGATGCCGCTGTCGCCGCCGGTGATGATGGCGGCGAGGCCGTGCAGCTTGCCGCAGCCCTTGTAGCTCTTCTCCCCATGATCAGCCTTCGGTCTCAGCTCCCGCTCGACTCCGGGCGGATCCTGCTCCGGCACGTGCGACGCCGGCTTCTTCCCCTGCTTCGGATCGCGGCTCTCGCTCATCAGTGCTCCCCCGGCGTCGGCTGCTGGACGAGCTCGGCGCCCGCGTCACGATCGCTTTCGTTGTCCTCACCGCGAACGCCGCCGACAAGGCGCCCGATCTCCTGGCGATAAACATCCATCAGCTCGGGATGCACGCCCTCGTTACCTGAGGCGCCGGCGGCGTCACGCGCCAGAGGAAGAGCCGCTGTGTAGCTGTTCTCGATCCAGAGGGAATTGGGTTGCTGCCCCGGGTAGTCGGCCTGAAAGCGGCGCGCATCCTCGGCGGCGCGCGCGCGAAGCTCATCAATCAATCTCTGCTCGCTCATAGGCCACCGAAAGTGCAGAAATCAATCCAGCGGCCACGGGCACTCGTCATGCACAAACCGCTGTTTCATGAAGAAGCAGAGACGTCTCTCCGTATTCGCTCTTTTCGCATTGCTCTCCATCGGCGCGTTCGGCTGCGGCGGGTCGGGAGGAGACTTCAATCTCATCTCGGTGCAGGAGGAATGGCAGCTCGGCGAGCAGTTGTCCCAGGACATCGCGCGGCAGGTGAGGATCAACAACGATCCGCAGCTCAACGCGTACGTCAACCAGCTCGGGCAGCGCATCGTCGCCCGTACGCCGATGGCGAACATGCCGTGGAGGTTCCACGTCGTCGACGATCCGGCCATCAACGCCTTCGCCATTCCCGGCGGCCACGTGTACATCAACACCGGCCTCATCGCCAATTCAGGTTCGGCTTCCGAGCTGGCCGGCGTCATGGCGCACGAGATCAGTCACGTGATCGCGCGCCACTCGACGGAGCAGATGTCCCGCCAGTACGGACTCAGCATCGTCGCCGGCCTCGTTCTGGGACAGAACCCAGGCGCCCTCTCCGAGATCGCGGCGCAGATCGTCGCCGGCGGTGCACTGGCGCGCTTCAGCCGCGAGGCCGAACGTGAGGCCGACGAGCTCGGCATCCGCTTCATGGCCGACGCGGGCTACAACCCCGCGGGCATGGCGGCGATGTTCCGCACGCTGATGGCTCAGCAGCAGCGCCAGCCGAGTAGCGTCGAACAGTTCTTCTCGACGCACCCGACGACCGAGGAGCGCGTTCGCGACTCCGAGAAGCGCGCACAGCAGATCGGCAACCGCGGCATCACCGACGAGCCGGAGTTCCAGGCCATCAAGCGACGAGCATAGGTGGATAAAGCGTAGTCGGTGGGTGACACCGGTTGTTGGTTGTTAGTTGTTGGTTGTTCGTTGTTGGTGCTGCGCTCCGCGAGCGGAACACCAACAACCTGTAACCAACCCAAAACAGCTTCACCCACCGACCACAGCTTCATCGCCGCTGGAACCAGTAGCCCACGCCTCGCACCGTTTTGCCGAACGGCATCCCCACCGCGAAATCCTTCACCTCGGCGTCGACGAGCCGCAGTTCCGGCGCGAAGGTACGTTCGATCGTCGCCTGCGAGCGGCGGCGTGGTCCGATCGGGTTCCAGTCGAACGGGTGTTTCTTTCCCCAGTGCCCGAGGACGTAGTCGCCGCCGGGGGCGAGCCAGCTCAGCAGCTTCCGTTTGTACGCCGGGACACTGCCGCCGACGAGCGAGTGTAAGCAGCCGGAATCGAACACCAGATCGAACGGCCGCGCGGGCTCGTACGCGAAGAGATCGCCGACGACGAGCTCCGGCTTCACATGATGCTGCTCGGCACGCGCCCGCGCCATTGCCGCCGCCTCAGGAAAGAGATCGATGCCCGTCACCTCCATCCCCTGCTCCGCCAGCCATGTCGTGAAAACCCCCGCGCCGCAACCGACGTCGAGCGCACGTCCACGGCCGTTTCGCTTCGCTACGGCCGCCGTGAGGATGTGCGGCGGCGCCTCCTGGTGCCACGGGAGGCGCTCGGGATGCCCGGCCGCCTTCTGGTAGAACTTCGCCATCACCATTTTCACCATTGCGCTCACGTCGTTCCTCCACGATGCCGCGCTGCTCGCGGCGTTCAGGTCTCTCAGATCAGCGGCGACGTCGGGATCTCGTCGTCGTTGCGCTTGTCTTCGGGGGCGTCGTAAATGAGGTCCGTATCGCGCCGGTCCGGCGTCCTCGGGTCGAGCATGCGCCGCAGGATCGGCGGTGTGATGAGCGTCGTCAGCATGACCATCACGGCGACCGCGCTGTAGAGGCCGGGATCGAGCAGCTTCGCCGAGAGGCCAATCTGCGCGAAGATGAGACCGACCTCGCCGCGCGGGATCATTCCAACGCCGATCACGCTCTTCTTCAGCCCCTTCTTCCACGCCGCGAAGCCTGCCAGCAGCTTCCCGATGACGCCCACGACCGTCAGTGCCAGACCGATCAGCAGGTTCTTGCGCGTGAGGGGATTGAATGGATTGAGCGCCGTGAGATCCACCGCCGCGCCAACGACGACGAAGAAAATCGGGATGAAGAACTGCGCGACGTCGTGCACCTCGCGCTCGATCTCCTTCCCCTTGTGCGTCCGCGCGAGCACGAGCCCCGCGGCGAACGCGCCGATGATCACGGCCGAGCCGACCTTCTGCGCCAGGAAGGCGAGGAAGAAGGCGAAGACGATCGACGAGAAGAAGAGACCGCGCGCCATGTCGATCCGGTCGATGAGCCGGATCAGCGCCGGCGCGAGATACGAGCCGATGACGATGGCCAGGATGACGAAGCCGAAGGCGACGACGATGATCCGTCCCACGCTCAGAAACGTCAGCGTCCCTCCCTCGGCGAGCGTACCGACGAGCGTCAGCAGGACGAGACCGATGATGTCGTCGACGACAGCCGCGCCGAGAATGACCTGCGACTCGTCATCTTTCAAATGACCGAGATCGGAGAGGACCCGGGCGGTGATGCCGACCGACGTGGCGGTGAGCGCGGCACCGAGAAACATCGCGACCATCGTGCGGAAACCCATGGCGTACCCGAACGCCGCGCCACCAATGAATGGCAGCACCACACCCACGAGCGCCACAGCCGTCGCCGGACCGCCGACAGCCATCAATTTCTTGAGATCGGTCTCGAGACCGATGAGGAACAGCAGCAGGATGACGCCGAGCTCCGACAGCAGGTGGATCGTGACGTCATGCGGATGCACGAGGTGCAGGCCGGAAACGCCGATGACGACGCCGCCGAGCAGTTCCCCCAGCACCGCGGGCTGACCTAGACGCTCCGCCAGCTCGCCGCAGACTTTAGCGGCGACGAAGATCGCAATCAGCGCGAGAAGCAGCTCGGCAACGGTCATCGCGTAGCGAGGGAATCATATCGCCACGCCGCGCTTCGGCGGCTATCGCTCGTGTTAACCGGCGTCAGCCCCACAGCTCGTCGATCGGTGCGTAGAGCCCTTCGCGTGCATACGGCACGTACTCGAAGCCGCGGCCGAGAGGGTCGTCGGTGCGCACGGTGGAGTAGTCGATGCCGAGCGCCGAGTAGATCGTGCACGTCACGTCCTCGGGACGCACGTCGCGCTGCGGGCTCCAGCCGTGCTCGAGGACTGATTCGCCAGTGGCGTTCGTCACGCCGATGGCGCGGCCTCCGCGCACGCCGCCCCCGGCGAACACGAGCGACATACGCAGGTAGTGATCCCTCCCCTGCTGGCTGTTCAGCGCGCCGACGGTACGGCCGAATTCGCCCAGCACCACGATGAGGGTGTCGTCGAGCCGGTTCCGCGCTTCGAGATCGCCGAGGAGTGCGCCGAATGCCGGATCGAACTGGCTCGCCTGCGCGTAGATGCCGCCTTCGCTGTCGTAGATCGCGGAATGATGATCCCAGCCGCCGAGCGTCACCTGGACAAAGCGCGCTCCGCGGTCGGCGGTGACGAGATTGCGCGCGACGATCAGCGATTCGCCGAAAGTCGAGCCGCCGTAGCGGGCGCGCTCCTCGTCTGTGAAGGTGAACAGCTCGTTGACGCCCGGCGCGTCGATGAGCGTCTTTCCCTGCACGTAGAAGTCGCGCATCGGCGTGGCGGGCCCCTGCTTGAACGGCTGATCGAGCTGCTGCAGGAGCGCGAAACGTTCGGCGAAACGTGCCGGGCCTTCCGGATGCGAGAGCGTGGCGAGCCCGGTGGAGGCGGTCTGCATCCCGAACGGAGCGTACCTGGCCGGGAGATAGCCAGAGGTCGGAATGCCGCCGGAGTTGAGGGCGATGAAGCCGGGTAGCACGCCAGGCGTCGACTCGAGCGACACCACCGCGCCGATGTGCGGAGCGATCGCGCCGGTCGCGCCCGCCGGATTGCGGGAGATCTGCGCCCAGGTCTGGCCGAGCTGATGCACCGCCGCCCACGCCAGGCCGCTGCGCACAAACGCGAGCTTGTCGATGTGCTCCGCGGTCTTCGGCATCAGGCCGCGCGGGAAGCGAACGTCGCCATAGCTGGTCGGGTCGAAGTCGCCGGGCGTCCACGAGCCTTCCTTCAGGTCCCACGTGTCGACCTGGCTGGGCGCTCCGGAGAGAAAGACGAAGATCACGCTCTTCGCGGAGTTGCGCAGCGTCGCTTTCGACGTCCTCGCGGTGGACGCGAACAGGCGCGCGGGATCGAAGACGAAGGTGGAGGCGACGAGGCCGGTGGTCTTCAGGAAATTGCGGCGCGTGCACATGGCGTCACCTCAGTAGAAGAGAAACTCGGATGTGTTGATGAGCGCGTATTGCAGGTCTTCCGTCCGCGCCGCGAGATTGCCGCCTCGCAGATAACCGGTGGCGAAGGAGCGCTCCTCGGCGGTCGGGCGGCGGGAGAGCGTCACGAGATACAGCTCGTCGACGATGGCTGCGGGGTCGCTCGTCTTCGCGAGCACGCGTCCGACCGCGGAGCCGGCGGTGTTGCGGCGGACACGCTGCGTCACGATGGTGTCGTTCATCAGCGCGAGCGCCTGGATGACGGAGCTGTCGTTCGAGCGCGCCACGTCGTCGCGATCGCCGCGGCCGAAGTTGTCGAGGAACTGCGATGCCGGCGTGCGGCGCCCGCCTTCGAAGGGATCGGGCAGCAGCATCGCGCGCTCGACCGTGCCGAGCCCCTGGACATTGAAGCGGAACGGGACGCCGGTCGCTTTCGCGATCGCGTCGAGCAGCATCTCCGCGGGGAGGCGCCGGTCGCGGCGCGAACGTGCGTACGCGTCCGAAGTGGTCATGGTCCGCAGGACCGCCCGGAGATCGTAGCGGCCGGCGATGAAGCTGTCGGTGAGCGACTCGAGCAGCGCCGGGTCGCTCGGCTGCGTGGCGAGCTTGGTGAGGTCGAACGAGTTCACCGGCTCGACGAACCCCCGCCCGAACAGCTCCTTCCAGAGCAGATTCACGGTCGCGCGGGCGAACTGGCGATCGGCCGTGAGCATGCGCCCGTACGCGTCGCGCCAGTCTTCGCCGGCGCGCGGCGTCTCACCCGTCAGGAGGAACGCCGGCTCGACGACATTCGAGTCGCCCGGGAACGGCTGGCGCGGCGACTTGTTGCCGTCCGTCGTGTTGAGGAGATAAGCGCCGCGGGGGTTATCGCGGACGTCGAACTTCCGGACATTGGGATTCTCCGGGAGATTCGCCGGCTGCGGACGGGCCGCCGTCTTCGAGAAGAACGCGGCCATGCGCCAGAAATCCATCCGCTTCTTCTTCGCCAGGTACGTGTTGACCTGTTCGAGGTGGGCGAAGCCGTCATGGCAGGAGACGCAGAGGGCGGGCAGGCCGAGGAACTTTTCGGCGCTGTGGGCGGCGAGGTTGTCGAGCGTGTCCTGCGGCGGACCGTTGAGCTGGATCTGCCGGACGACGTAGTTGGCGACGCCGCTCTCGAAGCTGTCGCCCCGGCCGGAGAGGAGCTCGCGCACCATCGCGTCGTACGGCTTGTTCGCCGCGAAGGACGTGCGAATCCAGGTGTAGTAGGCGTTGCGGCCGATGTAGTACTCGCGCGCATTGTTCGAGATCTGCACGTTCTGCACGAGGTCGCCGAACCAGAGCGTCCAGCGGTCGACGAATGCCTCCGACACCAGCAGCTCGTCAATCTTCTTCTGCCGCTTGCCGGGCGACGGATCATCGAGGAAAGCGACGACCGTCGCGGCATCGGGGATCTGACCTGTAAGGTCGAGCGTCACGCGGCGGAGGAACTCGTCGTCCGAAGCCGCGGCCGCGGTGGCGGGCTTCTCGACGGCACGGCGGCGGTCAGCGGTCGCCGGAATGGCCAACCCGACGGCGAGGAGGAGCGCCAGCACCTTGCGTCTCATGATCAGAGTGGACGCGCGGCCGGCGTGAACGTTTACACCTTCACCCGCTCGACGTCGTGCAGCTTTCGAATGTCGACGCTCAGGATGCCGTCGTCGGACGGCGGATTGAACATCGTGGCGAACTTCGCCCCGAAAAGGACCTCGTCCCCCTTGTACGACGAGCGGGCGTGTACGGTCTGCGCCGAAGTCTCGTCGAAGGCGTCGAGCAGGATGAGGAACTCGGTATCGCAGGTACGGAGCTCCTCTTCCGTCATCCCGAAGAGGGGGCTCTGCTCGTCGATCGGATGGACGACCGTCCACGACAGCGGGAAGAAGGCGACGCGGTCTCGCTCGAGATCGAGCTGGAGGAACTCGCGGTCGGAGTGCCTGCCGTCGTTCTTCCGGCGGATGAGCAGCACTTTGGCGGCGACGTCCACGAGCTCACTGCTGCGCTGGTTGACGATGCGGAACATGAACGCCGTGACGCCGCGATACGGCGCGATGACTCCCTGTTCGCTGAACGCGATGCGAGGCACGGGACGGGAGAAGCGCGCGAAGACGATTCCTGCGATGAGAGCGAACGTGAGCAGACCGACGAGCGCTTCGATGGTGACGAGGACGTTCGCGGCGATCGTTACCGGCGCGACGTTGCCGTAGCCGATCGTGGCGAGCGTATGGACGCTGAAGAAGAAGTCCTGCGCGAACCGCGCGCCGGGTGTCGTCTCCCCATGCGTCAGCGCCAGCGGGCCGCAGAGGAAGTAGCCGCACGCGAACAGAAAGTTGGCCACGACGTACCACGCGATGAAGTACCCCAGGAACTTCCCCCACCCCATCGTGAGGAGGTAGTGGTAGGAAGACTGTGACTGCCAGAACGACAGCCCCTCCCGCCGCACGTTGAACGTCCCGTCCCGGTTGAGGAACCGCTTCCGCGACTCCCGAGCGACCAGAGTGCCGAAGCCGAGGTCGGACTCCGCGACGCGATCTGTAGGCGTCGCCCGGCCGGATGAGGTGACCGATGCATCGGGGGCGGGCTGTTCGAGTGCACTCATCGGAGGAGATCGTAGCGCAACACGCAAATTGTGCTAAAAAGCGCCCGGTCCAAATACCTGCGAGAGAGGTCCCCGTGATCGATCTGACTCAGCTCACGTACGAGAACACACGGCAGTACATCGGCGAGACGTTCGTCATCCGGATTCCGGACGGCCGGGAGATCTCGCTGGTCGTCGAAGACACCGCGGTCCTGATGGAGAAACATCTGAATCCTCGCATGGCGCGTGATTCGTTCGCCTGGTACCTCCGCGGGCCCGCCGATTTCCTGCTCCCGCAGGGCCTCTATGCGTTGGAGAACGAGAAGATCGGAACCTTGGGAATCTTCATCGTCCCGGTCGGGCGCGATACGCCCGGTGTACTGTACGAAGCCATCTTCAACTAGTGTCGTGTCACGTTTAAAAGTGGGTGACTTGCGAGCGCCGGTGGGTTGGATGGAAGCCGCCGCGACGCAGGCGATGCGGTGGCATTCGTTGAGGATCGGCGGCGCAGCGCGGGCCCGCCGCCGCAAAGCACCCACGTTTTCAAGCGTGACACGACGCTAGGCGTCCCCGCTCCATTCATACAGGTAATACACGCCGTAGCTGTCTTTGCGCTTGAAGCCCAGCCGTTCGTAGAGTTGCACGGCGGGGTTGAAGTGCTCGACGTGGATGCTGACGATCTTCCCTGCGCTTCGCGCGCGCTCGAGGATCTCACGGATGAGCATCGTCCCAATCCCGCTGCCACGTTGTGATGGCGCCAGCAGGATCTCCATGATGCGCAGATCCGCCGCCGAATCGTGCAGGTAAAGGCGTCCAACCGGGAGGCCGTCGAGCTGAATGATCAGGTATTCGGCGTCGGCGTAGTTCTGTTTGTAGTGCGCTGTCTGCGCCTGGAACTGCTGCCGCAGGAAACCTTCCTTCTCCGCGTCGTTCCACGGGACCATCTTCATCTCCTCTTCTCGGGTCGAAGAGTAGAGCTGATAGAGGAGATCCGCGTCGGCATCGGTCTCGGGGCGGAAGGTGATTCTTTCTCGGTTCATCGATTCACTTCTCCGTGCAAGCCGCGGTTGCCGGCAAGAACGAGTTGCCGGCAGCGGCGTTGAGATTCGCGGTGGATGCGGCTTTGTTGTTGCGCGCCTGAAGATGACGCGCGACGGCCGCGGTGTCCTTGCCATCGCCGCTGTAGCCGGCGAGCGAAAGAGTCGTGGTGGCAAGCTTGTTGGCGACGGTGATCGGCTGCATCTCCCAACTGCCGGTAATCGTATTGCCGGTGACGTCCGCGCAGACGTCAACTGAATCGCCCTTCCCTGCACCTGATTGAATGCTGATGGCACTGAGGGCGCCGGTATCGGGCTCTCGAATGAGGTTCCGGGCGACGCTGAGACGCATCTCCCCTGTGCCTCTCGCTACAGTGCGCACGCCAAACCCGTCAACACGCTGGATGGTGTTGCCGGTGATGACGGCCTCTACGAACGCGGAGCGAGAGGAACCGATCGAAATGCCGCTGCAACTGCCGCACTTCGCCCCCGAACCGGCCGCTCCGCTCCGTCCGATAGTGTTGTTCGTCATCTCGCCGCGCGCGGAGCTTTCGCCGCCCGCCTCGAGGTTGATGGCCGTGGCAGTGCTGCCCGAGATGGTGTTCTCCACGACGTGAAACCGGAGCCGCGCAGCCTTCGAGCCGATCACGTTCACGGCAGCCGCGCTGCCGGCGAACTGATTTCTCGTGACGGTTGCATCGAGTTGCGCCCGTTCATCGGCGATGAGATGGATGCCGTCAGAGAAATTGCCCGTGAGCTTCGACTCCTCCAGAAAGACCGTGAGCTTCGCCTCCCCGCCTGCCTGAATGAGAATCGCCTGCGCGCCATTGGGCGGCGGTCCACCATCGAAGTGGCTCCGTCTGATCTCCAGGGTCGCTTCACCATCATTCTGCAGGACATGAAGCTGCCGCGCCGCACTATCGATGACGACGGCGCGGTCGATGACCACGCGCCCTCGGAGATCCCGCAACAGGATCCCGTGCTCCTGGCGTGCGTCGCCCGCGTTGCGAACTTCCACGGCCGTCAACGTCAGATTGGTGACACGGACGCCCTCGATGCCACCGTCGGTACTGCCGGCGATGCGTACGTCCGTGAGCACAACGTCGTCGGCATCAGTGAGCTGAATGGCCGGAGTACATGCGGTGCAGGGAGCCGCGTCCGTCTTGTCTTTCCCCGCCGGCTTTTCGATTGCGATGTGCTCGAGCGTCACGCCGGAGACATTGGCGATGCGTACGGCGGTGCCGCCGGTGCGCAAGCTCAGGCCGGCGACCACGGCACCGCTCGCTACGGACACGGGATCGCTTCCGGTGAGATCGAGGAGCGGGGCCTCCCCTTTCGCCGGCAGCCCTTCGGGTACGGCGATGCCACGCGCTTCGAGCAGCGGTCTGACGGCAAAGCCGGCGCCGGCGAGCAGTTGCCGCTCGCGCAGAGCAACTGATTCACGATACGGAGCGTTGCCCCGGAAGACGTAGATCGCATCGCCGGGAGCGGCGGCGCTCTGAGCGGAGGCGAGAGAGTTGAACGGCGTGGCCTGCGCGCCGTCGCCGTTCGGCCGGGCGTTATCGACGAACCAGATCCGCGGTTGTGCGAGTGCGGCGGAAGCACTGGCAAGAAGAAGGCAAATGAGGACGCGGAGCGGAGTCATTCGAGGCTTGGAACGTGAAACGGCCGGCAGAACATGCCGGCCGTTTCGATTCGATGATGATGGATCAGGCTTTGGGATAAGCAACGGTCAGGGCAACGTATTCGAAGTCGACCGGACGTCCACTCTGCAGCAACTGCAACGAGCGTTCTTCCGGCGACACGAGGTTCCACTGCGGAGCGCTGTCCCACCAGGAACGGCGCAGCGCCACGAAGTACGTTCCGGGACGGAGACAGGCGTCGCCCGTGGAGCCGCTCGTCAGGCGGCAGACGTTACCGCTCTGCTCTTCGTCCGTGAGCCTGGGGAAGTTGCGCTTCACCGGCGCCAGGCTGATCGACGACATGAGGCGACGCACGCGGCGAACGGACGAAGGTCTTTCGACGCGCTCGATCGCGAGAGGCAGCGTACCGTTATCGTCCAGCGCGGCGCGAAACGTCACGCGGCCGCTCTGGTTTCCGCGGCGATACGTCCACGCCAGAAACGGCACAGGGCCGTCCTCGCCGATATGCGGCGAGAAGGCACTGACATTCAGCGCCGCCAGCGCGGCACGGGAGCGCGGTTGCCACAAACCGTGCACCGTCAGTTCGACGCCTTCTTCGCGGAAACGGCTATCCGTCGTGCGAAGCCGGCTGGCGGAGTGCAGATGCGCACCGTCATCCGAATAGCCCACCGACAGGATCGCACCGGTCGCCGGGGCGACGACTGCCTGAATCGGTCCGGCACTGAGACCGCTCGCCGCGGCGCCGACAGCGGCGGCGGAGCCGAGCACCAGGAAGTCGCGCCGATCGAGCCCTCCGGCGCCGGGTTGCTTGCTCGTCATATGAATCTCCTACGTTCTCTCTCTCTCGGAAATAGGCCTGCAGCTACTGGCGCGGGGGAAACACGCCCTGCATGGCGATGCAGAAGTTCAGGGCCAGGTACGGCATCATGTTGTTGTGCGGCAGGCTGCCTCCGGCCGGCGTGAGCGCCTGCGGAGCCATCGTCTGCAAATTGCTGATGGTCGTGTTGTAAAGCGCACCATCCTGCGTACGCGTCAGTACCGCGCCGTCCTGCGGCTCTTTGAGGTCCGCCGGTGTGGCGAATGCCTGCAGCGTGTGCGTGTGGAACGGCATCTCACTCACGAGCAGTGTGACGTTCTCGGTGCCCGACTGCTCTCCGATGAAGTGCTGGGAGAGGCCCGAGCCGCTACCCCAGAACATCGGGGCGCTGCCCTGCAGGTTCGGCAGAGCGAATGTCGACTTGCCGTCTCCACCATAGAAGGTGCCGAGCAGCGAGAAGAGTGCCGTGTTCTGCGAGAGCGGCAGCAACTGGCCGTTACAGAAGGCCCACCCCTTGGGGGGGAAGTTGAATCCGAAGATGCGGATTTCCGCGACAAATGGATCTGCCATGATTCTTCTCCTTCTGTTAGGTCTGGCTCGGGAAGATGCCGAACAGCGAAATGATGAAGGTGATGCAGAGGTAGGGCTGCATGTTCGTATGCGGCTGGCTGCCGCCCACCGGCGTGATCGAGTTGGCGTTCATGGCGACGCTTGCCTGCGCGATAGTCAGGTACGACACCAGACCGGACGTGGCGACGACGTGCGCCGAGGGCTGGGTCTCAGTGGCCGGTGAGGTCGAGCCGAGGAGTGCGTGATTATGCAGCGGGATCTGCTGCGTGGTGAGCGTCACCTCTTCGACGCCCGCCTCCTGGGCAAGCGGGTACGCGACACCGTCCGGACCGTTCCCCATGTGCATCGGAAGGCGTCCCTGGATGTCGGGGAGGTTGAAGGTTTCCTGACCGTCGCCACCGTACGTCGTGCCGATCAGTGTATAGAGCGCGTCGTTCTGCGAGATCGGGAGTTGCTGCCCTGCGCAGAAGGCCCACCCGGCGGGAGCGAAGCTTCCGCCGAACATGCGAATTTCACCAATGTATGGCTGTGCCATGTCGACTTCTCTCCTTTGAGCGCGTCAGTTCTGCGATGGGAAGATGCCCTGCAGCGCAATGCAGAAGTTCAGGACGATATAGGGCTGCATGTTCGTATGAGGCTGACTTCCGCCCACGTTGCTGACCGAGGAGGGATCGAGAGCGACGAGCGACGATGCAGGACCGTAGACCGTGGCGCCGGTCGTGGCGAGCAGTGCGCCCGCTGCAGTGGCTACATTGCCGGAGCTGTTGCCGGTGCCCTGCAGGAAATGAAGATGCTGCGGCATCGTCTGCTGCGTGATCGTGACGGACGAGGATCCTGCCGCCTGCCCCAGCGTGAAGCTCGCGCTGAAGTGAATCGGAACTCTCCCCTGAAGATTCGGCAGCGCGAACGTCGTCTGACCGTTACCCCCGTACGTGGTACCGAGAAGCGAGAAAAGCGCCTGATTCTGATTGATCGGCATGAATTGGCCGTTACAGAATGCCCACCCTTTAGGGGGGAAGTTGAATGACATGATCCTGATTTCTGCCAGGAAAGGTTCTGCCATGAGTACCTCCTTCCAGTACTTCCACCAGATTGTTGGGATTGTGGGACCTTGGACCGGGACCGGCTAAGAGTATCGCACACAGTCACATTTGTGGCTTCCCTACTTACGCCATTAACCACCACAAACGAAACAGGCGCCTTGCGGCGCCTGTCGGTGTTCGATGAGGGTGTATCGATCGTCCTACGGGCAGCTCGCAGCGCTGCCGAACGGCGTGCCGCTGATCGTCACATCCGGACCGGTCGCGTCGCCGATGTCGTTGCGCGCGCCGATCCAGGCGTCGGCTGCTCCGACGAGGCCCGGGATGTTGAACGTGCCGCCCTTGCGCCAGACGAAGATCTCGGACTGGAAGCCCAGAGGATCCCACGCACCGATGATCTGGTTCCTGGCGTCCGGCGTCTGGCTCGGATAACCACCCGGCGTCACGGTCCCGCCGATCGTTGCCGTGACACAGCTCGTGCTCGCGGCGGCGGTACCACCCTGGACGTAGATCGCCGAGAAGGTGGCGCCATCCGGCTCGCGCACGAGATTTCCGGTGATGACGATGTTGCCTTTGGCCGCCCCGAGGATCAGAGCGCGGATGCCGCTGGAATCGACGCGCTGAACGGTGTTGCCGATGATCTGCACGTCGTGGCTGCCTGCTCCGCTGCCCTGGTGATCGACGGTGATGCCGTTGCAACCGCCGCCGCAGACCGCGCCCGAGCCCGGGACGCCGCTGGTGCCGACGGTGTTGCCGCGGATGATGCCGTCGAGGTTGTGCTGCTGCGTCGCTGTAGCAACGATCGCGGCTGACGACGAGAGCGCACCGGTGGTGACGGTGTTGTTCTCGATCGTGTACGTCGCGTTCGACGTCGTACCGACACCCGCCACCTGCACGAGGATGCCGTTGACGGTGTTCGAGAAGGTGTTGCGGTTGATGGTGATGGTGGCGTTCGAGCCGTTCTCGAAGCCGGCGTACTGGAAGCCGCTCGAGAAGTGGTCGTGGAAGTTGTTTTGCCCGCCCACGGTGCCGTTGCCGACGTTGATCGTCATGGTGGCGTTCCGGTTCGAGAAGATCAGGCCCTGCGCGCTGTTGGTGCTCGGGCCCGTGAACTCGGACGACGTCACGGTGAAGTTGTTCAGCGTACCGCTGGTGTTCGTCACGTCGAACTGCGCGTTGGTGTTGTTCAGGAACTGGCTGCCGCTCACCGTGACGGTGCCCCAAAGGTTCTTCATCAGGACGCCGCCGTTGACCGCGCCATCGTCGCCGCCGTTGCGGACCTTGATGTTGGTCAACGTCAGGCCGGTGACCTGGAAGCCGTTGAGGCCAACGTGCGAGGTGTCGTTGACGTCGACCGTGTGCAGCGTGGTGCCGCCGGGCAGCGTCTGCAGGTGGATCGGAGCGCTGCACGGCGTGTTGTCGTTGTTCATCAGATCGCCGCCGCACTGCGCGACGGTGCCGACGTCCGAGGTGGTGGCGTTGGTGAACGTCATGCCGCCGAGGCTGACGGCGCCGGAGATCTCGACGAGCTCCGCTCCGCGCTCGGTCGTGCCGGTGATCGTGCCGCCCGAGGTGTAGCTGTCGGGCGTCGTGTCGCCGTCGGCACCGTCGCCGCTCACGCTGAACGAGCCGGTGAGGTGATTGACGGAGATACCCTTCGTGCCGCTGCCGCTCTTGTTGATGCTGCGGAACTGCAGCGTGCCGTTCATCTTCTCGGCGGCGGTGCCGGTGACCTCGATGGCGCGGCCGCTGCCGGTGGTGGTGATGGTGTTGGCCACCGTCGCGCCGGTGATGTTGAGCGTGCCGCCCTGTGACGCCGTGATTCCGTTGCCGTTCGTCGTCGTGAGGGTGAGATTGCCACCGTTCAGATTGACGGTGGCGCCGTTGTTGTCGATCAGCTCGATCGCCGTGACCGCACCGGTGTTGAACGTCATGTTCGCAGCGGGGAGATTCAGCGTACCGCCCGAGCTCTCGTAGACCGCGATGCCGCCGGCCGTCATGTTGCCCGAGAGCGTCACGTTCGCACCGGCTTCGAGGCCGTTCGAGGCGTTGACGGCGCTGTTGCCGTCAGCCGTGCCGATCAGCACCGCGCGCCCCGTCGTCGGGGCCATCGTGCCGCTGTAGGTGATGTTGGCGGCGTTGGCGTTCTGCAGGTAGAAGGCGCCCTGCGTGTGGTTGTTGAGCGCGCCGCTGCCGAGCGACCAGGTGCCGTTGACGCCGTCGAGGCTGATGCCGCGCGTACCGCCGGAGGACGTGGTGCTCGTGAACGCGATCGACGTTGCGGCGTTGGTCGCGCCGGTGACGTCGACGGCCATGTTGCCGGTGGAGTTGACGGACGACTCGAGCACGGTCAGCGTCGTGTTGCCGCTGGCGCTGACGTAGCCCTTGTTGGCGCCGGAGGTGATGGTGATACCGCGCAGGAGCGTGTTGTTGGCAGCCGTGACGGTGTTCTGCAGCGTGACCGCGGCGCCGCTCATCGTCGGACGTGAGTCGAGCGTACCGTTAGCCGGCACGACCACGCCGAAGTGACCGTCGAACGTGCTGGTGGCCGCCTGGCCAATGAGCCGCTCGCTCGCCGCCATGGTGAAGCCGTGGTTGTACGTGCCGGAGAAGGCGAAGACGCGGTCGCCCGTGCCGCGGGCCGCCAGCGTGGCGTTGTTGAGGCCGACGAGCGGCTTCGTGCGCGCGCCGTTGCAAGTGACACCGCAGCCGGCGGCGTCGGTGTCATCAACGAACCATGTGTCGGTACCGGTGATGGTGAACTGCACCGTGGCTGGATCGCTGCACTGGGCCGCGAGGCCGAGAGTGACGCTGCCGTTGTCGCACACCTGGTACTGGAACGACGCCGCGCCCGAGCCACTGAGGCCGCCCGGGGGCTCGAAGTAGAACGCGCCGGTGCTCGCGTCGATCAGCGTCAGCGTGGCGTTGGCCGGGCTGAGGCTGCCGCCGACGATCTGCACCGTCAGCTCGCTGTACAGGTCGTGGTCGTCGACATCCGCCGAATCTTCCTTCAGCTCGTTCGAATCAGCGGCGCTGATGGTGATGCCGATGCCGGACTGGGTGATGTGCGGGTTGCCGTTGGCCACCGTGTAGCTGGCGGTCGTTGGCTTGTCGTTGACCGGATCGATGTCGATGGACGTGGCATCCGTGTCCTGCAACGCGCCGCCGGATCCGCTGTTGCCCTGATCGTTGGTCGTGATGGTGATGCTGTCGGTGCTCGGGCTGCCGCTGTAGTAATTGAGGTTCGGCTTGAAGGTCAGGCCGTTGAGGCGCGCGTTGATGACCGAGACGGTGCCGGTGAACGTCATCGTCGCATCGTCGGTACCGTCGCCGACGGTGAACGCCAGGCCCACAGCGGTGTTCGTCGAGAGGGTGCCGTTGTTGGCGGTGAGAGTCACCTGCACCGTCACATCGCCGTCCGGATCGCTGATGCTGATCTGGTTGCCATTGCCGCTGGAGTAGACGCGGTTCGTGTCCTCGAGCGTCGTCTGCGCTGCCGGCACGGTATTGACCGGCGCTTCGTTGACGTTCGTGACCGTGACACTGATCGTCTGAGTCACAGCATTCGTGCCGTCGGTGGCCTGCACCTGCACTTCATAGACGTTGTTAGTGCCCGTATCGGTCGGCGCCTCGAAGTTCGGCGCGACCTGGAACGACAGCACGCCCGTCGGAGTGATGGAGAACGAGCCCTGATCGGCGCCGCCAATGATCGAGAAGGTCGGCGTCGCACCTTCGGCGTCACTGGCAGTGACGGGGATGCTGCCGGTCGTGTTCTCCGGCACGTTGGCAGTATTGGCTGAGGTGAAGACCGGCGCGTCGTTGATGCCGGTGATCGTGATGGTCAGCGTCGAGCTGCTCGTGAGCGCGCCGCTGTCCGCCATCGTGTAGTTGAAGACGTCGGTAAGGGTGCCGCCGGTGCTGAGCGCCTGGACGGCCGGGAGGGTCGTGGTGAGCGTGTACGTGTACGAGCCGTCGGCGGCGATGTTGATCGAGCCGTACGTGCCGGCGACGGAGACACCGACGTTGGCGGCGGAGCCGTTCACCTCCGTCACTGACTTGGTGTCGACCCCGTCGACGTCGGTGTCGTTGGTGAGCACGTTACCACTCACTGACGCCGTGTCTTCGGTGAGCGTGTTCGTGTCGGCGACGGCGGTCGGCGCATCGTTCGCGCCGGTGACCGTCACGGTCAGCGTCGAAGGTGCCGAGGCCGTGCCGTCGGTGGCGGTGTAGTTGAAGAGTTCCGGCATGCTCGACGCGGTGCCGAGGGCCTGGACCGCCGGCGAGCCGTTGTCGATCGTATAGGTGTAGCTGCCATCGCTGTTGATCGTGACGCTGCCGTACGTGCCGGCGACCGGGACACCGACGTTGGCCGGCAGACCATTGACCGCCGAGACGCTGAGCACATCGCCGATGTCGTCGTCCGTATCGTTGGTGAGCACGTTGCCACTCACCGGACCGCCGTCTTCGACCGCGGTATTGGTGTCGGGATTCGCCACCGGCGTGTCGTTCGTGTTGACGACCGTGATGGTGAAGATCTGCTGAGTGGTGGCCTCGCCGTCGTTCACCTCGAGCGTCACGCTGTTCGGCCCGATGTTCGCGTCGAGCGGCGTGCCGGTGAGCGTTGCGGTGCCGTCGCCGTTGTCGACGAGCGTCAGCCATGCCGGCTTCGTCGGCGCCGTGATCGTGCGCGTGTCACCGACGTCGATATCCGCGGTGGTGATGTTGTAGGTGTACGCCACATCTTCGGCGCCCGTTGTCACCGGGGTCGAGGTGAAGGTCGGCGGATCGTTCAAGTTGGAGACTGTAATGGTGAAGATCTGCTGCACCGTCACGTCGCCGTCGTTCACTTCCAGCGTCACGTTGTGGACGCCCACCTCGGCATTCGTCGGCGTGCCGGTCAGTGTCGCGGTGCCATCACCGTTATCGGTGAACGTCAGCCATGCCGGCTTCGTCGGCGCCGTGATCGTCCGCGTATCGCCAACGTCAACGTCGGCGGTGATGATGCTGTAGGTGTAGGTAACGTCTTCGGTCGCGGTGGTTACGGCGGACGAAGTGAACGTCGGC
This sequence comes from Thermoanaerobaculia bacterium, assembly GCA_036399695.1. Classification (GTDB taxonomy): domain Bacteria; phylum Acidobacteriota; class Thermoanaerobaculia; order Gp7-AA8; family Gp7-AA8; genus DASVEE01. The sequence continues at coordinate 779 of DASWMP010000128.1, read as the reverse complement.
GCATCGTTCGTGTTCGTGACGGTGACGGTGAAAGTCTGCTGCACCGTCGCGTCACCATCGTTCACTTCGAGCGTCACGTTGTGCACGCCGACGTCAGCATTGGTCGGCGTGCCGCTAAGGATCGCCGTGCCGTCGCCGTTGTCGACGAGCGTCAGCCATGCCGGCTTCGTGGTCGCCGTGATCGTGCGCGTGTCACCCGCGTCTTCGTCCGTGGTGGTCACGTTGTAGGTGTACGCGGCGTCCTCGGTGGCGGCAGTAACGGGCACCGAGGTAAAGACCGGCGCGTCATTCGCGTTCGCCACGGTGACCGTAAAGATCTGCTGCACCGTAACGTCACCGTCGTTTACTTCGAGCGTCACGTTGTGGACGCCAACGTCAGCGTTGGTCGGCGTGCCGGTCAGCGTCGCGGTGCCGTCACCGTTGTCGGTGAGCGTCAGCCATGCCGGCTTCGTCGGCGCCGTGATCGTGCGGGTGTCGCCAACGTCTACGTCGGCGGTGGTGATGTTGTAGGTGTAGGCAACGTCTTCCGTCGCGGTAGTGACAGCGGACGAGGTGAACGTCGGTGCATCGTTCGTGTTCGTAACGGTGACGGTAAACGTCTGCTGCACGGTGACGTCGCCGTCGTTCACTTCCAGCGTCACGTTGTGAACGCCAACGTCAGAGTTGGTCGGCGTGCCGCTGAGCGTAGCCGTACCGTCGCCGTTGTCGACGAGCGTCAGCCACGCAGGCTTGGTCGGCGCCGTGATCGTGCGCGTGTCGCCGACGTCAGGGTCCGAAGT
>DASWMP010000127.1:0-4018 GCA_036399695.1 Thermoanaerobaculia bacterium | reverse complement strand
GAACGCCACCGCTCTTGTACACGTGTAGCAGAGCGGTGGCGTTCGCCACCGCACTCCAAGACAGGTGTCGGTCAGCTCAGAACCTTCGCAACTCGTCGTCCAGGTGCGCCAGGGCCGCTTCGAGCGCCTTTCGTCTGGCCGGTGAGCTCGTTTCGGCGAGCTCGCGCTGGATGCGCGTGCGCGACAGCTCCAGCGACTCCCGCTTCCGGGCGGTGTCCATCTGCTCGGATGACCACTTTTCGCGCTTCTGCGGGCGTTCGTTACGGTCTGCGATCTGCGATTCGACTGACTTGCTTTCCCATCCACGTGCCATGGAAAAGAGTGTCGCCAGATTCGCGCCAATCGTCACCTGTAACAGACGGCCAACCATTCCCGACTGCCAAGTCCGCTGCAGCTAACTCTTTGTAAACAATGGCAAACGTCCAAAACGAACTTCGGCATTGATCTCGCGAAAGAAGAGAATCACAATGCCTAATAACTTGATGGATCTCGAGACGGTGCTCGTCCTTGACCGCGATCGCGACGCCGCGACGCGAGCCGCCAACGCGCTGGCCTCAGCCGGCCGCCTGGTGCTCACCGGCTGCGACGCGGTGCTCGGCAACCTCATCATGACGCGTATCCCGGTGGCGTCGATGGTGACGGACGTCGGCATCTCCGGTCCTTTCTCGTTCGAAGGTTTGGACGTCGTCGCCGATGCCCGCCGAGCTGCGCCTCAGTGCCGCATCGTCGTGACCGGAGACGAGGTTTCGCCGAAGCTGTCGGCGGAAGCGCTGCGTCGCGGGGCCACAGAGGTCCTGCCGCGGCCGTTCGACGACGCCCAGCTCCGGCTGTCGGTCGGCCAGTGCAGCGGGCTCGGCGACGGCGGGGTGCTGCACATCCCGACGCTCGACGAGCTGATCGACAGCACGCGCCTCTCCCCCGCCTTCCAGGCAATCGTCGACCTGGCCCATCCGGACAAGGCCGGCCACGGGTTCGAATCGCTGGCCCGTTATCGCGAAGCGGCGCTGCCCTTCTACGATCCCTGTTTCATGTTCGAGTACGCCCGCCTGCGCGGCCGCACGGACGAGCTGGAGCTGGCGTGCCTCCGCCGCACGATGCGCCAGGCGCACGCGCTGCCGGAAAATTCGAAGATCTTCGTCAATATCCACCCGCACGTGCTCTCGGACGGCGACAAGCTGTCCCGCACGCTGGTGAAGGAAGCGAACGACGGCGGCGTCCCGCTGTCGAACATCGTGCTGGAGATCACGGAGCAGGAGAAGCTCGGCAGCGGCGAGTCGGTGATGTCGACGATCGAGGAGCTCCGCGCCCTCGGCGTGACGTTCGCCCTGGACGACGTCGGCATCTCGTACAGCCACCTGGAGCGGATCGACCGGATCCAGCCGCGCTATCTGAAGATCAGCCAGGAGTTCGGCACGGACTTCGAGAAGAATTCGTCCCGCCAGAAGATCATCCGCAACATCCTGTCTCTGGCCCACGACTTCGACTGCGAAGTGGTCCTGGAAGGGATCGAAACAGCCGCCACGTCCCAGGCCGCCACCGATATCGGCGCCCGCTACGCTCAGGGCTACTACTTCGCCCGTCCCGAGTGAGGTGTACGGGGATAACCGACCGGGGGGCGCCTCCGGCGGGCGGCCACGGGCCGCACCGCTTGTTTCCATAGGCTGCGCGGTGGTTATCGCGATCAACACGTTAGTAAGCAGGGTCGACGGCGGCTTGGCCAACCAGCGCTGCGGCCCGTGGCCGCCCGCCGGAGGCGCCCTCGTCCGGTATCCCTGTACCCCCCACACGAGCAGGTGAGGCAACTTACGTGCAATGATGGGGGACGTATGAGTAGTGAAGACAACGCCGATACACGCACATCATTGACATTTGCCGAGCTGGGCCTCTCCGAAGCCATCGTTGGAACGCTGACCGAGCTCGGATACGAAGCGCCGACGCCCATTCAGGAGCGGACCATCCCCGTACTGCTTCAGGCAAGGGATCTCGTTGGGCAGGCGCAGACAGGGACCGGGAAGACCGCGGCGTTCGCGCTGCCGATCTTGCAGCAGATCGATCCCGCGTCGAAGAAGACCCAGGCGCTGGTCCTTGCGCCGACGCGCGAGCTGGCCATGCAGGTCGCGGACGCGTTCCATTCGTATGCCAAGGCATTGGGGACCATTGCCGTGCTGCCGGTGTATGGCGGCGCGCCGATTCTCCATCAGCTCAAGCGGCTCGAGCGGGGGGCACAGATCGTCGTCGGGACACCCGGACGTTTGATCGACCACCTCGATCGCGGCAGCCTCGACCTGAGCAACGTCAAGATGATCGTCCTCGACGAAGCCGACGAGATGCTGAAGATGGGCTTCATCGACGACATCGAGCGCATCCTCGGCAGCGCGCCGAAAGAGCGGCAGACCGCCCTCTTCTCCGCCACCATGCCCGACGAAGTCATGCGCATCGCGCAGCGGTACCTGAACGCACCGACGCGCATCGAGATCGAGCACAAGACCATGACCGCGCCGGCCATCGAGCAGCGGTTCCTCAACGTCGCCGAATCGCAGAAGCTCGAAGTGCTGACGCAGATCCTGGAGCTCGAGCCGCACGACGCGGTGCTGATCTTCCGCCGCACCAAGAACGGCTCCGCGGAGCTGGCGGAGAAGCTGGAAGGGCGCGGCTTCGCGGCGGAGGCGATGCATGGCGACATGACCCAGTCGCTGCGTGAGAGCGTCATTCGCAGGCTGCGCGCCGGCTCGGTCGAGATCGTCGTGGCCACGGACGTGGCCGCCCGCGGCCTCGACGTCGAGCAGATCTCGCACGTCATCAACTACGACATCCCGTACGACGTCGAAGCGTACGTCCATCGCATCGGCCGCACCGGCCGCGCGGGACGCACCGGCATGGCCACGCTCTTCATCACGCCGCGCGAGCGGCGGATGATGCGGGAGATCGAGCGCTACACCGGCATGCCGATCAAGCCGATGAAGATGCCGACGCGCGCCGACGTGGCTGCCGCGCGCGTGGCGTTGTTCAAGGACGCGCTGCGCAAGGAGCTGCAGGCCGGCGACCTCGACATGCATCTCGAACTCGTCGAGCAGCTCGCGGGCGAAGGGCAGCACGACATGGCGGAGATCGCGGCGGCAGCGGCCCGGATGGCCAGCGCCACCCGTCCGTTGCGCGCCGAGCCGGAGCCCGTGCATGCGCCCGCCCCGGCGGGGTCGAGCTACTCGCGTCCGCCCGCACCGTTCCGCAGCGGGCCTCCTTCCGACCGTCCTTCCGAGCGTCGCGACCGGAGCGGCAGCGATGCGGGCGACGGCGAAGCGAAGGTGCGCCTGTCGATGGCCGTGGGCAAGCGCGACGGCATCCGTCCGGCCGACGTCGTCGGCTCGATCGCCAACGAAGCAGACATTTCCGGCCGCGACATCGGCCCGATCGACATCCGCGAGGAAGTCACGTACGTCTCCATTCCCGCGCGACACGTCGACACCGTGCTCGAGAAGGTGGGCCGCGCCAAGTTCCGCGGCCGGCCGGTGAACATGCGCGTGGCCGGACCGGGGGAGGATGCGCGTCCGCCGCGGCGCGAGTACGACGGGGACGACCGTCCGCAGCGGGACGATCGTCCTTCGCGCGATGACCGTCCGTCGCGGGACACGCGTCCGCCGGTGCGGGAGTACCGTCCGTACCAGCGCTCCGAGCGTCCGGTGCGCGATGATCGCCCCGCTCGCGACGATCGTCCGCCGCGGGATACACGCCCGCAACGCGATGACCGCCCTCCGCGCGACACGCGCGATTTCCGCAGCGACACACGCCGTCCGTCCGGACCGCCCCCGCGCGGCGGCGGCTACGCACGCCCGACAACACGGCCGTCCTTCGGCGACCGCGATCGCGGCGGGCCGGCCCGGCCGTCCGCGGGACGGCCGTCCGCGTTTTCGCGCTTCACCAAGCGCGATGACCGTGGCGGCCCTCCGGGCAAAGGCAAGCGCCGGTAAACCCGATCTCGGAGTGCGGTGGTGAACGCCACCGCTCTTGTACACGTGTAGCA
>DASWMP010000126.1:0-8634 GCA_036399695.1 Thermoanaerobaculia bacterium | reverse complement strand
CTCTTCGGGCAGGGCACTCCCCGTAACAATGTCTTCCGCTACCTGAGCATCTTTTCGGAGGTGTTCGACCTGGTGCGGAGCAACTACGTCGAATCGGTCGGCTCCGACCAGCTCATGGAAGGCGCCTTCACGGGCGTGACCGACGCCATCGACGAGTTCAGCTACTACGTACCGCCGGCGCAGATGCCGTCGTACAAGAACTTCGTCGACGTGGAGGACAACGGCGTCGGCCTCGTGATCTCGAAACGCTTCGGCTACGCCTACGCCGTCTCGGCGATCCCGGGCTCGCCGGCCGCCAAGGCTGGCGTCGAGCGTGGCGACTTCATCGAGAAGATCAACGGCCAGCCGACGCAGAAGATGGCCATCTGGCAGATCCGCAGCGCGATCGCGGCTGCTTCGCCGGTAACGCTGCAGATCCTCCGCGGCGGCCAGACCAAGCGCGAGAACATCAAGATCGAGACCGCGACGTTCCACCCGCTGACGCTCGAGACGAACACCATCTCCGGCGTGGCGTACGTCAAGGTGCCGTTCTTCGAGAAGGGGACGGCGGCGCAGTTCAAGAGCGCCCTCGAGGACGTCCACAAGCGCAACGTCCGCAAGCTGATCGTCGACCTCCGCGGCAACGCCGGTGGCGATATCGAACAGGCCATCGCCTCGGCCGACGAACTGCTGACGAGCGGCCTGATCACGGCTCTCGAAGGCCGCAAGGTCGAAGCGAAGCGCTGGCAGGCCGACCGCGCCACGTCGTACGACGGCGAGGTGCAGGTGCTGACGGACCTTTCGAGCGCTTCCGGCGCCGAGGTGTTCGCGGCGGCCATTCGTGGCAACAACCGCGGGAAGGTGGTCGGTGGCACGACGTACGGCCGCGCCATCGTCCAGCGCTTCATCCCGCTCCCGAGCGGCGGCGGCGTCCAGATGACGGTCGCCCACTACACGACGCCCGACCTCAAAGCCATCAAGGAAACGGGCGTGAAGCCCGACGTCCTGGTCGACCTGACGTCCCAGGCGCTCGAGACCGAAGCCGGTCAGAAGCCGAAGGACGACCTCATCCTGAACCGCGCCCTCCAGCTCTTCGGCGCCCAGCCGGGGAAGAAGGTAGCGTCGTTCAAGGTGCCGTCGAAAGAACTGGCAATGGTCGCGTAAACGACCGCATCACGACCTGTTGAAAGTACGAGGGCCGGCTGCCAAGCCGGCCCTTTTGTTTTCCCCCGCCCCATACCGGGGAGGACAGACAAGAGTGTCTGTCCCACGTTGGCTTGTCCTGATGTGGGACAGACACTCTTGTCTGTCCGGCTCCTGAGCGGCCGGCCGGGAAATGCCAGGGCGGGAGGTAGGAAAGAACCGCTCTCGCGGCCCTCCTATCAGTCGGGATCTCCATGGGTCCCATAGGTCCCATCGTTCCGCGGAGGAAGCCCCTGATGACGATCGTAGCCAGCGACGAGACGCGCCAGACCGCGCGGCTGTACAAGGACGACCTGCTCAGCACCATGTTCCCGGCGATGGCCGCCGCCGCGGACGACCTGCCGCGAACCCGCGGTGTGCGCCGCGGAAGCACGCGGCGGAAGGGTGGGGTTTCGGCGGCTTCGCTGGAGAGCGGCCGGCCGCCGGAAGGGCCGGTCTCACGGATCGCGTCGCTGCCACTCGAAGGGAACATCCGCGGTCTCGGCTACGGGGCGAAGATCACCTCCGGCGCCGCGCTCGACGACCTGGCCGTCCGGGTCTACGTCAAAGCGAAAGTCCCCAAGCGCATGCTCACCGAGGCCGAGCGGGTGCCGGAGGAGATCAACGGAATGCCGACGGACGTCATCGCCGTCGGCGACATCTCGGCGGCGGCGGTGCCGTGCGGCGTGTCTGTCGGTCACGTCAACGTCTCGGCCGGCACGCTCGGCTGCCTCGTGACGCTCCCGAGCCGCCCGGGGCGGAAGTTCATCCTCTCGAACAACCACATCCTGGCGAACGTGAACCAGGGGCGGATCGGCGATCGCGTCATCCAGCCGGCGGCACTCGACGGCGGACGCCGCCCCGTGAACGAAATCGCCGTGCTGTCGGACTTCGAGCCGCTGCAGTTCGGCGGGACCAAAAACTTCTTCGACGCCGCGATCGCCGAGCTGCTCGATCCCGCGTCCGTCACGCCCGACCTCAAGCAGATCGGTCCCATCGTCGCGCCGATCTCCTCGCCGGCCATCTACCAGTCGGTGCGCAAGTACGGCCGCACGACGCTGCACACGCTCGGCGTCATCACGGACGTGGCGGCCGACATTCCGGTGCGTTACGGTAGTCAGATCGCATACTTTGAGGATCAGCTCGCGGTCACGGGCGTCAACGGCTGGTTTGCCGATCGCGGCGATTCCGGCTCGCTGGTCGTCGATGCGGTCACGCGCCGCGCCGTGGGGCTCGTCGTGGCGGTGGCGCAGGGGCTGACGTACTGCAATCAGATCGATCTCGTGCTGCGCCGCTTCGGCGCAGAGATTGCGTGAGAATGCACTGATGGACATGGACGAGCTGCGGGCCGCGAAGTCGGCCGCCAAAGCCGCCTTCTCGGAGATCGAGGGGGTCCAGGGCTTCGGCATCGGGGACAACGTCGTCCGCGCCTACGTGCGCAACGAGGCCGTTGCCAGCGCGCTGCCGGAGGAGATCGACGGCGTCCCGCTCGAATGCGTGGTCGTCGGCGAGATCGTGGCCGCGGAGGGGTAGTTGGGCAGTTGGCGGTTGGCGGTTGGGCGGTGGATGAACCACCGGGCGACCGAGTCGATAGCCCGATGACGCGCACGCATCGCGTCGTCTCCTCCTCCGCCCAACCGCCAACTGCCCAACTAATCTGTGGCACAATCGTGCTGCGCATGGATGGACGGGACGGGACGCGCACTTCTCCTTTTCGCAAGATCGCGGCACTGATGCTGTTGCCGTTGCTCGGGCTGGCGATCTTCTTCCTCTGGAACACCTGGAACGGCGGTGAGACGCCGCAGCAGGCGTGGGAGGAGTTCCGGCGTACGGACGCTCCAAAGCCTGCCGCCGCCGCGGACGTGGCCGAAGAGCCGGCGCTGCCGAAGGTCACGAAGAAAAAAAAGCAGCGGACGGCGCGCGCCTCGGCGACCGGCACGGGTGGCTCGACCGGCGCCGGCGAGATCGTCCTCATCATCGACGACCTGGGCTTCGACGGTCAGCCGCTCGACCGCGTCATGGCCCTCGACCCGAACGTGAACTGCGCGGTGCTGCCGAACGGCAACCGGGCCACCGCCGTCGCCGAGAAGCTGGCGGCCGGCGGGTTCGAGGTGCTGTGTCATCTGCCGATGGAGCCGCAGGGGAAGGCATCACCGGGTGCGAACGCGATCCTGACGTCGATGGGAGACGAGGAGATCGCGCGGCTCACGCTTGCCAACGTCCAGTCGATCCCGCACGCACGCGGCGTGAACAACCACATGGGCTCGCGGGCCACGACGGACCGGCGGGTGATGTCGACGGTGCTGGGCGCGCTGCCCGAGGGGATGTACTTTATCGATTCGCGGACGACCGGCGGTTCGGTGGCTTCGACGATCGCCCGGGAGCTGAACGTGCGCACGGCGTCCCGCCACGTGTTTCTCGACGACGTGGCCACGGAGGCCGCCGTGCGACGGCAGGTGCACGAGCTGGCGGATGCGGCGTCGCGGCATGGGATTGCCATCGGGATCGGGCATCCGTATGAGGTGACGGTGCGGGTGCTCGCGCAGGAGTTGCCGGCACTGCGCGCAAAGGGCTTCCGGCTGGTGCGCGCCAGTGAGGTCGTGCGGTGAGTGGGGGAGCCGATAGGACCAAGAGGACAGATGGGACCTATAGGACCGACGAGCTTCGCACTCGGGTGCTTTTTTCTCCTACAGGTCCGATCTGTCCTATCGGTCCCATCGGCTCTCTGCGGACAGGTGGGCGCTGAATGCTCCTGGCGCTCTTTCTCATCAACCTGGCGGCGGGCCTCTACCTCTTTCTTCCGCTCGTCGGGCGGCGTAACGCCGGCGCCAAGTTCTATCGCCTGATCTTCCTCACCAGCGGCGCGCTCACGCTCTGCGCCGCGGCGGCGCACTGGCTGGCGCACCGGCGCGATCTTGCGCTCGCCGACGGCATCGCCGCCGGGCTGACGGTCGTCATCTGGTTCACGCTGCGCTATCCCAAACGGGCCATTTTCAAGATCCCGGCGGCGCTGCTGGGCGCGAACTATCTCGCCGCGGCCATCCTCGCGTACGACGCGGCCGTCCATCCGAAGCACTTCGCCTGGTCGGTCGTCGGCGCGCTGGCGAGCATCGCCCTCCTCGGCAGCGTGAACCTGGCGATGCTCCTCGGTCACTGGTATCTCGTCGTGCGCGGCATGTCCATCGATCCGCTCAAGCGCCTCTCGATCGCCACCCTCGTTACCACGATCGTCAAGATCCTGGTCGTGACCGTTTCGCTCGTAGTGATGGACAGCGCCGCCGCCCGCGACATCTTTTTCTGGATGCGCGCCGGCTGGGGACTGCTCGGGCCACTTTTCCTCTTTCCAATGGTCTGGGGAACGGTGAGAATCCGTTCGACGATGGCTGCCACCGGCATCCTCTACGTCGACGTCCTCGCGGTGGTGATCGGCGAGGTTCTCGGCGGCTGGTTGTCAGCGGCGGCCCACGTCCCGCTCTAAGTAAAGAAATCCACGTCCTGTTCTGCTACCATCCGCCGGGTTCGGTTCGATGAAACTCATTCTTGCAGCAGCATTAACAGCTCTGCTCCTGATCGGCTGCGCCAGTGCGACAGCCCCTCCAGTTACTTCTGTTCCCCCTCCCGCGGCGTTTCCGGCCGCCATCGTTCCTCCGCCGCCAAGCTTCGCGCCGTGGGAGGAATCGGTCCTTTACTTCGTGGTCCTGGACCGCTTCGCCGATGGCAGCACGGCCAACAATGCCGCCGTCGACATGAAGGCCAAAGGGACGTTCCACGGCGGTGACCTGGCCGGACTCCGGCAGCAGCTCGATGAGATCGCCGCCCTCGGCGTGACCGCGCTCTGGATCACGCCGGTCGTCGACAACATCGACGGCTTCGTGACCGGCGCCGGTTTCCCCGACTGGGCCTACCACGGCTACTGGGCGGACGATTTCACGAAGATGGACCCGCGCTTCGGCACGGAGGCGGAGCTGAAGGCGCTGGTCGACGACGCCCACGCGCGCGGCATCCGCGTGCTGCTCGACGTGGTCTACAACCACGCCGGCTACAACTCCCGCTATCTCACGGATCCGGCGACGAAGAGCTGGTTGCGCTCGAATGAGACGAGCACCTGCGGCAATGACGACATCACGAGCTGCGTCTCGGGGCTGCCGGACTTCAAGACCGAGCTGCCCGAGGTACGGAAGTATTTGATCGATGCCCAGTTGGCGTTGGCGAAACGGGTGGGGCTCGACGGTTTCCGCCTCGACACCGTCAAGCATGTGACTCACGACTTCTGGCAGGAGCACCGGCGCCGTCTGGACGAGGAAGTCGGCAAGGACTTCTTCCTCCTCGGCGAAGTGTGGGGAGGCGACGCGCAGTCGCTCGATCCCTGGTTCGCCGGCGACGAGAGGGACGGCGGCTTCGACTTTTCGTGCCAGGGGAGCACGCTCGGCTGGCTGCAGGGACGCGGCCGCACCGTTGCCTACGACCGCTATCTGAAGGCGCGCGAGAAGGTACGCAGCGGCTATCTGCTCTCGCATTTTCTGTCGTCGCACGACGTGCAGGGAGCGCTCTTCCAGCTCGGCGGAGACGTCGAGCTGTTTCGTCTTGCCGCGCTCCTGCAATTCACGAGTGCCGGCCTGCCGACCATCTATTACGGCGAAGAAGTGGCCCGTCCGGGCGGCGACTGGCCGGACAACCGGAGCGACATGCCGTGGGGGGCGAAAGCCATCAACCCCGGCGCCGGTCAGCCGCGCAACGAAACGCTGCGCGACGACTACCGGAAGCTCATCGCCATCCGCAAAGCGCATCCCGCGCTCGCCCGCGGCGTGCACACGGCGCTCTCGACGACCGGCGATCTCCTGGCCTTCTCCCAAACCTACAACGATGACGAAGTCATTGTGGCGGTGAACCGCGGCAGCGAACCGGCCGAGCTGGTCTTCCCGCTCCCGGCCCGCTGGGGCAGCGTGACTACTGTCCGCGACTCCTGGACCGGCGAGACCCTCCCGGTCACGAACGGCGAGATCCGCACGAGCGTCAGTGGCAAACAGGCACGGATCATAGAGGCGGCAGGCAGTAGGCAGTCGGCGGTAGGCAGTGGCACCGATCATTGATTGACGCAGAAGGCAGCAGCCGGCGGCGGGCACCGACCTTCCGCCAACCGCCAACTGAATTCGAGGGAGTGAATGGCCGAAGTCACCTTCAACAACGTTGCAAAACGCTACGGCACGGTCTCGGTAATCGAGAACTTCAACCTCGACATCAAGGACCACGAGTTCATGGTCCTGGTCGGCCCTTCGGGCTGCGGCAAGTCGACCGCGCTGCGGATGATCGCCGGGCTCGAGGAGATCACCGACGGCGAAGTCAGCATCGGCGACCGCGTCGTGAACGACCTGCAGCCGAAGGACCGCGACGTGGCCATGGTCTTCCAGAGCTACGCGCTCTATCCGCACATGACGGTGCGGGAGAACATCGAGTTCAGCCTGAAGATCCGGAAGATGCCGAAAGAGGAGATGGCCGGACGCGTCGCCTCGGCCTCCGAGACGCTCGGCATCACGCACCTGCTCGACCGCAAGCCGAAGCAGCTCTCGGGCGGGCAGCGCCAGCGCGTCGCCGTCGCCCGCGCCATCGTGCGCGATCCGTCAGTCTTCCTTTTCGACGAGCCGCTCTCGAATCTCGACGCCAAGCTGCGCGTGCAGACGCGCGCCGAGATCACGAAGCTGCAGCAGCGCCTGCGGACCACGACCGTTTACGTCACGCACGATCAGGTCGAAGCGATGACGATGGGCCACCGCATCGCCGTCATGAACGCCGGCAAAATCCAGCAGGTCGGCACGCCACTCGACGTCTACGACAAGCCGGCGAACGTCTTCGTGGCCCAGTTCATCGGCACGCCGCCGATGAACTTCGTCGAGGCGACGGTCCGCAACGGCACGCTCGACGCCGGGAAGTATTCGCTGCCGCTCCCACGGCCGCTCGACGACGGACGCAAGCTGAAGGTCGGCATCCGTCCGGAGAACATCCTCGAGAGCGGGAAGACAGGGCGGGGGACCACCGGGCGGCTCACCGGCCTCGTCGAGATCGTCGAACCGATCGGCCACCAGGCCATCGTGCACGTCCGCGTCGGCGACGACCTGCTCGTCGCCACTTTCGATTCGCACAACACACCGCGCATCGGCGAGACCATCGAGCTCCTGATCGAGCTCGAGTCGCTCCATCTCTTCGATGCCGCAACGGAGATCCGTCTATGAAGAAAACGCTGTTGCTCGTCGCTGCACTGTTGTTTCCCACCCTGCTGTCCGCGCAGACGGAGGTCGTGGTCTGGCACGCCTATCGAGGCGGCGAGAAGACCGCGTTCGAGAAGGTCGTGGCGAACTACAACGCCAGCCAGAAGAACGTGAAGGTCTCGGCGCTGGCCGTGCCGTACGACGCCTTCGCCGACAAGATCACCGCCGCCGTGCCGCGCGGCAAGGGACCGGACGTCTTCATCTACGCGCAGGACCGCCTCGGCGGCTGGGTCGCGGCCGGAAACACCATCGAGCCGATCGACTTCTACCTCGACAAGAAGCTGACCGACCGCTACATCCCGTCGACCATGCAGGCCATGACGTACCGCAAGACCGTGTACGGCCTGCCGCTGAACTACAAGGTCATCACGATGGTCTACAACAAGGCCCTCGTGAAGACGCCGCCGAAGACCACCGGCGAGCTGGTGAAGGTGGCGAAGTCGCTCACGAAGGCCGGCTCCGGCCAGTTCGGGCTCGCTTACTGGTACCCGAACGTCTACTACCACGCGATGTTGTTCAACGGCTTCGGCGGCGGCGTCTTCAACGCGGCCGGCAAACCGATCGTCAACAACGCGGCGAACGTCAAAGCCACCGACCTGATGATGAAGTGGATGAGCACGGACAAGATCGTTCCGCTCGAGCCCTCCACGGCGCTCGTGACCTCCCTCTTCAACGAGGGCAAAGCGGCCATCGTCTTCAGCGGCCCCTGGTTCCTCGAAGAGGTCTCGCCGAAGATTCAGTGGGCTCTCGCCCCGCTGCCGACGATCGACGAAGCCGGCGGCAAGCCGATGCGGCCGTGGATCTCGGTGGAAGGCGTCTACATCGCCGCGCCGTCGAAGAAGAAGGACGCGGCGTTCGAGTTTGCCAAGTACCTGACGGACACGCCTGCCGCGAAGATCATGGCCCTCGAGGGAAGCCAGCAGCCGGCCAACCGCGCCGTCTACAACGACCCGCAGGTCGCGGCCAACCCGGTGCTGAAGGCCTTCCGCACCCAGCTCGATACCGGCGTTCCGATGCCGAACGTCCCGGAGATGACGATGATGTGGTCGCCGGTGACGACGGCCATGAATGCCATCGTGAAGAAGTCGTCGACCCCGGCCGCGGCGTTCAACGCGGCGCAGAAAGAAGTGGAAGCGAACATCGCGAAGTTGAAGAAGTGATCTCGGAGTGCGGTGGCAAAGCCACCGCTCTTCTATACGTGTACCAGAGC
>DASWMP010000125.1:0-27925 GCA_036399695.1 Thermoanaerobaculia bacterium | reverse complement strand
CGCCACAGGAAAGAGTCCGCCCTCCTCCTCGACCCCGGTAGGGTCGCGTCTGGATGGCGGCGCAAATCGTCCGGCACCCCTCCGGGGTGCATCTCTGCTTGCAACCGATACCGGTGGCGGCGTGCCTTCGGCACTTGCCACCGGCTAATGTACGACACGCCTTCGGCGTGTAGGCCGCAGCCGAGTTGCTTGCACTGGAAGTCGGTTTGACTTCGTCGGGAGTCAAACTGATTGCACGCGAAAGGAAGTTGCTTGCGCCGGAAGTCAATTTGACTTCGTCGGAAATCAAGTTGATTTCACGCGAAAGGGAAGTTGCCTGCACCGGAAGCCAAATTGGGGTCGTCGGAAGTCGTTTTGGTTGCGCGGCCAAGGAACGTTGCTTGCGCCGGAAATCAACTTGGTTGCGCGGCCAGGGACGTTGCTTTCGCCGGAAATCAAGTTGGTTGCGCGGCCAGGGACGTTGCTTTCGCCGGCAGTCAATTTGGTTGCGCGGCCAAGGACGATGCTTGCGTCGGAGGTCAATTTCCTTCCGCGGGTAATGAATTTACTTGCCGGGGACCTCAATTTGACTTCGCCGGAAGTGAATTTGGTTTCGCCGGACTTCGCGGGAAGTGAAGGGGAAGCGGCGCCTCAAACGCTACACTCCGCGGATGCCTTCACCCGTCTTCCGTCTTCGGCCTGGCGATGCGCCGCGGTACGTGCAGTTGCGGCAGCGGATGCTCATCGAGCAGTGGGACGACAGCGTGCCGCGGCACGAGATCGAGACCATCACGGTTCCGGCGGCCGCCGCTACGTTCGGTGAGGACAGCAGCGCCACCTTCGGCATCGAGGCGCCACCGGATGACTCCTCGGAACCGGGCAGCGCACGGCCGCTCATCGGCATGGCCATCCTGGCACGGCAGCGCAACCGCCGATACGAGCATCGTGCGCGGCTGTTCAACGTCTACGTGGGGCCGGATTACCGGGGCCGGGGCTTCGCCGGCCAGCTCGTCTCGGCCGCCATCGAGCACGCGCGCGGTTGGCCGGGCGTCGACTACCTCGACCTCTGCGTGAACGAGGACGCCGTAACCGCGCAGCGGCTCTACGTGAGGATGGGGTTCGCCGAGTGGGGGCGTCAGGAGGAAGCGATCACGTCGCACGGCCGGCGCCTCGCCGAGATTCACATGACGCTCAGGCTCTGAGTGGCCGGCCCCGGAGACAGAAAAGCCCGGCCTGAAGCCGGGCTTTCTGTTGCGCGCGGGTGCGAGCGCTTTAGCGGGTCTGGATGATGAACGCGATGATGAGCGCGTAGATGACGAGCGACTCGATGAGCGCGAGACCGATGATCATCGCGAGACGGATCGGGCCGGCGGCGCCGGGGTTGCGGGCGATGCCTTCGCAGGCCGCGACGATGGCGCGGGACTGGCCGATGGCACCGGCAGCAGCGGCAAGGCCGAGAACGAACGCGGCGGCGAGCGGGCCCCAGGCCACGCCATTGCTCGTGGTGGTCGTGGTCGTCGCGGTCTCGCCCTGCGCGAAGCCGGCGACGGCCATGAGCGCCAGCACGGCAGTCATGATGATGATTTTCTTAGTCACTTGAATTCTCCTCCTTAATTGTTGAACCGAAGCTTTTGAGCTTTCTGAAATCAGTGTTCTTCTGCTGTGACGGCGCCACCGATGTACACCATCGTCAGCATGATGAAGACGAATGTCTGCAGGAACGCGCCGAAGATGCCGAGGCCCATCATCGGCCAGGGGACCACGAAGGGCAGCATTCCCATGAAGATCCCGGTGGCGGTGTGCTCACCGAAGATGTTGCCGAACAAGCGCATGCCGAGCGACAGGATGCGCGCGAAGTGGCCGATGATCTCGATGACGAACATGAACGGGGAGAGCCACCAGACCGGTCCGCCGAAGTGCGCGAGATAGTGGCCGAGGCCCTGCGCCCGGATGCCCTGCCAGTTGTAATAGAGGAAGGCCGTCAGCGAGAGGCCGAAGGTCGTATTGACGTTGCCGGTCGGCGGCTGCAGGAAGTAGAAGAGCCCGCAGAGGTTCGACATGAAGATGAACGTGGCGAACGCGCCGACGATGTAGAGGTACTTTTCGGAGTGCGGACCGACGATGTCCTTGAGGAGATCGCGCAGGCCGCCGACGATCAGCTCGAGGAACTGCTGAAAGCCGCCCGGGTTGTCCTTGCTGATGCGCCGGGTGGCGAGCGGGAAGATGATGCAGCTCAGCAGCAGGACGAACAACGCCATGATGACGTGGTCCGGGATGTCGAAGCCGAAAATCGGCTTCCAGAGGTGGTTGACCGGCTCGTAGAGGATTGAATGTTCGTGTTCCATCGATCCCGATTCGCTACCTTTTTGCGGAGAAGCTTCTCCAGATTGAATACAGAGCTTCACCCATGATTCCCACGACGACAACCGAGAACCCGAGCAACACACTCAAAGCATTGAAACGAGCGACGACGATTGTGACCGTGAGAGCCACACCCAGAAGAGCGAAGCGCGCCAGGGTGCGCAGCGTCAGCCTTCGAGCGTGCAGGTGTGCCGATGGCTGAAGGACGGTCTCAACGATCTCCTCCAGCCAAAGGAAGCTGATCATAGTCACGGCTGCACTGCAAGTCAATCCGATGAAACCCCGAAAACCGCCCGAAAACGTGGTGTAAATGGCGAAAACCACATACGCCGCCAGACTCGTCCGGAGGATGCGGCGGATGACCGGCCGCGTCGCGTCCTCAGACGTCATTCCTGCCGGCCATGCGGAACAGATTGACGAAGGCGGCGATGACTCCGAAGCCGGTGAAGATCCACGTCAGCCAGGGAGCGGTGCCGAACAGCTTGTCCATCCCCCAGCCCCAGAGAAATCCGAGACCGATGGCCAGAGGAAACATCCACCCGATGGCGGATGCCTCCAGGAGCTGCTTCATTTCACCGCGCTTCTTCTGGTCGTTATCTTCGGGCATTCGGTAGCGCCGTCGCGCGTGAGACGACCCCGCTCGACGAGAGCTCGACCTGCCGGATGAGCTGCTTCGGCATGACGCCGAAGAACAGCGTCACGAGCAGGCAGAGGGCGACGACGAAACGGAGCGTGCCGCTCGTCCCCACCGCCGCCTCACTCCCCTCGCGGAGGTACATCGCCACGACGATGCGCAGATAGTAGAACATCGAAACGGCCGACATCAGCACGGCGATCACGGCCAGCCAGGTGTAGCCCGCTTCCATGGCCGAGAAGAAGAGGAAGTACTTGCCGATGAAGCCGGCCGTCGGCGGGATGCCGCCGAGCGAGAGGAGGAACATGACCATGGCGAAGGCGGCGAACGGCGCGCGCCGCGACAACCCTTCGAAGTCGTCGATCATCTCGCCGGCGTACTGGTGCTGCTTGAGGCGGAGGACGACCGCCCAGATGCCGAGCGTGGCGAAGATGTAGACGACGGAGTAGATCAGCACCCCGCGCAACGCCATCCCGCTCATGCCGATGATGCCGAGCAGCACGTAGCCGGCATGACCGATGGACGAGTAGGCCAGCATCCGCTTGATGTTGTTCTGCGTGATGGCCGCGAGGTTGCCGACGATCATCGACAGCGCCGCCACGGTGGCGAGCACCGCGCTCCAGTCGAGCCGGAAGTGCGGCAGGGCCACGTAGAAGATGCGCGCGAACATGGCGAAGGCCGCGGCCTTCGACGCCGTCGAGAGGAAGGCGGTGATCGGCGTCGGCGAGCCCTCGTAGACGTCGGGCGTCCAGACGTGGAACGGTGCCGCGGCGATCTTGAAGCAGAGCCCCGCCGCCAGCAGCACGATGCCGAAGACGAGGGCGTCGTTGTCGAGCAACGTCGACATGTACCGCGAGATCGTCGTCAGATTGAGCGAGCCGGTCACGCCGTAGATCAGCGTGATGCCGTACAGCAGGATGGCCGAGCTCACCGCGCCGAGGACGAAGTACTTCATCGCCGCTTCGGTCGATTTCTGCTCGTTCTTGAAGTAGCCGGCCAGGATGTAGCTCGAGAGCGACATCAGCTCCAGGCCGACGTAGATCGTGGCCAGATGAATGCCCGAGGCCATGAACATCATCCCGCAGAGGGCGAAGGCCATCAGCGAGTAGTACTCCCAGTGGGAGTAGCGGGAATCGCGCAGGTAATCGTCCGAGAGCAGCGTCACCAGCGCCACGGTGATGATGAGCAGCATCTTGAAGAAGATGGAGAAGGCGTCGAGCGCGAACATGGCCGCGAAGGCCGGCGTGGCGTCGGGGATGCGCGTGACGGCCACGGAACAGACGGCGACCGTCGCGGCGGCGATCGCCAGCAGCGCGAGCATCGACCACTTCGCCGCCGGCGCGTGCGCGCGAAAACCGCTGACCGGCGCGATCAGGAGGAGCGACGCGCCGATCGCGAGGATGATCTCCGGCAGCAGGTAGATGATGTCGTTCCAGGTCATTTCCGCGCCACCTCGGGTGTCGCTTCATGCGCGCCCGGAGCCCCGGCCGGAGCGTCCGGATAGACGACCGGGTTGCGCTCGAAGTACTGCGGATCGACCTTCCGGACGATGTAGTCGACCGGCTCGGCGATGGTGTCGAAGAAGATGCCGGGCGCGATGCCGATCCAGATCATCAGGATCACGAGCGGCACGAGCGTGGCGAGCTCGCGGAAGTTGACGTCCTTCAGGGCGGCGTTCTTCGGGTTGTCGAGCGGCCCCCAGAAGACGCGCTGGTAGAGCCAGAGCAGGTAGGCGGCACCGAGGACGATGCCGATCGCCGCGAGCACGGCGTAGGTGATGGTGCCGAGCGCGGTGGAGTTGGCCGCGCCGAGCAGGATCGTGAACTCACCGATGAAGCCGTTCAGTGCCGGGAGGCCCATCGAGGAGAGCGCGGCGATGAGGAAGATCGTGGCGTACATCGGCATCTGCTTGGCGAGGCCGCCGTACTCGGCGATGAGGCGCGTGTGGCGGCGCTCGTAGACGACACCGACGAGGAGGAAGAGCGCTCCGGTGGAGATGCCGTGGTTGATCATCTGCAGCACCGAGCCGCGGATGCCCATCGGGTTGAGGGCGAACATGCCGAGCATGACGAACCCGAGGTGCGAAACCGAGGAGTAGGCCACGAGCTTCTTCATGTCCTTCTGCACCAGGGACACGAGCGCGCCGTAGATGATGCCGATGACGGCCAGGACCACGACCGGGATGAGCAGTTGCTTCGTCCCGCTCGGCAGGATCGGCAGCGCGAAGCGCACGAACCCGTAGGTGCCCATCTTCAGCAGGACGGCCGCGAGGATGACGGAGCCGGCCGTCGGCGCCTCGACGTGAGCGTCGGGGAGCCAGGTGTGGAAGGGGAACATCGGCACTTTGATGGCGAAGCCGAAGAAGAAGCCGAGGAAGATCCAGAACTGCAGGTTCGGCGGGATGAGGTGGCCGATGGCGTGGAACTGCAGGATGTCGAACGACGGGGCGTTGCCGAGCCCCTTGATGTTGAGGAACTCGATGCCGCCGTCGTTGAAGAAGTAGAGGGCGAGGATGGCCAGCAGCATCAGCACCGAGCCGCCCAGCGTGTAGAGGAAGAACTTGATCGCGGCGTACAGCTTCCGCGCGCCGCCCCAGATGCCGATGATGAAGTACATCGGCACGAGCATGATTTCCCAGAAGACGTAGAAGAGGAAGAAGTCGAGGGCGCAGAACGTGCCGATCATGCCCGTCTGCAGGAGCAGCAGAAGGATGTAGTACTCCTTCTGCCGGTGCTTGATGGCCTCGAATGAGGAGTAGATGGCGATGACGCCGAAGAAGGTCGTCATCAGGACCAGCAGCAAGGCGATGCCGTCGATGCCGAACGAGTACTTCACGCCGAGCGCCGGGATCCACTCGAACGTCTCGCGGAACTGGAAGAGGCGAGCCCCCGTTCCTTTCGCGTCGAAGTAGATCCAGAGCGGGATCGAGACGAGGAAGTCGACGATGGCCACGCCGAGAGCCGTGTTGCGGATGGCCTTGGCGTTGTCTCGATTGAAGACCAGGAGCAGCAGCGCGCCCGCCAGCGGCAGGAACGTGATGATGCTCAGGATCGGGATGTTCGGATTATCGTAAATGCCCATCGAGTCGTTTCTCCTCGACCTCTAAGCTGGCTTCATGAACAGGTAGACGACCATCAGCAGGACGATGCCGCCGCCCATGATGAGGGCGTAGTTCTCGACGACGCCGTTCTGCATGCGGCGGAAGAGGTTCGACCCTCCCCTGGCGCTGGAAGCGACGCCGTTGACCGCACCGTCGACGACGTATTTGTCGAAGAGGTTCGAGCCGGCGCCGAGTCCGATGACCGTGGCGTGACGGACGCCGTTGACGATGCCGTCGATGATGTGGGCGTCGATCCAGGAGAGCACGTTGCTGAGCAGCAGCGTGCCGCCGATGACGGTGCGTCCGTACAGCTCGTCGACGAAGTATTTGTTCTCGAGCAGGTGATGGATCGGACGGAACTTCGTGGCCAGGCGTCGCGGCGTCGCCCAGGCCGCGTCCTTCGCGTAGAAACGGTGCGCGAGGAAGATGCCGAGGAAGGCCACGCCGACGGAGATGGCCATGAGGATCAGCTCCTCCGCCAGCGGGGCGTGCAGGAAGTGATAGGCGTGACCTTCGATCGGCAGGAGCACCGGCTCGAGCCAGCGCTGGAATGGCGTGGGGAAGGAGCCGAAGAGCGCCGTCGGCCAGCCGATCCAGCCGCCGACGAACGAGAGCAGCGCCAGGATGCCGAGGACCCCGGTCATCGACAGCGGTGACTCGTGCGGATCGTGCGCGTCGGCGTGGTGGCCGTGGCCTTTGCTGCCGTGGGCATCGCCATGGTCGAGGTGCGTGTGGTCGTCGATGAGGTCGTGTCCCGCGTGCGCCGGCTCGGACTGCTCGATGCCGACGCGCTCGTGGCCGCGGTACGTGCCCCAGAACGTCATGAAGTAGAGGCGGAACATGTAGAACGCCGTGAGGCCGGCGGTGATGGCACCGACGATCCAGATCACGGGCGACCAGTGGAAGGCGTACGCGAGGATCTCGTCCTTCGAGAAGAAGCCGGCCAGCGGCGGGATGCCGGCGATGGCCACGGTTGCGACAGCCATCGTCAGGTGCGTGCGCGGCATGTACTTGCGCAGGCCGCCCATCTTGCGCATGTCCTGCTCGCCGCCGCAGCCGTGGATCACGGAGCCGGCGCCGAGGAAGAGACAGGCCTTGAAGAAGGCGTGCGTCATGACGTGGAAGATGGCGGCGGTCCAGGCTCCGACGCCGACCGCCAGGAACATGTAGCCGAGCTGCGAGACCGTCGAGTACGCGAGGACTTTCTTGATGTCGTTCTGCGCCAGGCCGATCGTCGCGGCGAAGATGGCCGTGAGTCCGCCGATGATGGCCACGACAGCCATGGCCTCAGGTGCGAGGCGGAACAGGACGTTCGAACGGACGCACATGTAGACGCCGGCCGTGACCATCGTCGCCGCATGGATGAGGGCGGAGACGGGCGTCGGGCCGGCCATCGCGTCCGGCAGCCAGACGTACAGCGGGATTTGCGCGGACTTGCCGCAGGCGCCGACGAAGAGCAGCAGGCAGATGGCGATCGCAACCTCGTGGTAGCGATGCCCGCCGGCGGCGGCCATGGCGAAGACCTTCGAGTAGTCGGCCGTGCCGAAGGTGTTGAAGATGAGGAAGATCGCCAGGACGAAACCGAAGTCGCCCACGCGGTTGGTGATGAACGCTTTCTTGCCGGCGTCGGCGGCGAAATTCTTGTCGTAGTAGAAGCCGATCAGGAGGTACGAGCAGAGCCCCACCCCTTCCCACCCGACGAACATGACGATGTAGTTCGCGCCGAGCACGAGCAGCAGCATCATGAACATGAAGAGATTCAGGTAGGTGAAGAAGCGGGTGTAGCCCTTCTCGTGCGACATGTAGCCGGTGGCGTACACGTGGATCAAGAAGCCGATCCAGGTGACGATCATCAGCATCGTCACGGAGAGGGTGTCGATGCGGAAGGCGAAGTCGATCCCGAAGTCGGAGAGGAAGCCGCCGGTGACATGCCCGATGCCCGCCGGGATCCACTTGTAGTACGTGTGGACGAACGGCGTCTTGACGCCATGGTTGACGTACGGGATGACCACGCCGAGGGTGGCCACGAGCGCGGAAAGTCCGGTGGCGCCGAGCGTGACGATGTTGGTGACGCTGCGGTTCTTGGGCGCGTGCGGGTTGGTGAAGGCGCGCAGCCCGTTGACGGCCGCGCCGAGCAGCGGGAGCAGGACCACGAGGAGGAGGGCGCTAGACATTGGCCACCCCGTAACGCTTTCCGCTTGGCCCGCGGCGTAGTTTGGAGTGCGGCAGCGGAGCTGCCGCTTTCTCACAGCCGCGGCGTCGAGCCGCGGCCTGCGTGGTGCGCCGGGAGGGTGGCAGCTCGACGCTGCCACTGTGGGAAAGCGGCAGCTCCGCTGCCGCACTCCAAACTCGCGCCGAAGGCCGTGTGTTGAGCGGCCTTTCGTGATGCACGTCAGTGGCAGGTGCCTTACCCATGCAGGCTCCTCACTTCATCCACGTTGACCGTGCTGCGCATGCGGTACAACTGGATGATGATGGCCAGCCCTACCGCCGCTTCACCCGCGGCGATGGTGATGACGAAGACGGTGAAGACCTGTCCTTCGAGCGACCCGAGGTGATGCGCGAAGGCGATGAGGTTGATGTTGACGGCATTGAGCATCAGCTCAATGCACATCAGCACCGTGATCATGTTGCGCCGGACGATCACGCCGATGAGACCGACGGCGAACAGCGTCCCGGAGAGCATCAGGTACTGCGCTGTGCTAGGCATGTCCGCCCCCGCTATGCACTCATCGACTCCTTCACTTCTTTCTCGATCTCGGCGCGCTCCATGATGTACTGCGGCGTGGTCTCCTCTTCCTCGGCACTGAGCTCGCGCTTGCCGATGACGATGGCGCCGATCATGGCCACGAGGAGGAAGAGCGACACCACTTCGAACGGCACGAGGTAATCGGTGTAGAGCGCCATGGCCACCGCTTCGGCGTTCCGGTTCTCGGTCGTCACGGTGCGGCGCAGGAGCTTGTCCGGGTCCGTCGGGTGATCGACGAGCTTCTTCTCTTTGACGGTCGTCAGCGCCGTCGTGTCGAGCGCCGGGTCGTGGTACTGACCCGTGCGGACGATCGTGGCGAAGAGGATCAGCAGCACGAGGCCGACGCCGATGCCGCCCAGCCAGGCGCCGGACATGACTTTCTCTTCCGGCAGGTGGCGCACGTTGATGAGCATGACGACGAAGAGGAACAGCACCATGATGCCGCCCGCGTAGACCAGCACCTGCACGGCGGCCACGAACTCCGCCGTCTTGATGACGAACAGCACGGCCACGCAGAGGAACGTCAGCAGGAGAAAGAGCGCGGAGTGCACGGGGTTGCGCATCGCCACGACGAGGATCGACGAGGCGACGGCGAGCGTCCCGATGACGAGGAAAACGAGCAGCGGCATGTTGCCCGTGAGGCCGTCCATCTACTCCGTCCCTCCGGCGATGCGCTTCGGCTGCTCGGGCTCCGGCAGGCCGGTGTACTGCGGCCGGTCCTCCCAGTACTCGAGCTGCTGCATGTTGAAGTACAGGTCGTTGCGGTCGTAGGACGCGAGCTCGTAGGTCTTCGTGGTCAGCCAGATCGACTTCGGCTTGGTGGGGCAGGCTTCTTCGCAGAGCGCGCAGAACATGCAGCGCTTCACGTCGATGTCGTAGCGGTCCAGGACTTTGAGCTTCTTCTGCTTGCCGTCCACTTCGCGCATCTCGTCGTGGACGTCGATGTAGATGATGTCGATGGGGCAGGCCACCGCGCAGAGCTTGCAGGCGATGCAGCGGTCGTAGGAGAACTTGAACATGCCGCGGAAGCGGTCCGCCGGCTCCATCCGCTCTTCGGGATAGCGCACCGTCACCTTCGGCTTGAACAGCTCGCGGAGGGTGGTCTTCAACCCCTCGAGCATGTCGAGGAGAAGAAACTTGTCGCTAAGTCTGTGCTTCGGATACTCGACTTGCATGTTGGATCACCTTCCGACGGTCGGGAGCGGGTCTGCGCAGATAGAGAATGGCGGCACCGATCAGGGCGATGCCGATCCAGTACATCAGCCGCTCCTGGCCGATGAGCACGAAGATCGCGGTAACGAAGATGTTCGCGAGAGCGAGCGGGATCATGAACTTCCAGCCGAGGTCCATGAGCTGGTCGAACCGGAAGCGGGGGAACGTGGCCCGGAACCAGACGTAGCCGAGGAGGAAGAACATCACCTTCACGACGAAGATGGCCAGGCCGAGGAAACCGCCGAGGAGGCCCATGCCCTTCAGCACGGACGTCGTCAGGCCGAGGTCGAACATGCCCAGCGTCCAGCCACCGAAGAAGAGCGTGACGATGAGGCAGCAGTTGACGATCATCATCGAGTACTCGGCCAGCATGAAGAAGGCGAACTTCATCGCCGAATACTCGGTGTGGTAGCCGGCCACGAGCTCCGACTCCGCTTCCGGCAGGTCGAAGGGCGTGCGGTTGTTCTCCGCGTTCATGGAGACGAGGAAGATGAAGCAGGCCACGAGCTGCGGGAGGAAGTTCCAGGCGTTCGTTTCCTGGTAACGGACGATGGTGACGAGATCGAGCGATCCGGTGAGCATCAGCACGCCGACGATGGAGAGGCCGAACGGCACCTCGTACGACACCATCTGCGCGGCGCTGCGCAGGCCGCCCATCAGGGAGTACTTGTTGTTGGAAGCCCAGCCGCCCAGGATGATGCCGTAGACGGCCGTGGACGTGAGGGCGAGGATCAGCAGCAGCCCGACGTTGATGCGCGTGACGGTGAACGTCGGCGGCGGTCCGTACGGGATGAGGCAGAAGACGATGAACGCCGGCAGCAGCGGCAGGATCGGCCCGAGAAAGTAGGCGAGCTTCTGCGAGCTGGCCGGAACGATGTCTTCCTTCAGCAGGAACTTGATCGGATCCGCAATGATCTGCCCGAGTCCCCAGAGGCCGACCCGGTTCGGCCCGAGCCGCGCCTGAAACAATCCAAGGAGCCGCCGCTCGACCCAGTTCATCGCCGCAACGATGCCCTGCACGATGACGAAGGCCACGAGGAACTTGGCCAACGGCCAGAGGAGGTAGGTGAGGAGGGCTTTGTTCATGCTCGCCTCCGGCGAGGATTGAGAATTGAGGATTGAGGATTGAGGATTGCTGGCGCTCGGCCAACGTTCCGTCCTGCGCTCCGCTCAATCCTCAATCCGCAATTCTCAATCCTCAATCCGCCTCTCATCGGTCCACCTCTCCCAACACGATGTCGATCGTCCCGATCAACGCCACGAGATCGGAGACGAGGTGTCCCTTCGCCAGCGCCGGCAGCGCCTGCAGGTTGACGAAGCTGGGCGGCCGCACGTGGCAGCGGTAGGCCTGCTGGCTCTTGCCGTCGGCCACGATGTAGTAGCCCAGCTCACCCTTCGGCGATTCGATCGAGTGGTAGACCTCCCCTTCCGGCGGGCGGATGACGCGGGAGATCTTCGCTTTGAGGTCGCCTTCGGGCGTTTGCTTGATGAGGGGGACGCACTGGCGGAGGATGTGGTTGGACTGCCGCATCTCTTCCATGCGCACGAGGTAGCGGTCGTAGGTGTCGCCGTTCTTGCCGATCGGGATCTCGAAGGCGAGCTCGGGATAGCACTCGTACGGCTGCGCGCGGCGGAGATCCCACTCGACGCCGGAGCCGCGCAGCGGCGGTCCGGTGATGCCCCAGTCGATGGCGTCTTCAGGTGAGAGGACGCCGATGCCGACCGTGCGGCGCTTCCAGATGCGGTTGTTGGTGAGGAGCGATTCGTATTCGTCGACGGCCGCGTCGAACTTGCCGACGAAGGCCTCGAGGTCGTCCAGCCAGCCGGCCGGCAGATCCTCGGGCATCCCGCCGATGCGCATGCAGTTGAGCGTGAGCCTCGCGCCGCAGTAAGCCTCGAAGAGGTCGAGGATCTGCTCGCGCTCGCGGAAGCAGTAGAAGAACGGCGTCATGGCGCCGATGTCGATGGCGTGCGTGGCCAGCCAGAGGAGGTGCGACGAGATGCGCTGCAGCTCCGACAGGATGACGCGCAGGAGCTGCGCGCGCCGCGGAATCTGCGCCCCGATGCCCATCATCTTCTCGACGGTCTCGACGAAGCCGAGGTTGTTCGTGGCCGAGGCGACGTAGTCCATCCGGTCCGTGTGCGGGATGCACTGCGGATAGGCCATGTACTCGAAGAGCTTCTCGGTGCCGCGATGGAGGTAACCGATGATCGGCTTGGCGTCGACGATCCGCTCGCCGTCCACCTTCAGAATGACCCGCAACACCCCGTGCGTCGACGGATGCTGGGGACCGAAGTTGATCTCCATTTCGTGGACGTCAAACATTGGCCACCCTCCCGCCATCCGTTGTTGGTTTCTGGTTGTTGGTTGTCGGTGCTGCGCTCGGCGTCACCGTGCCGCACCAAAAACCAAAAACCGAAAACCGGAAACGACGCGTCAGCGTCATGCTTCTTCCTCCCCATCCGCTTCCACCACCGCGACCGGTGCTGCCACCGGCTTCGGCGCGGGCGCTGCTGCGACGGCTTTGGGTGCGGGCTTCGCCGGGGCGGGGCCTCCGCCGATCTGGGCGGCGGGCCAGGTGCCGTAGCGGTTCCATTCGCCTTTGTAGAGGTTGACGTCTTTGGCGTCTTTGCCCGTCGAGCCGACTTTCGGGCCGCCCCCCTCGGGGAAGACTTCGGGGTAGATGCGGGCGCCGGTGTCGATGCCGCGGATCGGGAAGTCTTTGCGCAGGGGATGGCCGTTGAAGCCTTCCCACATCAGGATGCGCTCGAGGTTGGGATGGCCGGGGAAGTCGATGCCGAGCATGTCGAACGTCTCGCGCTCGTGCCAGTTGGCGGTCTTCCAGACGGAGGTCACGGAAGGCACGGCCGCATCGGTGCGCACTTTGAGCCGGACGCGCGCGTTGCGGCTGAAGGAGTAGAGGGTGTAGGCCACGCCATAACGGGGGCCGGCGTTGTTCGGGTACTTGGAGTAATCGATGCCCGCCAGGTCGACGAGGTAGATGAAGCCGTCGGCCTTGAAGGCACGAGCCACTTCGACGATGCGGTCGGTGTCGACGGTGAGGGTGATCTCGCCGACGAATTCTTTCGCGTCGGTGATGGCTTCGCCGGCGCGCGCGACGGCCGCCGCGACGAGTGGATCGCGCCGGATGTCGTCAGCAGTACGCTGTGGTTGTTCGTCCGCCATTTTTCGTTATCCGCTGAACGGCTTCCCGGCCTGTTCCATCAGGGCTTTGAGCATGTCGAAGGTCTCGGATTCACCCGGGACGCAGAGGGAGATGTCGTCGGTCTCGCCGCTGGCGATTGCGTTCGCGTAGCCCTCGCAATCCCAGCCGCACGCGCCACAGTCGGTCTGGGCCATCGCGGCGAAGAGCTTCGTCTCAAACTTGCCGCCCATCTCGTTGGCCAGTTCCATCCGCTCGGGGAGCGTGAGGTCCTCGCGATGGAAAGGTGCGGCCGGCGAAGCGCCGTCGTCACTGTCTCCCGGGATGAGCTCCGGGGCCGCCGCTTCGTGCAGTTCGGCCTCGGTCACGGACGCTTCGCCTTCGGCGACGGCAGCCACGGCTTTCGGCGCCGGCTTCGGCTTCTCTTCCGCGGGCGCCCGCTTGATGCCGGACACCGGCGCGGGCCTGAGCTGCGCGGCCTGTTCGGCACGGAGGGCCGGTCCTTCGTGCGCGGGACGTAACGTGTCGCGCACCGCGGCACGCGCGAAGTCGTACGCCTCTCCCCCTTTGCGGAGGATGTGCATCTTCTCGATCTTCTTCTGCAGCTCCATCAACCCCCAGATCAATGCCTCGGGGCGCGGAGGGCAGCCGGGGATGTAGACGTCGACGGGGATGAGACGGTCGACGCCCTGGGTCACGGCGTAGGTGTCGTACGGGCCGCCGCACGTGGCGCACGAGCCCATGGCGATGACCCACTTGGGATCGGGCATCTGGTCCCAGAGACGGCGGACGATCGGGGCCATCTTCTCGGTGACGGTGCCGGAGACGATCATCAGGTCGGCCTGGCGCGGCGTGGCGCGAAAGACTTCGGCGCCGAAGCGGGCCATGTCGTGCCGGGGATCGAGGACGGCCATCATCTCGATGGCGCAGCAGGCCAGCCCGAACTGCATGGGCCAGAGAGAGGATTTACGAGCCCAGTTGAAAATCTTGTCGACCGAAGTCGTGAGGAGGTTCGAGTTGAACTGACCTTCGATCAGACCCATGAAAGAACCTTCCGCTTCCAGGCATAGAAGTAACCGATCAGCAGGATCGCAAGGAAGATTGCCATCTCCACAGCTCCGAACCAGCCGAGCTGCTTGAACCGGATTGCCCAGGGGAAGAGGAAGACCGTCTCCACGTCGAACACGATGAACAGGACCGCGATGAGGAAGTAGCGGACCGAAAATCGGTGATCGAACGCGTGGGAAGTCGCGGGGATGCCGCACTCATACGGCTCGAGCTTGACCTTGGTCGACCGTGACGCGCGAACGAGCGGCGCCAGGACGAATAGAGTCAAAACCGGGACGGACAGGACGATGAGCGCCGCTACCAGTAGAACTGAGTAATTGGCCATCTTTTGCCGCTCGCTACTTCGCTTTGTTCGTGAAGGACGGCCAATTGTAAGCGGCAGGTATGGAGAGTCAACAAGTATTGGATGAGGGTGGTTGGAGCCGATGGAAAGTGGGCAGTTGGCGGTTGGCAGTTGGCGGTGGCCGGTGGGCAGAGACCTGGCGCCCCGCCTCGGTCTCGTTACTGCCAACCGCCTACTGCCAAAGGCCAACTGCTCACCGCCAAGCGCCTACTGCGCACCGCCCGCTCGGCTCATCACCGCCTGTTCCTCCCGCGTCAGCTCGACTTTCCGGAGCGCACGTACGGCGTTCCGCCGGAGAGACGGCACGTCGCTGACGGCGGCGCGCACGAGTGCCTGACGGATCTTCGTGACGGTAGCGGGAGCGAGACGGCTCCGCCCCTCGCGCTGCCCCTGCAGAAATTTCCCGAGCGTGTATGCGGCGCTTTCCCGGAGACAGGGGTTGGCGAGAAGACCGATGACCGGATCGACGGCCGGCTCGCCCAGTTCCGCGAGCGTCGTGGAGATGGCCGGGGCCACGTCCATGGCCACGGCGAGCGATTCGATGGAGCGCGGGTCCTTCAGCCGGGTCACGAACAGCGTCAGGTCGATGTAGTAAGCGCCGTAGCCCTCCCCCAGCCCTTCGCTCGTCGTGGCGAAGTGGCGCTGGAGGAACGCCGCTTCGTTCCACAGCGTCTTGATGGCCCAGAGCTTCTCGGCGTCGGAGGGGTTGTCACGATCGATCGATTCGAACAATCCCTCCCGCTCTTCCCAGGCGTTTTGCCAGCGCTCGTCCTCCGCCGGATTGGCGCGCGGCGGAAAGACGTACTGCGGCACCACCGTGGAGGCTCGGCTTCCGCCCGTGGTGGCCTGCGATGGCTGGGTGGGCTGCGGCTTCGGCTTCGGTTCGCCTGCGCGAGCCGCCTCCTGCACGGCCAGACGTGCGAGCTCCTCGAGGAACTGGCGGCGCCGGGCAGCGGCATCCTCTTTCTTCTGCCGATTGGCTTCGCTCTGCGTCGCCGGCGGTTTCGATTGCGTGGCCGGGACGTGCGTCACCGGGGACTGGCGCTCCTGCGCCGCGAGCGTGAGGGCGACGGACAACGTGACGAAAGTCAGGCTCTTTACCATCCGGGCGGACATTCTTTCCTCCAGTCTCCATGGACATGGCCGTAACCACAGATTGCGAGCGGCTCGGTGCAGGCGCCGGCGTCGCGCGCGGCGTCGCGCTTGTCGACCCAGTCGCCGGAGTCGGAGTCGACGTCCACGGCCCGGCCGTAAAGATGCTGGCTGTTCTTCGCCGCTCCTTTGATCTTCCCGTTGTGACGCGGCGTCGTGAAGCCGCGGTTGACCTTCAGCGGCCCGCCGTAGCTCTCACGCCATTCGTCCATCTGCTCGAGGACTGTGAAGACGGCGTACGGAGCGTTGTCGCGGCTGCGGATCTCGGCGAACGAAAAGTAGCCGCGCGGACTCTTCCCTTCCCCGACGAACTCGTTGCGCTTCGGCACCCGGTTCTTCGTCATGTCGATGTACTGCTGGCGGATGGTGTCGATCTCGTCCTGCTCGATGACGTACTTCGACCGCTGGTCCCCTTCCGCGACGGTCAACGTGTAGCGCAGCGGCTTCGAACGGCTGGAAGGCGCCGGCTTCGGCCGCACCTTCGCCTCGTACTCCGGCCCCGCGAACGTGGCCGGATCGAGCCGCCCGTCCGACGACGCCGTCTCGACGGCCCACTCGACCTCCGCACTCTCGGCCGCGAACCGGAGCACGTCGGTCGTGACGAACGACCGTTTGGCTTTCGCCGTCCTCCCGTCCGCGCTCGGCGTGGTGAACGTGACAGCCACCGCCTGCGGCGGCTCCGGCGGCGCCGTATCCACGACGGCAGTGGTGGCGGTGGTGTCCGTGGTCGCGGTCGTGGGGAGCTGCGCGGTCTCTCGCGTCTTGCAGGCGCTGACCAACAGCAGACTTGCGAGGATCAGTCGGAGGAGTCGCATGCACAGTAGTGCACGCGCACCGCGCAGCGTTTCAACGGATTGAGGATTGAGAATTGAGGATTGAGAATTGAGAATTGAGGATGAGGGGAACCCGTGCGCCACGCGAAGCGCAGCCCATCCTCAATCCTCAATCCTCAATCCCCAATCCTCATCCCTCCCTCACCACAGCTTCTTCTGAAACGACCATCCCTCCAGCGGCACGCCCTTGCCCTGGACCAGCACCCGGATGTCCTCCCCGATGCCGTCCGGGAGCACGAGCCGGCGGGCGTCATCGCGTGCATCGATCAACTCGAGCGAGAGGTCGACCTCCTGCATCGGCTTGAACAGCTCGTGCTCGGTGATGCCGAGGGCCAGGAGGAACTTTGCCTGGCGATCGAAGAAAAGGGTGGTCATCCCTTCCCGCTCCCCAGCCCGCTCGAGGTCGCTGAAATTGACGTGGGCCGTCAGGTCCTGCTCCCCCGGGTTCGCCAGGAGATCGCGCGTCACCCGCTGGCCCGAGTAGGCGGCGGCCGTCCCGAAACGGCGAATCCGGCGGTCGAAGAGCTGCGGGGCGCGGAAGCCGTAGTCGAACGTGACGATCAGCCCCCTCTGAAGGTAGCGGGCCATGTCGGCGTACATCGCCTCCCACTCCAGAGAGACGTCTGCGAACTGACCTTCGGCCAGCTCGAGGCCGTGGGAGGCGAAGTAGTCCTCGTACATCGGCGGAGCCTCGTGCTCCGACCAGTCGAGCACGCCGTCCCGCTCCGTGACCCACAGCTCGTGGACGTGCTCGCCTCGCTGGACCAGCCGGGCGAAGGGGATGGCGTCGAACAGCTCATTACTGAGGAGCAGATGGGCGCCGTCCCGGGGAACTTCCTCCAGCGAACGGACGAATGGCCCCTCTCCCACTCTCGTCAGCGACCGGTCCACACCGTAGAACCGAGCTTCCTCGGACATTAAAGAACGGATGAGAGCGCCGTCACCGCAGCCGATGTCCACGATCGTAGACAGTCCGCCCCCCTGGCGGCGCAGAAACTCCTGGATGAGCCTGCCCAAAGCGTACGAGAAGACGGGGCTGAGCAGAGGCGCGGTGACGAAATCCCCCTCCTTGCCAACGGGCGAAACGGCCTGCGAGTAATAGCCGAACTCGGGGTGATAGAGCGCCAGCTCGACGAAGTCCCGGAACGACAAGTCGCCGTACTGCAACAGGTTACGAAGCTCGTCGCGAAAGGCGCGCGGAGGCGTCATGGCGGCGAATGGTACACCGCAGAGACTGCCGGAGAGGCATTTAGTTCCTTACTTCTTCGCTCGTGGCAGGCCCGTTGCGATTAGGAAGGGCAGACAAGGAGAAACACACCATGAAGAGACTCACAGCACTGATGCTCATCGTTGCCATGACAGCCACCGGCGCTTATGCAGCCGATAACGCGACCCGTCGCGACAAGACGGCCAAGGGCGCGGCGATCGGCGGCGTTGCGGGTGCGATCGCCGGAGCGATCATTCATAACAATCGCGGCAAAGGAAACGCCAAGCGCGGCGCCGTCATCGGCGGCGTGACGGGCGCGGCCGCGGGCGCCATCGTCGGCGCCATGATGGACAAGCAGGAGCGAGAGCTCCGGCAGATCGAAGGCGTCGACGTGACCCGCACCGACGAAGACGAGCTCCGCGTTTCGGTTCGGAATGAGATCCTGTTCGACCACAACTCGGCCGCGCTTCGCTCGCAGTCCCGTGAAGCCCTCCGCGAGATGGCCGAGGTGTTCGACAAATACGGCAACACGACCATCGTCGTCGAAGGCCACACCGATTCGACCGGTTCCGATTCGTACAACCAGCGTCTCTCCGAGCGCCGCGCCTCCTCCGTCGCCGGCTATCTCGAAGACCTCGGCGTCCGTGGTTCCCGCATCGACAGCTACGGCCGCGGCGAATCCGAGCCCCGCTCCTCGAACAACTCGGCCAGCGGCCGCCAGCAGAACCGCCGCGTCGAGATCAACGTCCGCGCGAATTCGTAAGAGAACGAGTTGGGCGGTTGGCAGTTGGGCGGTTGGGCGGAAGCCTGACCGCCTTTTTTGTGGTCGGTGGTCGGTGGTCAGTTGAGGCTGTCGCTATTTGGTTGTTGGTTTTTGGTTTTTGGTTTTTGGTGGGGGACCAAAAACCAAAAACTAAAAACCGACAACCCGCAAGCCGACCAGGCCGCTAACCGACCACCGGCCACTGACCACCGGCTACTCCCCCCCCAAGTGGTCCCGATGTTGAAAGGAAGCCCTTCCGTAACCTCAGGAGGTACGACTCATGATCCGTAAAACAACCGTTCTTCTCCTCACCCTCGTCTTTGCCATGGCCTGCGCCTCCGGCACTGACGACCCGAACCGTAAGACCAAACGTGGCGCCGTGATTGGTGCCGTTGCGGGCGCTGTCGTTGGCGGCGTCGTTGGCAATCAATCAGGAAACAACCGCACCGGTGCCGCCATCGGCGCCGCGGCGGGTGCTGCGATCGGTGCTGCGACAGGACGCCGCATGGACAAGCAGGAGCAGGAGCTCCGTGAGATTCAGGGCGTCGAAGTCACGCGTCCGTCCGAGGGCGAGATCTCGGTGCAGTTGACGAACGACATCCTGTTCGACACCGATTCGTCCGCACTGCGTTCGGCTTCGCGCACCACGCTCAACGACCTCGCGCAGAACTTCAGGCAGTACCCCGACAACACCATCATCGTCGAGGGGCACACTGATTCGTCCGGCACCGATGCGCACAACCAGCAGCTCTCCGAGCGCCGCGCGGCCGCGGTGGCCGACTACCTGATCGAGGGCGGCGTTGCCCCGTCCGCGATCACGGTCTACGGCTACGGCGAAGCGCGTCCGAAGTCGTCGAACGACACGGCTACCGGGCGTCAGCTCAACCGCCGCGTCGAGATTCACATCCGCGCGCCGCAGCAGGCCAGCGCGCAGTAGCAGAACGATTTCCGATTTCCGGAGAGGCGCCGGCGGGGACGACCCGCCGGCGCTTTTTTTTCACATCTGCAAGCGTTCGCTCACCGGCACCTCGGGCGACGGCTGCACTCCCGTCGCCGACGGCGGCGAGATCGTCAGCACGCCGGTGCTGGCCGTAAAGGTGAACGTCCCGCCGATCTGGTCGGCGAAGCCGGCGGAAGCGGCGCTCACACTGCCGCTCTCATCGTTCGTTTTCAGATCGTGGACGCCCTGCAGCGTCATGTTCTCCGGTACGGCGCCCGGCGCCGCCGCGAACATGATCGTCGCGGTGAGTGTCGACGCCGGAAACGACGCTCCGTTGAACCACGTTTCGCGCTTGCTGGCGAGGAGCTGCACTGGTTGCTGGGTCAGCGGATCCATCGACGTAGCCGCGGCATATTGCCAGTTGCCGACCGGATCGATGACTGTCTGGTTGAAGAGCAGCGTGAGATTCAGGGAGATCGTTCTCGCCATGGGTGGATACCTTCGCGGGTTCAGAGGGTCTGTTGGTGGGTGGACCTGGGGGCGCCTGACTCTAGGTGTGACGCGGGGGTCCGGTTCCCTACCTCGTGCGCGACAGTTCGAGCGGGAAGCTTTCTACTTCACCGCGCGCCGCTTCCGGTTCTTCGGCGCCACCTGCAGCTCGCCGAGCGTGAAGCTGTCGCCTGCACGCGTGACGATCAGCAGCCGTCCATCGCGATCCTCCGCGAGCAGCGGCACCGCATCACCGGCGATGGCCAGCGTGTCGTTCCACGTCGTCCCGCCGTCGGTCGACCAGGCGACGTAAGGGTTCTCCTGTTTCTTGTCGAACCCACTGACCACCACCAGGCCGGGGAACTTCGTCGAGATGACCATGTCCCAGATGTACGGGTAGCGACGCTCGTCGTCGAGCGCGTAGTGCAGCGCCCAATCAAAGTGCGCCCCGTAATCGTTGCTGCGCAGCAGCCCCCCTTCAGTGCCGGCCCAGACCTCGTTGCCGCCGGTGTGGCGGATGAACTGAATGTTGCGGTTCTCGAGGTTGGGCGTGCTCACCGGCGCCGGCTCGTCCAGCCACCCGGTCATGTCGTCGGTGAGCGAGCCGCGATGCAGCCACGCCATGTCCAGCGGGCATTCGCTGCCGAGCAACACCGTGTGGCCGATGAGCGCGAACTTCAGCGGGCAGATCTGCGCCGTCGGCCGGCCGCGATCGTCCTTCACGCGGAAGAGCTGGTGCCACGTCTCTCCCTCATCGTCGGATGACAGAAGATTGCCTCCGGCGACGACGAACAGATGATTCGGCAGACTCGGCTCGACGTCCGTCACGGCCATGAACCGGCACTCGGGCGTGCCCGCACAATCGCGCAGTCCTTCGGCGAGATGGACGACACCTTCGCCGCCATCGTCGGAGCGGATGAACGTCGAGGAAAACGAATGCGCGTCCGTGGCGAAGCCCTTGCCTACGTACAGCCGCTCGTCCTGCACGAGGAGGTCGTGAATCGATTCGGACGGGAAGTTGACGCGCGTGAGCGGCGCGTTCGGATCGGCGAGCCGCTCGCTGCGCCACAGACCGTCGGGCGTGCCGAGGTATTCGTAACGAGCGTCTCGTGCATAAGTGAGGCGCGGCGAGTCGAAGCCGACGGGGTACTCCATCGTGCGCAACGGCTCGACGCCCGTGACGACCCAGGAAAATGCGAGTGCAGCAGCAAGAATCATGATGATCGAGGTCCTCTTCCGTGACGGCCACAGCGTCAGCGAAGTGCGTTGTCGCGCACGTGGCGCTTCATCTTCGTGATCGCGCTCACGGCGTCATCCGGGGTTCGGCAACGAAACCGCCACGGAACGATGACGGCCGCTCGAAAGGCACCACAGTTCCCGAACGCTCACAAATAACGTTCGGCCGGCGTGGTATGGTGGTGTAGCTGTCCGTGCTCGGCCCGAGGTCGATGCCGCTGAAAGGGCCTTGATGTCGTCGAGTGCTGTCATCTCAGAAGTTGAAACGCCGAAGTCCCGCTCCCCCCGCCCTGCTGAAACCCCGATCGTCTCCAGCCTCGGCTCCGAGCCCTGGAAGGCCCCCTGGTGGAAAACCGCCGAAGGCGATCGCGCCACCTTCTTCTACATCGTCACCATCCACATACTGGCGGCCATCGGTCTGGTGTTCTTCGTCACCCCCGGCTGGCGCGTGATCGTCTCCACCGTCGCGCTGGCGTGGATCGGTGCCCTCGGCGTGACCGTTTGCTACCACCGCTCGCTGTCCCACACCGCGGTCCGGCTGCATCCCGTGGTCAAGCACATCCTCATCTTCTTTGCGATGTTCAACGGCTCCGGCTCTCCCGATTCCTGGACCGCCAACCATCGCCAGCATCACTCCAAAGTCGAGACGGTCGAAGACATCTCCAGTCCCGCCATCGGCGGCTTCTGGTGGGCTCACCTGCGCTGGCTCTGGCAGGCCGGCAATGTTCCGCTCCAGCGCTGGTGCCCCGACCTCGACAAGCCGGAGTACCGCTTCTGGAACCGGATGCAGATCCCGCTGCTCGCCATCTCGGTCTTCGGCGGGCTGATCTTCGGTCTCGAAGCGTTCTTCTGGCTCGGCCCGATGCGCCTCGTCGTCTCGCTCCACGGCCAGTGCTTCGTCAACAGCATCGCCCACATGCGCGAAGACCGCACCCCCGGCGACGACTCCTCCCAGAACATCGCCTGGCTCGCCCCGCTCCACTTCTTCCAGGGCGAGAACTGGCACCGCAACCACCACGCCTCCCCTTCCTCAGCGCGTTTCGGCTGGAAACCCTGGCAGCTCGACTTCGGCTGGTACACGATCCTGCTGCTCGAAGCGCTCGGCCTGGCCAAGTCCGTCAAGCGCGGCACGCGGCACGCCGCCTGAGCGAGTGGCCGGTGGCCGGTAGTCGGTGAGAGACGATGGGACCTATGGGACCTGTGGGACGCACCCGTCGCCTGAACTGACTACCGGCCACTGATCACCCGCTACCGACCACACCTCCCCATCCCCTCCCCGGCGGCGCTTGCTTCAGCTAAGACGCACCTCCTGCTACAATCCGCGCGCCCCAGACCTACGGCCACGGGAGAGGAGCGTCTGCGCTGCCTTCCGCGGGGTCATCTCAGCCACAACACACGGAGGAATCATGAAGTCCTGGTACATGCGCGTCCTGCTGCTCGCGCTGATCGGCACACTCGCGTTCGGCGCGATCGCCGTCGCGCAGGAGGCACATCCCTCGGCCGACCCGGCGGTCGCTGCCGACTCGGCCAAACTGGCCGGTCACCCGACCACGCACAAGAGTGAGGCCGATCTCATCCTGCCCGATCTCGGCTCGGTCCAGTTCCTCGGCATGTCCGGCGACCGCCTGCTGATCGGCGGCCTCGTCGTCTGCCTCCTCGGTCTCGGCTTCGGCCTGATGATGTACATGCAGCTCAAGGCCCTCCCGGTCCACAGCTCCATGCGCGAGATCTCGGAGCTGATCTACGAGACCTGCAAGACCTACCTGACGACGCAGGGCAAGTTCATCCTGCTGCTCGAGCTCTTCATCGGCGCGATCATGGTCGTCTACTTCGGCGTCCTGCGCGGCTTCGAGCCGGCGCGCGTCGTCATCATCATCGTGGCCAGCCTCGTCGGCATCGCCGGCAGCTACGGCGTGGCCTGGTTCGGCATCCGGATCAACACGTTCGCCAACTCGCGCACGGCCTTCGCCTCGCTGCGCGGCAAGCCGTTCCCGACCTACTCCATTCCTCTGAAGGCCGGTATGTCGATCGGCATGCTCCTGATCTCGACCGAGCTCGTGATCATGCTGCTGATCCTGCTCTTCGTGCCGGGCGAGTACGCCGGGCCGGTGTTCATCGGCTTCGCCATCGGTGAGTCGCTCGGTGCCGCGGCGCTGCGTATCGCCGGCGGCATCTTCACGAAGATCGCCGACATCGGTTCCGACCTCATGAAGATCGTCTTCAACATCAAGGAAGACGACGCACGCAACCCCGGCGTCATCGCGGACTGCGTCGGCGACAACGCGGGTGACTCGGTCGGCCCCACCGCCGACGGCTTCGAAACCTACGGCGTCACCGGCGTCGCGCTGATCACGT
The DNA here is from genome assembly GCA_036399695.1 of Thermoanaerobaculia bacterium. Lineage (GTDB taxonomy): Bacteria > Acidobacteriota > Thermoanaerobaculia > Gp7-AA8 > Gp7-AA8 > DASVEE01. Next base: position 4,340 of record DASWMP010000125.1, on the reverse strand, counting down.
TCATCCTTCTGGCCGTCACGGATCCGACCGTACAGGTGCAGCTCCTGGTCTGGATCTTCGTGATGCGCGTGCTGATGATCATCACGTCGGCCGTGTCGTACTTCATGAACGAAGCCTTCGCGAAAGCCCGCTACGGCAACGCGGACAAGATGAACTTCGAGGCGCCGCTGACGTCGCTCGTCTGGCTCACCTCGATCCTCTCCGTCGGCGTGACGTACGCCGTCTCGTACCTCCTGATCCCGTCGCTCGGCGGCGACTCCACGATGTGGTGGAAGCTCTCGACGATCATCACCTGCGGCACGCTCGCGGGGGCGATCATCCCGGAGCTCGTCAAAGTCTTCACCTCGACGGAATCGCGCCACGTGCGCGAGGTCGTCACGGCGTCGCGTGAAGGCGGCGCGTCGCTCAACATCCTCTCCGGCTTCATCGCCGGCAACTTCTCGGCGTACTGGATGGGTCTGGCCATCGCCGGCCTGATGGGCATCGGCGCCTGGGTGGCCGGGACGTTCGCCACCGGCTCCGGCGCGCTGATGATCGCTCCCGCGATCTTCGCCTTCGGTCTCGTGGCCTTCGGCTTCCTCGGCATGGGCCCGGTGACGATCGCCGTCGACTCGTACGGCCCGGTCACGGACAACGCGCAGTCGGTCTACGAGCTCTCGACGATCGAGACGCTCCCCGGCATCGACGAAGAAGTGAACCGCGACTTCGGCTTCCGCCCGCAGTGGGAAAAGGGCAAGGAGTTCCTCGAAGAGAACGACGGCGCGGGCAACACGTTCAAGGCCACGGCCAAGCCGGTGCTCATCGGCACCGCCGTCGTCGGCGCCACGACGATGATCTTCGCCATCATCGTCATGCTCACGAACGGCCTCACGACCGACATCGACAAGCTGTCGCTCCTGCACCCGCAGTTCCTCCTCGGCCTCGTGGTCGGCGGCGCGGTGATCTACTGGTTCACCGGCGCGGCGACGCAGGCCGTCTCCACCGGCGCCTATCGCGCGGTCGAGTTCATCAAGCGCAACATCAAGCTCGACGCCGGCGCCACGAAGGCCTCGGTCGAAGACTCGAAGAAGGTCGTGGCCATCTGCACGCAGTACGCGCAGAAGGGCATGCTCAACATCTTCATGGTCGTCTTCTTCTCGACGCTGGCCTTCGCCTGCTTCGAGCCGTTCTTCTTCATCGGCTACCTGATCTCGATCGCGCTCTTCGGTCTGTACCAGGCCATCTTCATGGCCAACGCCGGCGGCGCCTGGGATAACGCCAAGAAGATCGTCGAGACGGAACTGAAGATGAAGGGCACGGACCTGCACAACGCGGTCATCGTCGGCGACACGGTCGGCGATCCGTTCAAGGACACGTCGTCGGTGGCCATGAACCCGGTCATCAAGTTCACGACGCTCTTCGGCCTCCTCGCCGTGGAGCTGGCGGTCGAGATGACCCGCGCCGGACAGGGCGGCCTCACCCGCATGCTCTCGGTGGCGTTCTTCCTGATCTCGCTCGTGTTCGTCTACCGCTCGTTCTACGCGATGCGCATCGGCAACGAGGCGTCTTCTCAGCACTAAAACAATCGTTCAGCAACGCGAAAGGGCCGGCGAAAGCCGGCCCTTTTTGTTCTGGTGCGCAAAACCGATGGGCTCCCCGCCTACTCCACCTTCACGGCCACACTGAACTCCGAGCTGTCCAGCTCCGTGCAGCCCAGTTCCGAGTGGCAGTCGTAGAGCGCGCGCACCGCGGTGATCCAGCGGCCGCGGAGGTCGATCGGGAACTCGAACGTAGCCGTCGGGCTCGTCGGAGCATTCCCCTGGATCGGCACCGGGTCGAGGCGCTGCTGGCCTTCGCCTCGTCCGCTCGGATCGGGAGTGTCGCTGGCGTAGAAGAACGTCGCCGCACCGGGGATGCTGTACGTGGCCAGCAGGTCGACGATGTTCGGCCGCACCTGGTTCCAGTTCGTGTACGTGACGACCGTCCGCTGTTTGGCGGGATCGTAGCGCGCGGAGAGAATCGCCGGCGCGTCGAGGATCTTGTCCGCTTCCGTCTCGTCGTTCGGGGTCACGCCGTCGGCATTGCGGTCGATGCCGAGGCCGCCGTTGTTCTCGATCGAGCCGCCGTAGACGCTCACGCCGTACGCGCCGGGCGCGGACGCGATACCGGCGCCGCGGTTGCGCTTCGCCGACATGTCACTGATGACCTGCAGCACGCCGCTGCCGACGAACACTCCGTGACCGCCGTTGTCCTCCGCCTTCGAGCGGCTGATGCGATGGTAGTCCCCCTCGATGACGATGCCGTGTCCGCGATTGGCGCTCGCCTCGATGCGGTCCGCCGCGTAGAGCAGGTTGTACTCTCCAAACAGATTCGTGCGGCGGCGTCCGCCGCGGAGCACGACGCCGTTCTCATTCTCGTGGAACTGGCTATCGAGGAGCAGGATGCGCAGATCGACGTTCGACGACGCATTGACGACCAGGCCGTTGCGCGCGAAGCCGCGGACCCGCAGGCCGGTGACGTACGCGCGGGACGTCTGCAGGAGCAGGCCGTCCGTATTGCCGGCGCTGCGGCCGAGGAGCTCGACGCCGGGCTGGAAGTCGATGCGCACGTCTTCCTTCACGATCCCCGGCAGCGGCGAAGTGGGCTCGATCACCGCACCTTCTTCGAGTGCCGTCGCGATCCAGCAGGCATCGGCGGGAGTGCACTGACGGGCATTCGCCGCTTCGATCGCGGCGCGCAGAGAACCGGGGCCCGAGTCGGCCGTCGAGGAGACGACGAGCGCGTTCGTCCGGAACGGCACGGGCTCGCTGAGCTCTGACGAGCCCCAGTCGAAGTCGCGCGCCGACACCGAAATGAAGCCCACCGCCGGCAGCGGCTGCACGATGGCGTTGGCGGGGAGCTCTGAATCGAACATCAGCACACCGTTGGCATCCGCGCGCATCGTCCTCTCGGCGATGACGAACTGCCCCTCGGCGAATCCGAGCGGATGCTTCGCCGGTGAGTAGTAAAACGTCAGGTGCACGTCGCTGTCCGGCCGCACCGTGACGCTGCCGCGGATGTTCAGGCGGCTGTACTCGAGCCCCTGCACGCCCTCGGCGATGCGGACCACCGGCAGGTCGGGGTTCGCGTCCGTGCGATTCGTCGGCGTCGGTCCGGCCGGCCCCCGCTCGATCGGCATCAGCCCGTTGCCCCAGATGCGATCGCGTGTGGAGAGGAAAGCACTCCCTTCCTGCACGCGCACGCCGTGATGCGCGTTGCCCGTGATCACGCTGTCCGACGAGAACAGCACCGTCAGCTCCCGCGGGCCGGTGCCGCTCACGTCCATCCCGTTCGCGCCGTTCCCCTCGATGAGGTTCGTCCCGGTGGTTGCGGACGACGCGCGGGAGAAGATGCCGTTCGACCCATTGCGCCGGAAGCTGCTGCTGTTGACGAACAGACCGTAGGAATTGACGAACATCAATCCGTTCCAGCCGTTGTCGCTCACGTCGAGGCCCCGGAAGATCGCCGAGCGTCCGCGATCGAGATGGATCCCATTGCCGCGGAAGTGGCGAATCCCGAGCTCCCGCACCTCGCAGGCGGCACAGTCGACCATGCGCAGCCCGGGGGCCAGCTCCGTCAACGCGCTGCCGTCGATCGTGACCTCCGGACCGGTCGGATTCGTGTCGCCGGTGAGCGCCGTCTGGGTGCTTGCGTCGATGAGCAGGCTTTCGACCAGCTCGATGATCGGCAGCGGCGACTGCAATCGGATCGTGTAGACGCCCTGATCCGGCAGCGGCTCTGCCATCCTGAACTCCACGCGGCAGAAGCAGTACTGATCCGCGGCGGCGACGTTTTCCAGCGCCGCGCGGAACGAGCCCGGCCCGGAGTCATGGGTGTTCGTGACGACGAACACCTGCTGCGCCGTGACCGGAAGGGAAACAACGAGGAACAGAACGAGGAAGGAGAGGGTTCGTGCCATGCGTGTTCTGGTACGGAGCAGTAGACTGTGCCGTCCGGGAGGAACTGAATAATGAAGCGACTTGTGACTTTTTCGATGGTCCTGACGTTCGTTGCAGCCGCGGCCGTAGCGGGAGAAGTGGTCAAGCGCGGTGACGCCATCGCCGCCGGCGCGAAGAGCCTGCCCCTCGCCCAGGTGCTCGAGAAGCCGGAGAACTACACGAAGACGGCGGTAGTCGTCGACGGCGTGGTCCAGAACGCCTGCACCCGCAAGGGCTGCTGGATGGAGCTGACGCCCGAAGCCGGCAAAACCGGCGTCCGCGTGACGTTCAAGGACTACGGCTTCTTCGTCCCTCTCGACTCGAAGGGCATGAAAGCCCGCGCCGAAGGCGTGACCGTGATCAAGGTGCTGTCGAAGGAAGACG
>DASWMP010000124.1:0-25875 GCA_036399695.1 Thermoanaerobaculia bacterium | reverse complement strand
GAACGCCACCGCTCTTGTACACGTGTAGCAGAGCGGTGGCGTTCGCCACCGCACTCCGAGATTACAACGCTCCGTAATCTTCCTCGGTGTCAATATCCACGGCCGCTCCTTCGAAGGCCACGGTCTCCACCTCATCGCGGTGGCCATTGATGATGCCGCGGGCGCCGCGGTCTCCGTCGAGTGCCAGCAGCTCCGGGATGTATCGCGGGGCAAAGATCACCGGGACGCCCACCGTATCGCCGTAGGCCGTGGCTACGATCGGCTCTTTCGATTCGATCAGGGCGCGCAGGTGCACCGGGGTGATGAGCGGCTGATCGCAGAGCGTGAACAGCAGCCGTGCATGCCCGGCCGCCACGACCGCCGCGCGGATGGAGGTACTGACGCCGAGGTGAAACGACCAGTTCTCCACCACCTGCACGCCCAATCCCTCGACCTCTTCAGCGAAGCGGCCGGGCGGAACGACGACCAGCGTCTCATCGGCGCCGGCGGCGATGGCGGTGCGGGCCGCGTGACGTATGAGTGTCTCACCGCGGTACGGAAGGAGTTGTTTCGGGCGGCCGAGGCGCGCCGAGGTGCCGGCGGCGAGAACGATCGCTACGACTCGCACGTCACCGTCAGCACTTCCTCGTGAATCGGACCTCGCAGCTCGCGCAGCAGCTTGGCTGAGCGGCGGTTCAGCACCGCCTGCACTTCCGCGACGATCGACAGCGCGATCTCTTCCGGGGTTTCGCCGCCGATGTCGAGCCCGATCGGGCTATGGATGCGGGGACGCAGCTCCGTCGTGTCGCCGCCCAGCTCCGCGAGCAGTTCCTCACCGCGCCGCTTCGGCCCGAGGAGACCGATGTACGGGACCGGCGCCGGCACGAGCGCGCGGAGGATGTCGACGTCGAGCATGAAGTTGTGCGTCATGATGACCGCGGCGTCGAACTCGTGCAATGGGGGCCAGTCACGGCGGCCGCGGATGTTGCGCACGTCCCACCCGATCGTCTCCCCGATCCGCACCACCGGCTCGACGTCGCCGCCGTTCCCGAAGACGAGCACCGCACGCTCCGGCTGGATCGTTTCCTCGAGGCATTCCCCGTCCGGCAGCGTCGTCGTCCAGGCCACCGGCTCACGCCCGTTCCAGCGGAAGTCCTTCACGAGCGGCGGCAGTTGCGCCGCATCGACAGGCTCCACGAGCAGATCGAGAATCCCGCGGCACCCGAGCCCGAGCCCGAATACCACGTCATCAGCACGCGTCGAGTCATACGTGACGATTCGCGGCCGCGGATCGTCCAGCCACGGCTTGATCCGCGCCGCCAGATCCCGCTCCAGACAGCCGCCACTGATGGCCCCGAACGCCCGCCCATCCTCCGCGATCAACGCCCGCGCGCCGGCCCGCCGGTAGGTGGACCCGGCCGTCCGCACGACCGTGACCAGCACCCCGCGCTGATTCGCGGCAAGCAGGTCGCGGGCGGCGGTGAGGATTTTGTCGATTTCGTGCATGGTAGAGGCTGGTTTTTGGTTGTTGGTTGTTGGTTGTTGGTGGGTTGTCGGTCAGTGGTCGCTTACTGGTTTTCGGCACCAAAAACCAAAACCAACAACCAAAAGCCAACAACCAACAACCAACAACGGCCTCACCCAATAGTACCGAACGGCAGCCTCCTCACCCTCTTTCCCGTGGCGTCGAAGATGGCGTTGGCGACCGCTGCCGCGGCTGGCGGGAGGCCGGGCTCGCCGGTGCCGGTGGGGAGGGCGGCGCTGGGGACGATGTGCACCTCGACCTTCGGCATCTGCGTGATGTTGAGGAGCGGGTAGTCGTGAAAGTTGGACTGCTGGACGCGGCCGGCGTCGATCGTGATCTCTCCCTGCAGGGCGGCGGTGAGGCCGTAGACGATGGCCCCTTCCACCTGCGCGCGGATGCCGTCCGGATTCACGGCGATGCCGCAGTCGATGGCGCAGACGATGCGGTGGACGCGCGGCGTCCCGTCTTCCACCGACACTTCAGCGACGTGCGCCGAGTAGCTGAGGAACGACCAGTGCGCGCCGAAACCGCGGCCGACACCTTCCGGCAGCTTCGCTCCCCACGTCGACTTTTCGCGCACCAGCTCGATCACCCGGCGGAGCCGGTCGCTCTCCATCGGGTAATCCTTGCCCGGCCCTTCGGGCGGCCCGGCTTTGCGGCCGGCCGGCAGCATCGCGAGCTGGAACTCGATCGGGTCCTTGCCCGCGGCGCGCGCTGCTTCGTCCATGAACGAGTTCACGACGAAACCGGTGATCGAATGCTCGACCGAGCGCCACCAGCCACGCGGCACGCCCGACTTGGCGAGCGCGAAATCGATGCGGAAGTTCGGGACGACGTACGGCGTGTCCTCGATGCCTCCGACTTCACTCTCGTGCGGCTTCTCCGATTTCGGCGTGAAGTACGACTCGATCGACGGCGCGGCGATGCGATGGCGCCAGGCCACGAGCTTCCCGTCGGCATCGAGGCCGCCGGTGACGCGGTGGTAGCTCGCCGGGCGGTAAAAGTCGTGGCGCATGTCGTCTTCGCGCGTCCACTGCACCTTCACCGGCGCGCCGACCGCTTTCGAGATCTGCACCGCTTCGAACACGAAATCGGGATTGGCCTTCCGTCCGAAGCCGCCGCCGAGCATCGTCACGTTCACGCGGATCTTGTCGTGCGCTTCCTCCTGCTTGATGCCGTAGGCCTGGCCGATGACGCCCGTGGCCCAGTTCGGGAACTGCGTCGGCGCCCAAACTTCGATGGTGCCGTCCGGCTTCACATGCGCCGTGGCGGTGAGCGGCTCCATCGCCGCGTGGGCGAGATACGGCAGCTCGTACGTGGCCTCCACCGTCTTCGCGGCAGCCGCCAGCGCGGCGTCGACGTCGCCCGTGGTCTGCACCGGCGTCGCTTTGTCGATGCTGTCGGCGAACTGCTTCCAGAGCGTCGCCGTCGACTCGGAGGCGATCTCGCCGTCGTCCCACTTCACGTCGAGCGCATCCCGCCCCTGCATCGCCACCCAGGTGGACGTCGCCACGACAGCCACGCCGTTCCACGGCAGCTCGGTGCCGGAGGCGTCGACTTTCACGACGTGCTTCACGCCCGGAATGGCTTTCGCCTTCGTGTCGTCGAAGCTGACGACCTTCCCGCCGAACACCGGCGCGCGCGCCACGACCGCGTAGAGCATCCCCGGCAGCTTGACGTCGGCGCCGTAGCCGGCCTGCCCTGTGACGATGTCGCGCTCGTCGAGACGCGGCGTGACCTTGCCGATGATGGTGAAGTTCTTCGGGTCCTTGAGCGGGACGTCCTTCGGGACCTCGATTTTCGCCGCCGCTTCGGCCACTTCGCCGAACGTCACCTTGCGCCCGTCGGCGTGGCTGATGACACCTTTCGCCACGGTGAGCGACGCCGGCTCGACGCCGAGCTTCGCCGCGGCGGCGGAGACGAGCATCGCCCGCGCCGACGCACCCGCCTGGCGCAACGGCGTCCACATCGATCGGATGCTGCCGCTGCCGCCCGTGCCCATCCGTCCGAACTTCGGATGAAAGTACGCCTGCCGGATCTTCACCCGCTTCCAGTCCGCGTCCAGCTCCTCGGCCACGATCATCGGCAGCGATGTACGGATGCCCTGCCCCATGTCCGACTTCGTGACCCAGATCGTTACGCCGCCGTCGGTGCCGACCTGCACGAACGTCCCGAGCTCGTGACTCGCCGGCTCGCTCTTCTTCTTCGGATCGACGGCTGGGGCGACGCCGAGGAGAAGACCGGCGGCCGCGGCGGCGGAGAGCTGCGTGAAGGTGCGGCGGGAGACGTGAAAGACGCTCATGCCTTCACCTCACCGGCCGCGCGATGGATGGCCGCGCGGACGCGGTTGTAAGTACCGCAGCGGCAGAGATTGCCGGACATCGCCTCGTCGATCTGCGCGTCCGTCGGCTTCGGCGTCTTCGCCAGCAGCGCCGCGGCGGACATGAGCTGCCCCGCCTGGCAGTAGCCGCACTGCGGAACGTTCTCCGCCATCCAGGCTTTCTGCAGCGGATGCATCCCGTCGGGCGACAAACCCTCGATCGTCGTGATCTTCTTGCCTTTCGCTTCGGTGACCGCCGTACTGCAGGAGCGCACCGGCTCCCCGTTCGCCAGCACCGTGCAGGCGCCGCAAAGCCCCATGCCGCAGCCGTACTTTGTTCCGGTGAGACCGAGCTCGTCGCGCAGAACCCAGAGCAGCGGCGTGTCAGGAGCGGCGTCGACAGAGCGCGGCCGTCCGTTGATCGTGAGCTTGATGTCGGGCACAGAACCTCCGTTTGTTCAGGACGGCGCTATGGTACGCGCCTGTTGGTTCACGGCGATTAAAGGCTTCGGTGAACGGGTGTGGCAAAGCGACAGGGCCCAGGGTCAGGCCCTGGGCCCTGGTGGGGAGAACGAAGGCGCGGGATTTTGCTGGGCTGCTTGTTAACACCCAGCAGTCCCCCGAACCTCGGGTCTGACCCCCACCGAGCCCCGGGCCCTGGGCCCTGGGCCCTCCTAATGCAATGCGAATTGCGCTTTTGTTGCTCGTGCTCTCCTGTGGACAACCGGCCGTGCAGCCGGCGGCCAACGGTACCGCCACCCCTGCCCCCACGGCTGGCGGCTCCGCCTATTACGACCTGATCATCCGCAACGGGACCGTCATTGACGGCACCGGCTCTCCCCGATACCGCGCCGACGTCGGCATTCGCGGCGACGCCATCGTAAAGATCGGTGACCTCAAATCCGCCACGGCCAAGCAAACGCTCGACGCCACGAACCACATCGTCGCTCCCGGCTTCATCGATCTCCTCGGCAACTCGCAGGCGGCCGTCCTGATCGATCCGAACCTCGAAGGGAAGATCCGCCAGGGGGTCACGACCGAGGTGACGGGCGAGGGGCACTCCCCCGCTCCGATCGACGAGAAGATGGCGGCGGAGATGGAGCGGACCAAGCCGAAAGGATGGCCGGCCGTCTCCTGGCGGTCATTCGCCGATTTCGGGCGCGTCGTGCAGCAGAAAGGTTCCGCCCTCAACTTCGCCTTCTACATCGGGGCCACGAACCCCCGCGAGATCGTCCTCGGCGATGCCCCTCGCGATCCGTCACCCGAAGAGCTGCGGCGAATGCAGCAGATCGTCGAGCAGGCGGTGAAAGAGGGAGCGGTCGGTGTTGCCAGCGCGCTCATTTATCCGCCCGGACGCCACGCAAAAACCGAGGAGTTGATCGCGCTGGCGAAAGCCGCCCCGTCGTACTGGACCCACCTGCGCAGCGAGTCGACCAACATCGACGCCGCCATCGACGAAGCGGTCCGTATCGGCCGCGAGGCGAAGGTGCCGGTGAACATCTTCCACCTCAAGATCGGCGGGCAGACGAACTGGGGGCGGATGCCGGAAGTCGTGGCCCGCATCGAGCGGGCGCGGAAGAGCGGCGTAGACGTCGCCTCCTGCGTCTACCCCTACACCGCCACGTCGACGGCCATGGAATCGTTCATCCCGGCGTGGGCCCTCGAAGGCGGCTACGTGCAGTTCGTGGCCCGGCTGAAAGATCCGGCCACGCGCGCGCGGATCGCGCAGGGATTGCGCGAGGGACGGCTGGCGAACAACGGCGCGCAGACGATCCTCGTCCGCGGCATCCGCAGCGAGACGATGAAGCAGTACGAACGGCTGCGCCTCGACGAGATCGCGCGGCGCATGAACACCGATCCGGCCGAGGCGGCGCTGCGGCTGTTCGAATCGAGCGTCTCGTCGCCCATCGGCATCTACTTCTCGCTCGACGAGAACGACCTCAAAGTCGCGCTCAAGCAGCCATGGGTCGCGGTCTGTTCCGATTCGGGCGCGGTCGTCGGCGAGATGCGCAACGAGGGAGCGCATCCGCGCGCGTACGGCACCTTCGCGCGCATCCTGCGCTACGTACGAGAGGAGAAGCTGCTGACGCTCGAGGAGACGATCCGCAAGATGACGTCGCTCGCGGCGCAACGGGCGGCGCTCCGCGACCGCGGCCTCCTGAAGGAAGGGATGCGCGCCGACGTGGTCGTCTTCAACGCCGAGACCGTGCGCGACGTCTCGACCTACGAGGACCCGCATCACTTCTCCGAAGGGGTGGCGCACGTCGTGGTCAACGGCGTGGCGGTGTTGCGCGACGCGAAGATGACGGGCGCCCTGCCGGGCCGCATCCTGGGCCGGTAAAAGGCGTGCATCGAGTGGAGGACGGACAATCTTGTCCGTCACGCGAAAAGTATCCACGACGAGGATTGCACTCGCGCCGTTTCTCGCGTGACGGACAGGATTGTCCGTCCTCCACTGCGAGAGCGAACGCGCAGCCTCACGGACAACGGACGACGAGCCGCTACCGGTGCGACACGATCACGGCGACGGCCGCGGCGATCATCGTGCCGTACATCATCATCATCGCGGCGAACAGCATCGAGCCGTAGGCGAAGAACGTCTTCACGAACGTCTTCCGCTTCGACTGGCCGTAGTAACGGCGCAGGGCGAAGAAGAGGTAGGTCATCAGCACGACCGTACTGACGAACGACAGGGAGTACATCAACGCCGAAGGGCGGATGCCGTGGAAGAAGTAGATGGGCCAGCAGGCCAGTGAGTAGAGGTAGCTGAACGCGAGCACGTGCGTGCAGAAGACGAGATGCTCGCCGAACGTCCGGTCGCGGCGGATGAAGAGGAGCTTCAGGCCGAGGGCGAAGAGAATGACGTTGCCGAGCTGGAACACCGACATGTTCGACCGCCACTTCTGGTCCACCAGCTCGATGAACGCCTGCCGCTCCAGCTTCGCCTCCTTCGCCATCCCGGTGATGGCGTTCTGCAACGCCGCTGAGGTGTCCATCGTCACCATCCCCTCGACGCTGTACATCGCGGTGCGGGAGTTGAGCGTGAAAGCCACGAGCTGCAGCGCGAAGAGAACGAGGAACAGCCGCAGCGGTGCGATGAAGCGCTTCTTGCGTCCGGCAAAGTAGTCGACCGTGAGCTGCCCCGGCTTCGTGACGAGCGTCCGCAGCGTCCCGAACAGCTTCGAGTCGAGGTGCACCAGCTCATGCACCAGCTCGTGCAGAAAGTGCCCGAGCGTCAGATCGTGATGGTCCGGCTGCTTCTCGCCGCAGGCAGCGCAGAAGACGTCGACGAGTCCCGACCCGCAGTTCGTGCAGGCCTTCAGTGCGTCCGGAGCAGGGGCGAGATGAAGATTGGCGGACATAGTTATTGGGGAGGAGTGATGGTAGCACGGGACGCGTTGTCCGTTTTCCGTTTTCCGTTGTTTGTGAGGTCTCGCGAGACCCTACGGACAAGGGACAACCAGCACAGGAACCGATCTCAAGTGCAGTGGCGAAGAAGCCACCGCTCTGCCACACGTCGAGATGAATTGCCCGCTACTTCCGCACGACTCGCCGTCTCGGCGGCACGACCTGGTACGTGAACCCGCCGGCCGACGTCACACTCTGCCCGCCCACCGTCACCACCACATCGACGGCGCCAAGCGCGTGCGCCGGCGTCACCACCGTGATCGCTGTCGGGGAGACGAACTGCACGTTCGTGCCGGCAGTCCCGCCGAACGTCACCGTCGCCGGCAATCCGCCGGAGAAGCCCGCCCCGGTGATCGTCACCAGCCCGCCGCCGGCTGCGATGCCGGTGTTCGGCGACACACTCGCCACCGCCAGCGCGGCGCGCACGTAGCTGAAGCCATTGGCGCGCGCCGCGGTCTTGCCGTCCGGATTGCGCACCACCACCTCGAACGCCTGCCGGTCGGTGATGTCGAACGGACCCGCCGGCGTCGTCGCCGTGATGGTCGTCCCGCTGACGACGTTCACGTTCGTCGCGGCCCGCCCGCCGATCGTCACCGTGGCTCCCTGCTCGAAGTTCGTCCCGGTGATCGTGATCGCCGTTCCGCCCACCACCGCCCCCTCGGCCGGCGCGACAGCGTCGATCGAAGGCTCGATCACCTGCACCGCATTGACCCGGAACTGCCCATTCATGGTGAAGTGGCCGGTGCCGCAGAAGTTGTTGCACAGGAAGGTGAAGGTTCCGGCGGTATGCGCCACGAACTGCACCGTCACGTTCTGGCCCTGCGGCAGGTTCACACCATTCTCGACGTACGTCTCCATCAGGAACCCGTGGAGGTCATCGAGCGAGCGGATGTTGAGCGTGACGCTGTCCCCCTGGTTCACGACGAAAGGCCCGGGGGTGAAGCCGAAGTCGAAATGCTCCGCCGTCACGTTGAAAACGCGCGCGGCCGTGGCGTTGAAGTTTTCAGGCGCCGGGGCCGGAGTCGTCGCCAGCTTCATTGCGCCGGTATGGAACAGCTCCCGATACTTCTGCACCAGCTCCTCGTGCGGCGTGGCCCGATGCTCCTGTGCGGAGGCATTCAGGCAGAGAGCCAGCGAGGCGAGCAGCAGCATCAGTTTTCGCATGGAGTCATGATAACCAAGCCCGGAGTTGGATTCCGTTCGTTCACCGACCGTTTACACGCGGAGGATCAGCTTGCGCCGGTAGAGGATCTCCAGAATCGCCCACCAGACGGTGACGAACGCCAGCGCGTAGAGGAGTGAGGCGACGCGCGGCTCGAAGTAGGGGGCGAAGGCGGTCTTGTAGAGCTTTGGCTGGAGCTTCGTCATGCCGAGAATGCGGGCCATGAGGCCGGAGCCGACGAAGGCGATGAGCGGGTTCACGCCGAAGACGACGAACGGGCGGGTCCACCAGCGGCTGCCGCGGACGTCGACGAGCCAGGTGACGAGCGCCAGCAGCACGCAGGCGCAGCCGGCGGTGAAGAGGACGTAGGAACTGGTCCAGAGATTTTTGTTGATCGGGAACGCCAGGTCCCACAGCAGCCCGGCGGCCATGCCGATGACGCCCGCCAGCAGCAAAGGGCGGAGACGCTTCGACATCACCCATGGCGCGGCGATGATGCCGAGGAGGCAGGTGGCGACGGCGGGGAGCGTGGAGAGCGGGCCTTCCGGGTCCCACGTCTTGCTCTGCTTCCAGGTGTGCTTCAGGCCGAGGACGGCGCGGTCGACGGTGGCGGCGACTGTCGCTTCCGGCGGTTCGAGTGGGCCCATCGAGAGGATGGCCCAGTAGCCGAGCAGAATGACGGCCGTGGTGACGACGAGCTGCTTCCGCGTCAGCCAGCGCGCGAGCAGCGCCGCGATGATGTAGACGATGCCGATGCGTTGCAGCACGCCGCTGTAGCGCAGCGTCTCGAATCGCGAGAGCGGCGTGAACGGAAAGGCGTTCACCGCCAGTCCGAGGAGAACGATGATCGCTCCCCGCCGGAAGATCTTCGCCGGCGTCTTCTTCGAGAGGTCGGTGGTGATGCCGACGATGAAGAGGAAGAACGGAAATACCAGATCGGTCGGCGTCCACCCGTGCCACTTCGCATGCGCCAGCGGCGGATAGATCGCTGCCCAGGAACCGGGGTTATTGACGAGGAGCATGGCCGCGACGGTGAGGCCGCGAAAGAGGTCGAGCGCGGCGAGTCGCCGCGAGGGCTCCGGGATCGGGGCACGGGGCCCGGGGAAGGGGTCAGGTTCTTCGGGGTACGCCACCGTCACTTCTGAGCCCTGGGCCCCGCTCCCTGAGCCCCCATTTTGTACGCCTTGAGGTGACGCAGGGCGCCGGGCTTGTCGCCGCGCCGCTCGAGGATGCCGGCGAGGTTGTAGTGGGCGTCGGCGTTGTCGGGATCGAGGGCGAGGGCGCGCTTGTAGGCGTCGAGCGCCTCCGCCGTGCGGCCCAGGTCTTCGAGGGCCACGCCGAGGTTGAAGGCGGCGGTGGGGTGCTCCGGATCGGCTTGCAGGGCGGCGCGGTAATGCTGCTCGGCGGCGGCGGGAGCGGAGTCCTCGTGGAGCATCCGGCCGAGGTTCACGTGCGCGTCGGCGTGGGCCGCGTCGAGGCGGATGGCACGCTCGTAGGCGTCCTTGGCCTCGTCGAGGGAGCTCATCTCCAGCTCGCAGCCGAGCTCGTACCAGGCATCGGCATCGAGCTCGTCGCGGCGTCGCGCTTCCTCTGCCGCGCGATGGACGAGCGGCGCCGCCTTCGCGGCCAGGTCGGCCACCGAGAAGTCGAAGAGCGACTGCCCCGACTCCGGGTTCCAGACGGCCTCGCCGTCACGAACGACGACCGAATCCCCTTCCGCGGTGATGCGCACGCCGGTGATGGAGCGTCCGTCCGGAAGCTGCTCGCGCAGCCGTTCCAGCGCCCGCCTGACCTTCCGCTGCGGAATCCGGGCGGCCGTCAGCTCCCCCGCGGTACGGAGAATGACGAGGTCGTGGAACCCGAACCGAAGCTCCCCCTTCTCCCCTTTCTCCGGATGCAGGAACCCTTTGCTCGCGTAGCTGCGGATCTGCGTAGGCGATAAACCCAGCATCGCCGAGACCTCGCGGACGGAGTAGGACATGCCGGGGTAATTGTAGCCGCCCGGCCACCCGTTGTTGGTTGTTGGTTTTTGGTCGTTGGTTCGCCAGCCAAAAACCAAAAACCGAAAACCAACAACGGCGCGCGTCAGCGCGCCTTCAGCCGCGCGCCTTGCTCTTCGCCGCCACCTTCTTCAGCGGCGCCGGCTTGGCCGGTTTGCGCTTCTGCTCGGCTTTGATGGCCAGCTTCGACGACGGCGCGGACGCGGCCTTGGCGGCTTTGGCCGGTTTGGCGGTCGAGGCGGGCGCACCGCCGCTGAGGCTGCGGCGGAGGGCTTCCATCAGGTCGATGACCTCGGCGCGCGGCTCTTCAGCCTCCACGTTCGTGATCTCCTCCCCTTCCACCTTCTTCTGGATCAGGGCACGGATGCGCTCCGAGACTTCATCGCGGTAGAGCTCCGGCTGGAAGTCTTCCGAGGCGCCCATCTCGGCGAGCTGGATGGCCATCTTCAGCTCGTTGTCCTTGATCACCGCTTCGCCGAGATCCAGCTCGTCCATCGAACGGATCTCGTTCGGGTAATAGAGCTGCTGCATCACGAGCCCCTTGCCGAGCGGACGGATGATGACGAGGTACTGCTTGCCGCGCGCGGCGTATTTCGCCAGCGCCCAGCGGCCCGTCTCTTCCAGCGCCTTCGCCAGCAGGGTGTAGGCGCGTGCGCCGCCCTTGTCCGGCGCGAGGTAGTTCGCTTTCTGGAAGTAGATCGGGTCGATCGCCGTCCGCGGCAGGAACTCGGTGATGTCGATCTGCTGCGACGACTTCTCCTCGAGCGCCTTCAGCTCCTCCTCGTTGAAGAGGACGTACTGGCCGCGCGCGAACTCGTAGCCTTTCACGACTTCAGTGCGGTCGATCGTCCGCTCGTCGCGAGGGCAGAAGAGCTGCTGCTGCACCCGTCCCCCACACTCCCCATGGAGCATGTTGAAGCTGATCTTTTCCGACGCCTCGGCAGCGGAGAAGAGTTTCACCGGGATGGACACGAGCCCGAAGGCGATCTGACCGGATGCAAAAGCACGAGGCATTTGAAGGCTCCTAGAAGTAACTTCCTCAACGAGGAGACGGGACGGGTTCTTCCGATTGTGTATGCCCTGAAACCTGTGCATCTTACAATGCCGGGCTGGTGAAACGCTACGATGTAATCTGGTCTGTGGTCCGGCGCATCCCTCCCGGACGGGTCGCCACGTACGGTCAGGTGGCCGAACTGGCCGGGCTCGAAGGGCACGCCCGGCAGGTCGGTTACGCTCTGCACAACCTCCCGGACGGCAGCGACGTGCCCTGGCACCGCGTCATCAATTCGCGGGGGGAGATCAGCCCCCGCTCGGCCGGCGATTCGCACGAACTGCAGCGGCTGCTGCTCGAAGGCGAAGGGGTGGACTTCACGCTCGACGGCCGGGTCGACCTCAAGCAGTACCGCTGGGCCGTCCAGCCGCCGAAAGCGGGTCGGCCGCGCCGCCCCCGCCCTGCTTGATTTACTCTTCGTACAAAGGAAGGAGCATTTCCATGGCCCGCAAAGAATCCGACAAACTCCCGAAGCTCGACGCCGAAGCGATCCTCCGGACACTGGCCGACATCCGCTCGAAGATCCCGAAGGTGGAAGGGGCAGAGCCGGTGAAGCGCCCCACCGAGGACACGTCACGCGGCAGCGCACTCGATGCGGGCTCGCTCGAGGAGTTCGAATACCTGGCCGTGCAGGACGGGCTGGAGTCGCTGCTCGCGGAAGTCGAAGCGTACCGGGCTCAGTCGACGGCCAAGCTGATGGAAGCGGCACTGAACACCTTCTATGCCGCCGAGGAGCTCTCCAAAGACCCGGCCCACGCCGATCTGATCCCGCAGGTGGAGGAGATGCGCGCCGCCTATCTGCGCGATACGGGCAAACCGATCCCGCCGAAGAAGAAGGAGTAGCCGGAGCCTGATCTCGACGGGCGCCACCGCGTTCCGAGCTTGCTCCGGCCGCTACCGCATCACGGCGCGGTGCAGGTGCTCGTCCACGAAAGCGCCGAACTGCAGCAGCAGGTCGTCGAGCGTCACCTCCGGCTCCTGAGCCGGCTCCGCGAAGGTCAGGACCAGCTTCCACTCGTGCGTCACGCAGGCGGTCACGAAGACGATGCGTGCGTTGCAGCGGCGTGCGAGCTCGAGGAGCGGGGTGGCCACCCGCATCTCCCCCCGAAGCGTGGGGATGGTGCGAATGCGGGTCATCGGGTGTGGGCGGTCGATCATCGCGGTCAACGTACCGTTTTCAGCGAACAGCTTCCGCACCTTCAGCAGCAGCGTCCCTGAAGGAAACAGCACGTTCGCGGCTCTCCCCGTCCCCCTCACCGGCTGCTGGGACGACGAGACGAACGCCGCGTGCACTCCTCGGTCGCCCAGCACACGGATGATGCACGTCGTCATCATGCTGTGCGGCGAGATGATCAGCGTGGGCCGCGTCGCGTCAGCGCGCGGGATGTGCTCCTCGCCGACGAACGTGATGTTCGGATCGAAGCAGAGGCCGTGACGCTCGAGCATCAGCAGCACGAAGTCGAGCGAGCTTTCGCGGATTCCGTCCGTCCGGAGCAACTGCCGCGCAGCCCAGGCACCGCTCCGGCGGATCACCGGCTGGATGAGACGCGCGACCCGCATGGCGGCACCAAACCGCCGGTTACGGGGAACGAACCGAAGCGCCCCCGCGGCACCGAAACCACCGATCTTCAGGAAAATTGGACCTCTCCGACGTGAACGGCGCCGAGGGTAGCATCTGAGCGGCTCCCAGATGACAGAAACAACCGCTTTCTGCTGAACCGGCAGCGGTCCGCGTCCTCGCAGTCACCACAAGGAGATGCGTGGCGATCAGCGCTCATGCGCCCGTGGGGGAACGAGCCGTCTCAAAGCGACCGGCATCCGGGACAGCACCCAACGCTCCATCGCTTCCCGCTTTCGCTGCACGACCACTCCGACGGTCATGACCGCCAGTCCGCCGATCGTGAGCACGAATGGGAAGAGGAAAGAGTCCTTGAACACGTCCCAGGCGAGATGACCGAAATAGACGGACGCACCCAGAACTCCGAAAACAAGGAACACGCGGCGCCGGACGAAGAGCGAGACGGCAATCAGTCCCAGGTTAATGAGGAAGTACAGCAGTTTCCCGACTTCGGAGTTGCTGTCCAGGCTCGTGAGGCCTCCCCAGAACGCCATCAGGCCGAAGAGGTAGCACCAGAACGCATAGTCTTCTTTGTAACCGCGCATGTCGATCAGGTACGCCACGATGAGGACGATGCCGCCGAACAGGACTGACACCCAGGAGCGGACGTCGCCCGAAACATGCGGAGTCCCGGCGATCAACGGCGCCAGGTCCATTGACATGTACCAGGCAGCAAAGGCGATCGGAAAGGTCAGGAAGGGGAACCGCCGCAGCCGCAGAGCGAATGATCCGACAAGGATCATGGCGATCTCCATGAAGATCCAGCTCCCCCGCACCCAGAAGTCGTAATCGCGGTAGCTGCCGGGATCGCCCTGCGGCCACCATCCGAGCTCGCTCTCGATTCCGTAGACGACGAGCGGCGTCATCCAGACGGCGAGGGTGAAAAGCAGTCCTCCGGCCACGCGGAGGGAACGCCCCCACGCGAGTTGTCCCGCTACGGTGAAGACGACGGCATAGATCAAGGCGACAGCCGCAATCCCGGCGCCACTCAGGGAGTCCCACGCCTCGGTAAGGAAGTGCCCCATCGCCCCGAGCACTACGCAGGCGCCGAAGTAATACGCGACGTGGGCGAGATCGAAACGCTGCTGCCCCTGCCCCTGACTCGTGAGTGCCTGCCACAACGCTTCCTCCTGCTCGACGGAAAGCGACGCCGTCGTGGCCGCAGAGCGCAGGTCTTCACGTGTGATCTTCATGGGCCGGCATTGTCGCAGGTCCAGCCGCCCGACTGCACGCTCACGCGGGAGCCGCGACACGTACAGGCGCGGCGATGCAGCTTCATTCATCTTCCGGCCGCTCGCTGAGGCTGTGAAAAGATTCGGAGGCGATTCCACACGCCGGAGGCGTGTCGTAGATTAGCCGGTGGCAAGTGCCGAAGGCACGCCGCCACCGGACTGGATCCGCCTTCCACCTCGACCCCGGCAGGGGTCGCGTCCTCGCAGTCACCACAAGGAGCGCCGCGAGGCTGAGGTGCGTCGATAGCATCGATCCCCGGCACCCCGCCGGGGTGCAAATTCTCTTTTGCAACCGAAACCGGTGGCGGCGTGCCTTCGGCACTTGCGACCGGCTAATTTACGGCACGCCTCCGGCGTGCGGAATCGCCTTCTCGGTCGCGGATGCCCGAACGACAGGGGACGCCAGGACAGCTACGACTCCTGTGGACAGCGCGCGCCCATTGGCCCGCCCTTCCGTCTTTATGTCGTTACTGCTACGATCTGCCATCAAATTCTGACAGGGGGTTCTCAACGTGAAGACAAGACTCACTCGGGAGTACGTGCGCGGTCTGGTTGTTGGTTCTTTGCTGATGGTCGCGACGGTGGCCTTCGGTGCAAACCCGAAAGGGGCGGAGCAGCCGGTCATGGCGCCGGAAGGCCTGGCGATGGAGGACGCGCTCCGTTCCAGCGAGACCCGCCCTCTGCAGTTCATGCCGGAGAAGGCGGGCGGCAACGCGGCCGGAATGCGCTTCGACCTCCCGTCCGGCCTGACCGGCTCGCGCGAGGTAACCCTGACGGTCCTGCGCGGCGTGCGCGTGGTCGCTCGTGAAACGATCGGCCTCCCCGAAGCGCTGCCGGCCAACCCGACGGTGACGTTCCTCGGACAACACTCGAAGGAGCTCGCGCAGATCCGGAAAATGGACGCCGCGAATCCAGGCCTGCTGCGCTTCGTCGTCGCTGCCGGCGACCGCGCGCTCGCCAACGTCTCCTTCCAGGAAGCGGACGGCAGCAGCGTGGGGACCAACGCACCCGTCGGCGACAGCCGTCAGGTCGAGATGAAGATGCCCGGCGCCAGCCGCATCGCCACGAACGGCATGCAGCCGGACCCGGAGTGCGAGGCCGCATGCAACGACACGTACGTCCAGTGCTACTACGAGATCTGCGATCAGCGCGGCGACTGCAGCTACTGCTGGACCGACTACCAGTACTGCGCCGCGAACTGCCCGCAGGTCTGCGTCGAGCCGAAGAGCGTCTCCACGTACAACACCTCGTGGACCTACATCGGCACTTACAACAACGGCCAGATCTGCGTCAACAATTACGCATATTTCCTTTTCGAAGACGTCGAGCGCCGCTACGTCTACCAGCGGACGACGCACTGCGACAACTCCTACACCGACGTGCTGCAGTCGACGCAGTACCGCAGCAGCTTCTGCAAGTACCCGCTGGGACCCGGGTGCTTTGGTTCGTTTTACAACCCGCCGCCGACCTGCTAAGGGCAGTTTCCGCGCAACGTCAAAGCGCCGCCCGAACAGGGCGGCGCTTTTTTTTGCGACCGAAACAGATAGGTCAATCAGACGTGGGTCGATAGGTCTATTCGTCCCCATCGGTCGCCAATCCAAAGCGCCGGCTGAGGGTCACACCTTCGTTCTTAGGCGAGCTACGCGCCGGAGGCCGCTAGACCTGCCCGACTGAGCCGGGCGCGAATGCGGACGGGAAGAGAGCGGCTCGCAGATGACAAAAACAATCGCTTTCTGCTGAACGTCCGCCCAAACCCACGTTTAAACCGTTTCAGCTTTGTTTCTTCGCTTGCTTAAAGCATGCAGCGTGGCTATAACTCCCTCCATAAGGAGAACACGCAATGAAGAATCAGGCGATGGCTTCCCGTTTTCGTTTTATCGGGCTTGTTCTGACGCTCGTGCTGGTCGTTGGTGCCATCACGACTTCCCCGGCGGCGGCCTACTCGGAAGAGCCGCAGGCGGCGGCGTGGATCTGTGAGGACGGTTGTTGGTCGTGGGACATCGAGAACGGCTGCACCCAGGAAACGACCTGCTGCGCGAACGGCAGCACGGGCGACTGGTTCTGCATCCTCTGGTAGCAACGACCTGGTCCGTTGCCGGCCGTCCGTTTTCCGTGCTGCGCGGATGATGGAACGGCGGGCAACGGACAACCCGGTGCTCGCGGGTTACCGCTGAGCGACGGCCGCCGCGGCCGGGACGTCGCGGACCGCTTCCATCACTTCCTGCTCCCGTTCGGGCTGCAGCATTCCTTCCCACACATTGCGAACCACGCCGTCGCCGTCGACGATGGCCAGCGTCGGTGTGCCGCGGATCTTGAGCGCCCGTAGCGGCACCTGGCGGACGTCAGCCGCCTGGAGACCAAGCCCCTCGACGTACTTGCGCCCCTCCTCGATCGACTGCGGCATGACGATCATCAGGTGGGCCCGGCGGCGGGAGAGCTCCGCCGTGAGGCGTTTGTAGAAGGGCGCGCTCTCGCTGCAGTAATGGCAGTTGGTGCTCAGCGCGAGCACGACGGTGTTGCCGTTGGCCTGCCACTCCACACCCGGCATCGGCAGCTTGTTCCCGGTGGCGATCTGCTCTCGCGTCATCTTCACGGCGCCCCGCGCCATGTAGTTGCGCACCAGCACGATGCTGGCGATGACCGCAACGACGATGATGGCGACGTTCGCCGCTATCTCCAGCTTTCTTGCCATATCTCTGCCTTTCGGCAGGAGCGTACGACCGCAGGGCGACGCTGTCAATTGTCGCCCCGGCCGGAGTCAGGCCGGGAGTGGAGGACGGACAATCTTGTCCGTCACGCGACGATGTCGCCACAACGACCTTAGCGACGTGCTGCAGAGACGCGGTCGTGGATCACCGGAAATCGGTGATCGATCTGTGGAAATCACTCATCGATGACTGCTTTTCAGTCATGCGTGACCGAAATTCAGTCGCGGGACTGCCGCCGATGCGGATCGATGACCGAAATTCAGTCATCGGTGACCGAAATTCAGTCATCGATTGGTGGAAGATCAGGGATCGATTGGCGGAAATCACTCATCGATCACCGAAAATCGGTGATCGATGACTGATTTTCACAGAGCGGCGACTGATTTCCGGTGATCGGTCATCCAAAATCGGTGATTGACGGCCGCTGGCTGGCCGGCCGTGGGCGATTTCCGGTGATCCATCACCCATTTTCGGCAATCGATCGCTCGCCGGCGGTGCCGCGGCGTCGGCGGAAGGGCGGGCATCTCTGCCCGCCCTTGGCGAACCGGACCTACCGCTCCACCGAGACCGGCGGGACGGCGAACTTCTTCTGCGGGTTCTTGGCGAGCTGCTCGAGCAGCAGCTTCACCGCGGCTTCGAGCGACGGGTCCTGGCCCGCGGCCACGAGCTCGGGGCGGTCGACCACTTCGATGTCGGGCGAGACGCCGACACCTTCGACGGCCCACATGCCTTCGGTATCGATGAAGCGGAACTGCGGGGCGGAAACCGAGCCGCCGTCCATGAGGCCGGGGTTGCCGGAGATGCCGATGAGGCCACCCCAGGTACGGGTGCCGATGATCGTGCCGAGGCCGCGCTTGCGGAAGTAGTACGGCAGCGCGTCGCCGCCCGACGAGGAGTAGCCGTTGATCAGCATCGCCTTCGGGCCGCTGTGAGCGTAGGCCGGCGTGGCCGTCGGCTCGACGGTACGGCGCGCCCAGTAGTTCAGCACCGGGCGGTCGAGCAGCTCGATCATGCGATCGGGGATGAAGCCGCCGCCGTTATAGCGGTCGTCGATGATGAGCGCTTCCTTGTCGACCTGCGGGTAGAAGCCGCGGAAGAGCTCCTGGTTGCCTTCGTTGGCGGTGTTCGGGAGGTGGATGTAGCCGATGCGGCCGTTCGACGCCTTCTCGACGTACGCGCGGCGCTGCTGCACCCAGTCCAGGTAGCGGAGGTTCGTCTCCTTGCGGACGGGGCGGACCTTCTCCTCGCGCGCGCCCGTGGCGTCGGGACGGGAGTTGACGAGCAGCGTCACGACGCGGCCGGCCTTGTTCTCGAGCAGGCGGTAGAAGTTGTCGACGCCACGGGTAGAGACGCCGTCGACGGCGAGGATGTACTCCCCTTCCTTCACCTTGACGCCCGGCTCCGTGAGCGGCGAGCGGGTCGAGTCGTTCCAGTTCTCGCCCGGGAAGATGTGGTCGATCTTGAAAACGCCGGAGTCGGCGACGATCTCGGCGCCGAGGAGGCCGTTCTCCACCCGGTTGACCTGCCAGCCGCTCGACGTGGCGACGTAGGCGTGGCCGGCGTTCAGCTCACCCGCGACGTCGCCGAGGACGTAGTCGAGGTCCGAACGGTGCGCGATGTAGGGGACGAGCTGGCCGTACTTTTCACGGATGGCGTTCCAGTCCAGGCCGTGCATGTTCGGGTCGTAGAACCAGTCGCGGAAGATGCGCCAGGCGTCGGTGAACTCCTGGGCCCACTCGGCACGCGGATCGATCTTCATCTGCATGCCGTCCAGCTTGATCACACTGTCGGCGATCTTCTGCCCCGGCTTGGCCGCGACGATGGCGTAGTCGTTGCCGCTGACGACGAGGATCTTCTCGAGGTTCGCGGAGAGCTCGTAATCGCGTGCGCCTTCCACGACCGTCTCTTCCTTCCGGTCGTCGATGTTGTACATCTTCAGCGCGCGGCGTCCGCCCGGTCCGGCGAGATAGAGGATGCCGTTGTTGACGGCCTGCAGGTTGCCGTACGTGCCGGAGGGATGCGGGATCGCGCGGACGCGGTCCTCGAACCCCGCCGGGTCGATCTTGACGACGAGGGGCGCGTCCTTCTTCGGCGCGGCCGGCGTCACGGTCTTCTCCGCGGCGGCGTCGGCAGCAGCAGCCGGCGCGGGAGCGGCGGCTTTCTCTTCATCGCTCTGCGGCAGGAAGAGGGCCGGGCCGTCAGCCGAGAGCATGGCCACGTAGACGCGCGTCGGATCGGTGTAGAGGTAGTTGAACTCGTAACCGCTGAACGTCAGGTTGTAGTCGCGGTTGGAGGTGAAGTAGAGATAGCGGCCCTTCGGATCGAACACCGGCTCGGTGTCGTCGGTCCGGCCGGAGGTCAGACGATACGTCTTCCCTTCCCCGGCGTTCCAGACCCAGATCTGGTTGAACCGCGCTTCGTTCTGCTTGTTGTAAACGACCCAGCGGCTGTCGGGCGACCAGCGGTAGTGGTTGATGTCGCCGAATTTGTCGGCATCGACGCCGCGGACGTTGCCGCTGACGACGTCGATCACCGAAAGGGCGTGGTCCTTGTCGGAGTACGCGAGTGACTTGCTGTCGGGCGACCAGACCGGGGCGAAGCGCCACGACTTGCTGTTCTTCGTGAGCTGGCGCGGCTCGCCGGCACCGTCGGCCGGACGGACGAACAGCTCGTAGTCGCCCGGTGCGTCGGAGAGGTAGGCGATCCAGCGGCCGTCGGGCGACCAGCTCGCGTCACGCTCGCGGATGCCCGGCGTGGCCGTGTGGTTCCGGATCTCTCCCTGCTTGGCCGGCGCGGTGAACACTTCACCGCGGGCGACGAACAGCGCCCGCTGCCCGGTGGGCGAGATCATGACGCGCTCGATGTTGTCCTTCACGTTCGCAAAGTACGGGAGCGTGTTCTTGAAGTCGCCGTACACGCGGATCGGCACGCGCTCGTTCTTCCCGGTGGCCGAATCGAGACGCCAGAGGTAGCCCCCCTGCTCGTACACGATCTGCGTCTTGTCGGCGCTCGGCCAGACGACGTCGTAGTCGCTGTGGTTCGTGAGCTTGCGGGTCTGCTTCGACTGCAGGTCGTAGGCGAAGAGGTTCAGCCGCCCCGCTTCGCGGTCGCTGGTGAAGTAGATCGTGTTGCCGATCCACATCGGCTGGTTGTCGGTGTACGGGTTGTTCGTGAGCTGCTCGGAGCGATTGGCGACGAGGTCGTAGATCCAGACGTCCTGGGCCCGGCCGCCGCGATAGCGCTTCCAGGTGCGGAACTCCCGCTCGATCGGGGTGTAGACGAGCTTCGTCCCGTCGGGCGAGTACATGCCGCCGCCCCCTTCAGGGATCGCCAGCGGCTTCTCCATCCCGCCGGCAGCCGGCACGATGTAGGGCCGCCCCATGCGGTCGCTCCAGCCGAGACGGTGCGGGAGGAACAGGATGTTCTTGCCGTCCGGGGTCCAGTCGAGAATGCGGTTGTCGATGCCGCCGCGCGGGGGCAGCGGGCCGACGTCGTTGTAGAACGTGAGCTGCCGCGGCGTACCGCCGTCGACGTCGATGACGAAGACCTGCCGGTTGCCGCTGTACTCACCGGTGAAGGCGAGCTGGCGTCCGTCGGGCGAGAACTTCGGGAAGTACTCGGTTCCTTCGTCGCTCGTGAGCCGGCGCGCATCGCCGCCGCTCGTGCTGACGAGCCAGATGTCTCCGGCATAGACGAAGGCGATCTTGTCGCCGTGGATGTCGGGCTGCCTGAGCAGCCGCGTGAGCCGCTCCTGTGCAAACGCGCTCGTCGCCATCGCGGCCAGCGCGAGGATCACTGCAAGTCGTTTCATGCGTGTCCCTTTCGGTTCAGTGTTGACGCGGGGTGGATATCACGGGGAGAGGGGGCGTGGGGCGGGTGTGACAGGAACGTAACCAGGGGGGAGAGGCGTTTTTGGTTGTTGGTTTTTGGTTGTTGGTGCTCCGCGATGCAGGGAGGACTGTAGAGCGCTACACCAAAAACCAAAAACCAAAAACCAAAAACGCCTCTCCCCTACAGCCACCGCATCGTGAAATCGATCAAAAACTGCTTCACCTTGCCGGCGTACGGCGGATACATCATCTGCAGGGCGGTGGACTTGAGCTTCTGATCGAGGACGGCGCGGGGGTTGGAGAAGGCTTCGAAGCCCCAGCGGCCGTGGCCGCGGCCGATGCCGCTCTGGCCCACGCCGCCGAAGGGGAGTGAGTTCTCGAAGTAGTGGATCAGGGTGTCGTTGATGACAGTGCCGCCGGCGGTGGTGCGGGCGATGATTTCCCGGGCGATGCGGCGGTTGCGGCTGAAGACGTAGAGGACGAGCGGCTTTTCCCGTTCGTTGATGAAGCGGTAGGCCTCCTCGCGCGTCCGGTACGTCATGACCGGGAGCAGCGGACCGAAGATCTCCTCCTGCATCACCGGCGAATCGGGCGGCACGTCCGTGAGGATGGTCGGCTGGATCTGCCGCCCCTGCACTCCCCCGCCGGAAAAGACCTTCGCTCCCGCGGCGACGGCGGCGTCG
This sequence comes from Thermoanaerobaculia bacterium, assembly GCA_036399695.1. Classification (GTDB taxonomy): domain Bacteria; phylum Acidobacteriota; class Thermoanaerobaculia; order Gp7-AA8; family Gp7-AA8; genus DASVEE01. The sequence continues at coordinate 4,359 of DASWMP010000124.1, read as the reverse complement.
AAGAGCCGCTTTACCCGGGAGGCGTGGCGCTCGTTGACGATCCAGCCGCGCGAGTCGTCCCCCAGCTTCTCGATCGCGCCGCGCAGCTTCTCGAGGAAGGGGCCGCGGATCGTCTCGTCGACCATGAGGTAATCGGGGGCGATACAGATCTGGCCGCAGTTGAAGAACTTCCCCCAGGCGATCTTCTGCGCCGCCTCGTCGAGATCGGCCGTGCGGTCGATGACGACCGGCGACTTGCCTCCCAGTTCCAGCGTCACGGATGTCAGGTGCTCGGCCGCCGCCTTCATCACGATCTTCCCGACCGCGGGGCTGCCGGTGAAGAAGATGTGGTCGAACTTCCGCCGCAGCAGCTCCTCCGCGACGCGCGCGTCCCCTTCGATGACGGCCACTTCGCTCTCGTCGAACAGATCGCCGAGGATCTGCTTCATGCAGGCGGTGGAGTGCGGCGTCATCTCGGAGGGCTTGAGGATCACGCAGTTGCCGGCGGCAATCGCGGAGATGAGCGGCCCGAGCGTCAGGTTGAACGGGAAGTTCCAGGGCGCGAGGATGAGGACGAGCCCTTTCGGCTCGTGGTGGATGTAGGAACGCGCCCCGGTGAGCGCCAGCCGCGTCGCCACCCGCTGCGGCCGCATCCACCTGCCGAGATGGCGCAGGGCATGGCGCGCCTCGCCGAGGACCGGATAGATCTCCGAGAGATCCACTTCCCCGGCCGGCTTCCGGTAATCGGCCCACATCGCCGCCCGGATCTCATCCCGCCGCGCCAGCAGCGCATCGTGCAGCCGGCGGATCTTCCCCTTCCGCTGCGCCACCGTCGACGCCCCAACGATCGCCCGGCGTCCCCGCTGCAGCTCATAGATGCGGTCGATCTCGTCAGCGGAAGCAGCGCGCAGAGGTTCGATGCTGGCCACGGGGGGATTGTATGGTTTTTGGTTGTTGGTTTTTGGTTGTTGGTAGAAACGAAAAGTCCGTTGTCACGAGGCTCGCCGCGACAACGGACCAAAAACTAAAAACCAGAAACCGAAAGCCAGCCTCTCAGCTACGGAAACACCACCTCGACGATGCGCTCGAAGTTCAGGTACTCGAACTTGCCGCTGACGTGGTCGCGGCCGATGAAGGCCACGTCGTAGCCGAAGCAGCTATCGAGGAAGTAGCCGGTGAACTGTTCGCCGCTGCGGAGCTCGACGTTCGCGGAGCGGACCGGGCGGGAGCAGCAGGCGGCGTTGTTGGCCATGTTGGCCGGGCCGGTGATGCGCTTGATCTCGCTGCGATCGGGCTCGAACTCCGGCTTGCCGGCGCGGCAGAACTTGGCGTAGTTCGTTCGCGAGTAGCCGCTGAACGGCACCATGTAGCCGAACTGGACGCTCTCGACGTCGAGCTGGTACGTCTTGTTGTCGGTCGTACGGACGAGGACGGTCTGCGTCGGCTTGAGCCGGACCGTCATGTTGGGGGTGATGGCGCTGAGCGACTTCTGCTCGTAGCCGCTCCGGCGGACGATCAGCACGCCGGCACCGGCCGGAACGTTGATCTCGAAGTGACCCTGTTCATTCGTGTTCGTGAGCTGCGTGCCGGCGGCGATCTCGGCACCGACGATGGGGGCATTGGTGGTTTCATCGAGCACGAAGCCGGCGATGAGTCCGGACGGCAGCGACGGCGAGTTCGGATGCTGCACGGAACGTCGCTTGCCGGCGGCCGCTAGCGGAAGGGCGGCGACGAGCATGAGCATCGCCATCAGCAACTTCCAGCGTTTTGAGCTTCCCAGGTTCATTAGGTCTCCTCGAGGCGAGTTTGAAGTTATTACGGATGGTAGCACCAACATCACGATGTACGGATGCCGGCTCTCCGGCGTTGGCCTATACTCCGCCCGGCTCAGGCGTTGCACTGTTCGGCGGCGCTCATTTCTGAGCAATTCGGACGGAGGATTCTCGACATGAAGTGGCCCGCTCTCCCTCTGCTCCTGCTCGCCATTGCGAGCGCGTGCACCACTACTCAGACGACCGATACGGTCATCACGTCACCGGCCCAGACCACGACCATGAACGATCAGCAGGAGACCGCACTGCAAGCCACCCCTGCCCCGCCTCAGCCGGCCGGACCGACCGCCGAAGAAGCCGCGGCCTTCGTCCAGCAGGCGGAAGCACGGCTGGCGCGCCTCAACGAAGACCAGCAGCGCGCCGCGTGGGTGCAGTCGACCTACATCACGCACGACACGCAGCTCCTGGCCGCGGCCGCGAGTGAGAAGCAGATCGCCGCGGGCGTCGAGCTGGCCAAGCAGGCCGCACGCTTCGACAACCTCGACCTGCCGTACGACGTCCGCCGCAAGCTCGACCTGATCAAGCTCTCCCTCACCTCCCCCGGCCCCGCCGATCCGGCCAAGACGACGGAGATGACGCAGCTCGCCGCGAAGCTGGAAGCGACCTACGGCGCCGGCAAGTACTGCCCGCCGGGCAAGTCGGGCGATGCCTGTCTCGACATCAGCGAGATCACGAACATCATGCGGACGAGCCGCGACCCGAATCAGCTCCTCGACGTCTGGCGCGGCTGGCAGACCGTCGGCGTGCCGATGCGGGACGACTACACCCGCTTCGTCTCGCTCATGAACGAAGGAGCCCGCGAGCTCGGCTACCCCGACGTCGGGGCCATGTGGCGCTCGAAGTACGACATGCCCCCCGACGCCTTCAGCGCGGAAGTGGACCGCCTCTGGGGGCAGGTCAAGCCGCTCTACGACTCGCTGCATTGCTACGTCCGCACGAGCCTCAACCGCAAGTACGGTGACAAGGTCGTCCCGCTCGATCAGCCGATCCCCGCGCACCTCTTCGGCAACATCTGGGCGCAGGAGTGGGGCAACATCTACGACGTCGTGGCGCCGAAGAATTCGCAGCGCGGCTACGACCTCACGCAGATCCTCGAGAAGCGCAAGAATCTCGACGCGGTGGGCATGGTGAAGTACGGCGAAGGCTTCTTCACCTCCCTCGGCTTCGCCCCGCTCCCGCAGACGTTCTGGGAGCGCTCCATGTTCACCCAGCCGCGCGACCGCGACGTGGTCTGCCACGCCAGCGCCTGGGACCTCGACGACGTCGACGATCTGCGCATCAAGATGTGCATCGAGAAGACGGCGGACGACTTCAACACCATCCACCACGAGCTCGGCCACAACTTCTACCAGCGCGCCTACAACACCCAGCCCTTCCTCTATAAGAACAGCGCCAACGACGGGTTCCACGAAGCGGTCGGCGACACGATCGCCCTCTCCGTCACGCCGGCCTACCTCGTGAAGCTCGGGCTCATCGACAAGGAGCCGCCCGCCTCGGCCGACATCCCGCTGCTCCTCCGCGACGCCCTCGACAAGATCGCCTTCTTCCCCTTCGGCATCCTCATGGACAAGTGGCGCTGGGCCGTCTTCTCGGGCCAGGTCACGCCGGCGAACTACAACCAGGCCTGGTGGGATCTCCGCCGCCAGTACCAGGGCATCGCCCCCGCCGGCGCGCGCGGTGAAGAGTTCTTCGATCCCGGCTCCAAGTACCACATCCCGGCCAACGTCCCGTACGCGCGCTACTTCCTCGCGCGCATCCTCCAGTTCCAGTTCCACCGGTCGCTCTGCCAGTCGTCCGGCCACACCGGCCCGCTGAACCGCTGCTCCATCTACGGCAACAAGGAAGCGGGCGCGCGTCTGGAGAAGATGCTGGCCATGGGCGCCAGCCGCCCCTGGCCCGAAGCGCTCGAGGCCCTCACCGGCCAGCGCCAGATGGACGCCACGGCGGTCGTCGATTACTTCCGGCCGCTCCTCGAGTGGCTGGAAGTGCAGAACAAGGGACAGCAGTGCGGGTGGTGACGTAGTTGGGCGGTTGACGGTTGGGCGGTTGGGCGGTGGCACGAGTCACCGCCTACCGCCCACCGCGCGACCGTCTCCTCCGCCCAACCGCCCAACTGCCAACCGCCCAACCACATGCCGTCCACCATCGCCATCGTCTTCGAGCCCGACTTTTCGTCGCGGCTGCCGACGCTCTCGTTCCACACGCCCGTCTGGCTGGCGGATACGACGCAGAACCGTCAGGCGGCCGAAGAGGCGTGGCGGCAGGTCACGGAGTGGCCGCACATCAGCGTGACGATGTTCCGTGCCGACAGCGACTGGCCGGAGCTCCTCGGCCTGATCACGCTCCAGCAGCGCACCGCCGATACCATCGACGTGATCGGCAGCGCGCTCACCCCGGACGCCCGCACCGCGCTGGCCAACGCCGGCTACGTGCACTTTGACGGCACGCCCCAAGGCTTCCGCGCCTCAAAGCGCAAGCGCATGTAGCCAGACCGGATCTCGGAGTGCGGTGGCGCACGCCACCGCTCTTTTATACGTGTACCAGAGCG
>DASWMP010000123.1:0-11497 GCA_036399695.1 Thermoanaerobaculia bacterium | reverse complement strand
GATGAACCGGCGCCTGCGGGCGCGGACAGACAGGAGTGTCTGTCCCACATTCAGATTCCGCCGAATATCGGGCACCCGCGGGCACGCTGGCATTCAATGTGGGACAGACACTCTTGTCTGTCTGCGTCCGCAGGCGCCGGTTTCTAATCAGGCCATCAGAGTGTGTGCGCACCGTTTTGAGACACCCTCCGCTGCGCCACCGCACTCCAAAAACGTTGAGTTCCCGGCCGTCAAAATGAGGGACGAGGTCCTCAAAATGAAGGTCCCGCTCCTCAAAATGAAGGGCTCGGGCTTCAAAATGACGGGTGCAGCCCTCAAATTGAAGGGTGCGGCGCTCAAATTGAAGGACGCGGTCGTCAAATTGAAGGTGCGAACCTCCAATTCGTGCTTTGGAACCTCGAAATCGTGCTCCGAAACGCCGCCGTGGATCACGTATGATGCGCCGGGTTGCGCGTAATACTCAATGAACGACGAAGATCTGCTCGGTAAGGCTCTCTACATCACCCGCGAGGCAGCGACGAAGGTCCTGAACGACGTCGGCCTGGTCCTGCCCGTCGGCGTCAGCCTCGACGCCGACGGCGAGAACGTCTCGACCTACTTCCCCCGCGACGATCATCGCGAGGCGAACTTCGGCGCGCTGCTCGATCTCGTTACCACCGAGCTTTCCCGCCGCGTCGCCAGCGGCGAGGCCGCCGTCGTGGCCCTCGCGCTGACGCTCACCGGCGAAGACGGACCCACGGCCATCGGCATCCAGGTCGAGTCGCTCACCTCGGCCGTGGCGCTCTTCTACCCCTACAAGAAGCGGGGGAAGAAGTGGACCGTCGGCGAAGCCGAAGCGTCCGACGGCCTGTTCGTCGACCCACTAATCCCGTAACAATTCGTCACACTCCGTGACATCCGGACACATTTCCGTTTACGATATGCGCTAATCCCATATCGAGCGGTGCCAACTGTGTCGAGTGAGAAGGAACCCTGGAGTCAGATCCCGGAGGCCGGGCCGACGGTGATCGTGATCGCCCCGCCGGAGCTTTCATCGCGCATCGCCCACCTGATCCACGCGGAGGTCGTCGCGTTCCGTACGCTGGATGACCTCGACCGCTGGCGCGCCGCGCAAGCCGATCGTCACGCGAGCATTCAGATCGATGTGGTGGCCGCGCTCGAAGAGCTCGGGTCCCCTCTCGCGGCTCTCCCGGAGAAGCTGCAGAGGATGTTCGAGGCCTTCATCCATCAGGGCGCCGTCCCGAGTGTGAACGAGCTCGAACAGCACTGGCCGTCCCGCCGATCGTTTTACCGGACGTGGCGCGAATGCATGGCCGAGTCGCCCAGCAGCTTCCTGCGGCGAGCGCGCGGGCTCCACGCCAAGCGGCTGTTGGCCTCAGGCGTAGCCGCCAAGGAAGCGGCCCTGATCGCGGGGTTCAGTTCGGTGGACCGGATGCGGCGCCAGCTCACGCGCAAGGGGTAAGCCCGATAGAACCCATGGGTCCTATCGGACAGATAGGACCTATGAAAAGTTCATAAACAATCAGGACCTATGAGACAGCTAAGACTCCTGCGAGTCCATCTGTCCCATAGGTCCCATCTGTCCTACAGGTCCCATCGTTCCCGTTGAAACCGCGCTACGACTTCAGATCCAGGCGCAACGTGCCGACCTTCTGCTCCATCTCGATGCGCACCGGGACGCGGTGTTCGTCGTCGGAGAGCCAGACCCGGACTTCGCCCCGTTTGCCGTCGCTGCGGGGGGTGAGGGTGAAGGGGAGGACGCGGCGCCCGTTGAGCATGGAGGCGGCCTTCGGGGTCACGGCGAAAGCGTAGGGCTTCCCGCCGGAGTAGATCTGCATCGTGCGGGGCGTCGTCACTTCGTGCGCGTGGAGGCGGAGGTAGTGGATCGACGTCAGGACGTCGCGGGGGGCGCCGGGCTGCAGGTTCACGACCTTGGTCTCGGTGCGCCCTTCGGCGTTCTTCTGCACGCGGGCCACGCCTTCACCGTAATCGAACGCCACGCGCTGTTCGTGCGCCTTGCTGTTGAAACGGTAGCCGTCCATCGAGGAGAGCGTGCGGGTGCCGTCCACGACCATGCGTGACTGATACACGGCATAATCGCGGCGCGACGGTGCCGTCAGCATCAGCTTGCTGTCGATCTCGCTGCCGGTCGTCGTTTCCAGCGTGCCGGTCCCTGAGGTCGGCACCGCGACGCGGGCGATCCAGGTGAGGGCGCCGCGCAACGACCACGAATACTGCAGGCGTTCAACCGACCCGGCAGCGTTCGCCTGGCCGGCAATGAGCGTCATTACCAGAGCTGGGAGCACGAGGATTTTTTTCATGGACGGGCATCAAAAGGTTATTTGGGGACAAAAGATTTCCGCCACTTTTGTTACTCTTTTCTGCATGTATTCCATTTTGCGATGAAGAACGGCGTCTCTCTTTCAGCCTCCCCGGTCCAGAAAAGCCTTCCGGACCTCCGCGCGCTGCTGCTGGCCGTTGCCCGAGGCGAGAGCGTTGACATCCCCGCGGGAGTGGACTGGCCGCGCCTGCTGGAGGCCGCCGAGCAGGAGGGGATGGTGGCCCTTCTGGCGAAAGCGGCCAAAGGGCCGGCCGAAGATCTGCGTCCGCTGCGTGTCCGCGCCGCGCTCGTCGGTTCCCGGGCGGCGATGATGCTGGACGAGCTTGCCCGTATTCATGCTGCCTTCGCCGAGGCCGGCGTGGCCATGCTCGCGTACAAGGGGCCGCTTCTTTCGGCCCAGCTCTACGGCAGGCCCGACCTGCGGGCCTTCAGCGACCTCGACCTCATCGTCGATCCGCCGGACGCCACCCGAGGAGAGGCCATCCTCCGGAAGCTCGGCTATCACGATCCTGAGCGCGTCGCGCCGCGCACCCATCGCCGTTTCAACAGCGAATCGCTGTTCGTGCACGACGCGAAGAAGATCGTGGTCGACTTTCACTGGCGCTTCGGCAATGCGCAGTTTCCCGTGAATCTCACGTTCGCCGACGCCTGGTCGCGGCACAGCATGGTTCACGGCGTGCCGACGCTCGGCAAGGCCGACCTGCCGCTCGTCGTCACCTCCCACGCGGCGAAGCACCTCTGGCACCGTCTGGAGTTCCTGGCGCAGATCGCGGCGCTGGTGAAGAGCGGGATGCCGAAGCCGCCCGGCCTGCACGCCGATCTCTCCTGGCTCCTCGCGCGCGACTTCCTCGGCATCGACGGCCCGCCGGTGACGGTGCCGCGCGGCTACGACGCCGTGCGCGCCCTCGTCGACGCCAACCTCTTCAGTCAGGCCGGCCGGAAGATCGACGCGCAGGGGAAGGATCTGTTTCTGCTGCTCGACAGCCGCGCCGCGGTGCTGCGCTCGCTGGCCATTTCCCTGTTCGTCCCGACGCATGCCGACTGGGACTCGAGCAAAGCACCGACTCCGATTCACTGGCTCTCACGCCCGCTGAGACTGGTGAAAAAGTACCTGCGGCTCAGCCGACGCTGACGAGCGTACGAATAAATAGCGGCACTCCGACATTTTTCTGACGCTTCTGCCATTATCACGAGTGCTCAGCAACGTCCGAGGTGTCGCTATGCGTCCATATTTCACTAGAGAAATACGCCGATTTCTTGCCGCCGGCCTGTCCGTCGTGTTCGTGGTTTCGTTGAACGCGGCATCGACCGGCACCACCCGTCTCCACACTCCACAAGGTGCAAGCGCGGGTACGGATTTCGGTGACTTCGTCTCCGACAACGACACGTCGCCAGCGGTGGCGCTGGATACGTTCTACCGCTACTACGTCGAGGTGCCGCCGAATCAGCGCCGCCTCGTGATCGACATCTTCGATGCCGACATCGGTCTGGGCGGGAACACCGAGGATTCGGCCGGGCGCGATCGTGAGCGCGGTGCGTACAACACCACCGCCAACTACACGCTCTACAGTCCGAACGGCACCTTGCGGACGACCGACTTCACGGTCGGCGATGCGACCCAGCCGGTGGGCAGCGACAACGCGTGGCTCAACCTCTACGACGGCGGCGGCGATACCTACGTCCTCGACACCTTCAGCGCCAACGCCTACACCAACAACAACGGGACGGTGAACTGGGGCAACAACTGGTTCGACACCGACGACGACGCCAGTGCGACCGCCGGAGATGTCCGGGTTACTGGCGGCGGGCTCCTGCTCGAAGACAACAATGGCCGCCAGGCCACTCGCCAGGCGAGCATCGCCGCCTTCACCACCGCCACCTTCACCTTTTCGTACACACCTCAGGGCCTCGAAGCCGGCGATCAGTTTCGCGTCGAGGTCTCGGGCAATGGTGGTGGAAGCTGGACCACGCTGCAGACGTACTCCGGCAACACCGCCGGTACGGCCAGCTTCGACATCACGAGCTTCATTGCCACCAATACGCGCATCCGGTTCTCCACGATCAGCGGTTTTGGCAACAACGACCGCATCGTCTTCGACAACGTGCAGATCACGGACAGCGTGACGCCGGGTCACTGGGAAGTGCGGATCGACATGTCGGACGCGGTCATAGCCGGGCAGGGCGACGACATCAACGCCTTCGGCATCCGGGCGCACGACGGCGACTCCACCGCGGGCGGCACCGAGTTCAACCTGTACGCCGACTCGTTCATCTCGCTCGGCATCAATCCGCCGGGGTCCGGCACCTCCAGCCGTGCGTACACGCTGCATCCGTACGTCACGTCCGGCTGCTCCTGCGGTCACAATGACTTCGACGTCGATGCGAACAACGGCAATACGGGCTCGATGGTCTACACGAGCCGCACCGGGACGTTTACGCAGACGCTCGCCTCCGGGACGCTCTCCGGCACCGACGTCTGGAACCGCGACCCGGTCACCGGCTGGACGACCGATCAGTACGCGGACGATTACGGCATCTGGCAGCTCGGCGCCACGATCAGCTCCTACCTGTCGCCTGGCGTGAACGGCAACTACGCCACCATCTACGACACGAGCTACGCCGCGGCCGCCAATCCGCCGACGTCCAATCCGGCGGCGAACGCCTTCCGGATCTACCTGCCGAACGACGCCGGCACGGCGCCAGCCAAGCCGTACATCGACCAGGAAGTGCGCTCGAAGTCGGGCGCGATCCCCCAGGTGGGCGGTTCGTACACCTACACCGTCACGGTGCGCGTCGTGAATCCGTCGGCCTGGCCGATCAACTTCAGCACGCCGACGAACATCGTCACGGCCAACGTGCCGGGCGCCGGCGTGGTCTATGGCGGCAATGCGCTCGTCGCTCAGGGCACGATCGTCTCGCAGCCCGCGGTCGGCGGTACCGGCAACATCACCTGGAACCCCGGCACGGTCAATGCCGGCGTCACGGCGATCATGGCCTACGACGTCACGGTCACGCCGACGTCGGCAGGGCAGCGTCTCCCCGTGACCGCCACCCCGGCGTCCGGCAACGGCACGCGCGCCCGCTTCGTCGACGAGACCGGCAACACGACGCAGGCTCGTGCGACCTACCTCGCCGGCCCGGTCTGCGAGCTGGCCATCACCCAGGGACTGGTCACGCCGGTGCTGCTGTCGTCGTTCGACGTCGCGGTGCGCGGCGGCAAGACGGTCCTCGAATGGAAGACGGCGTCGGAGATCGGCACCGTCGGCTTCAACATTCATCGTCTCGAGCGCGGCCAGCTCGTGAAGGCCAACCGCAAGCTGCTGCCGGCGAACGTCGGCGCGCCGCAGGGTGGCCGCTATCGCTTCGTCGACTCCGACAACCGTGACGACGGCGCCATGTACGTGCTCGAGGAAGTGACGGCCAACGGCAAGACGCAGCATTACGGTCCGTTCGGCTCGCGCGGCAACGCCGCCGAGGGTCCGGCCACCGGCGACTTCAGCCGCGAGCCGCGCAAGGACAAGGTCCGCGCGACGAAGCAGGCCAAGGCGAAGAAGGGCAGGCCGGTGGCCGTGATGGCCGGCGTTTCGACGACCGGCATCGTCCGCGTCACCGCCGCCCAGCTCGCCGCCGAACTGAACGTCACGGCCGATTCCGTCGCCAGAGAGATCCGCAAGGGCGGCGTGATGGTGACGAGCCTCGGGAAAGAGGTGGCGTGGACGCCTTCGGCGAACAACGACGCCATCCTCTTCTTCGGCGAAAAGAACGACACGAACTACAGCACCGAGCGCGTCTACCGCATCGAGTTGGCGAAGGGGACGCAGATGACTGTCGTCCCGGCCGCCGCCACGAGCGCCGCGCCCTCGGCTTACATCGCCACGAAGGACCTCGAGACCGACGCCTTCCCGGCGACGATCCTGCCGCTCGACCCGGAGAGCGATTACTGGTTCTGGGACTTCATCCTGAGCGGCGATCCGGATTACGGCCGCAAGACGTTCGCGCTGAACGCGAGCGACCTCGCCTCGTCCGACGGCGCGACGCTCGTCGTCCGCCTCCAGGGCGCGCTCGCCGGCGCCAGCCATCGCGCGGTCGTGAAGCTGAACGGCGTGCCGGTCGGTGAGACGGAGTGGACGTCGCTCGCGCCGTCGACGGCCACGTTCGCCGTGCCGCCGCAGGTGCTGCGCGACGGTGCGAACGACCTGGAAGTCGAGGGGGTGCTCGCTTCGGGCGCGTCGTTCGACCTCATCTACGTCGACGGTTTCGAGCTGCGCTACAAGCGCAACCCGCGTCCGGAGAACGGCCGCCTGGAGCTGAACGTCGCCAAGGGGAGCCCCGTCGCGGCCGGTCCGTTCAACGGCGCGCCGGTCGTCCTCGACGTCAACAACCGCCTCCGTCCTTCGCTCGTGCAGACGGGCGGCAGCGCCTTCGTCGCCCCTTCGAAGTCGCTCTACCTTTCGGACGAGAGCGGCTTCATCGCCCCCTCGTCGCTACGCGGCGCGGAAGAACTGACGCTGAAGAAGCGCCAGCGCGCCGATTACCTCATCGTGACGGCGCCGGAGCTGCGCAGCGGCGCCGAGGCGCTGGCCACGATGCGTCAGCGCGACGGGTTGACGCCGTTCGTCGCCGACCTCGATCAGATCTACGACGAATTCAGCGGCGGTAACGCGACGCCGCACGCCATCCGCGCTTTCATCGCCTCCACGGCCGGCTGGGACAAAGCGCCGAAGTACGTCGTCCTCGCCGGCGGCGGCTCGAACGACTACCGCGGCATCGCCACGGATGCGGGGCTCTTCCCGCCGATCCTGGCGAAGACGTCCGAAGGGATCTTCGCCGCCGATTCGCTGTACGCCGACCGCACGGGCGACGGGCTGCCCGACGTCGCGCTCGGCCGTATCCCGGTCTCGACGAACGACGAGCTGCTGGCCTACATCGCCAAGGTGGAGAAGGCGGAGCGGAACAAGAACTCGAACGCGCCGGTGGTCTTCAGCGCTGACGGTGTCGACCGCGGCGCCGACTTCCGCCGCGCCAGCGAGCTGGCCGAGACGCCGATGAGCGGCCGTCCGGCGACGCGCGTTTACGTCGACGCGCTCGGCGGCGAGGCGGCACGAACCTCGCTCATCGACGCATGGAAGAGCGGCACGCCGCTCGTGAGCTTCGTCGGACATGGTGGTCTCGACCGGCTTTCGAACGCGTCGCTGCTGACGACCGAGGACGCGGCGGGGTTGACGTCCACCGGTCCGTTGCCGATGCTGATCGCCATGACGTGCACCATCAACCGCTTCGAGATCGGGTTCGTCGAGTCGCTCGGCGCGGCGCTCACGCGTACGCCGAACGCCGGCGCGCTCGCGGTCTTCTCGTCGTCGGGACTGTCGGTACATTCGAACGCCTCGGAGCTGCAGCGGACGTTCACGCAGCTCGCGGCAAAGAATCCGCAGTCGCGCATCGGCGATCTCGTCGTACAGTCGCTCGCAACGACGCCGGGCCTCGGCGACACCGGCAGCGTCTACCTGCTGCTCGGCGATCCGGCCGCGCGTCTGTCGCTGCCGGCCGAAAGCGCGGGCACGGGTGCGCGTTCACGCTCAGGGGAGTGAGGAAGAGGAGAGTTTGATGAACAACGAGCCGAGGGAAACCCGCCGCAAGAAGCGGTACGAAGCACCGAAGATCGTGTCGCGCGAGCCGCTCGAGGTGATGGCCGCCGTCTGCGCCCCACGCCCTCCGGCCAAGTCGAACGCGGGCCTCTGCCCGCAGGGTCCGATCAGCTCGTAAGTTGTTTCGATCGAATCAACGAAAGCCTCGGGCGCAAGCTCGAGGCTTTTTTGTTGGGCGGCAGCGGGCGCCTGCGGGCGCGGACAGACAAGAGTGTCTGTCCCACATTGAAGCCTGGCGCCCGCGGGTGACCGACATTCTCAGCGAGATCTGAATGTGGGACAGACAAGAGTGTCTGTCCCACATTGAAACCCCGGCGCCGTGGATGACCGACGTTCTCAGCGAGATCTGAATGTGGGACAGACACTCCTGTCTGTCCGGCGCCCGCAGGCGCCCATTCATCCAGATTCCTGCGCCTGATCCACGATCGTCGCTTGGCACTCCAACTCCGGCGGCACCCGCGTCTTTCCGTTTAGCCGCCCGGATGGTATTTATGGTCCATCCCGGCAATGGCGAAGATCTTCATCAGCTACAGTCACAAGGACTCGAAGTTCCTGAAGGAGATGATGACGATGCTCGCGCCCGCGGTTCAGGCAGGCATCGTGGATCTCTGGGCCGACACGAGGATCGCCACGGGCGCGAACTGGCGGGAGGAGATCGACGCCGCCTTGCAGGCTGCGAGCGTGGGCGTGCTGCTCGTGAGCGACAACTTCCTGGCCTCCGAGTTCATCGCGAAACACGAGCTGCCGCCGCTGCTCGACGCCGCCAAAAGCAAAGGGCTCACCGTCTTCTGGATTCATGTGGGGTCGTGCCTTTATAAGCAGACGGCAATCGCGCGGTATCAGGCCGCGCACAAAGTTCCGCAACCACTTGCCGAGCTCCCGAAGGCTAAACGCAAGCGTATCCTGCACGAGATCTGCGAGGAGTTGCTTCGAATCGCCGGTACCGCCCCGGCGGAAGGCGGCGGACCGCCGCAGACCATCGCGCGGCAGCGGGGGAAGATCGCTGCTTCGCGCCTTCCCTCATCCGGCCGCTGCATCGGCCGCGAAAGCGATCTGGCCTTGCTCGATGCCGCGTGGAACAGCGAGACGAAGAAGAACGTCGTGACGATCGTCGCCTTCGGCGGCGTCGGCAAGTCGACGCTCGCCGCGCGTTGGGCGGCGACGAAGTACGACGACGTCGAGTTCTACTTCGACTGGTCCTTCTATCGGGAGGGGAGCAGCGAAGTCTTCCTGAAAACGGCGCTGGAGTTCTTCGGCGATCCCGCGCTGGCCGGGAGCGCGGCGGATGGCTGGCAGAAAGGGGAACGGCTCGCGCAGCTCGTCGCCGAGCACCGCACGCTGCTGATCCTCGACGGGCTGGAGCCTCTGCAGGACGCAAAGACCGGGGAGCTGCGCGATCCGGCGCTGACGGCGCTGCTGCGCGGCCTGGCCGGCCGCAATCGCGGGCTCTGTGTAGTGACCACGCGGCAGGAGATCCCCGACATCGATACGTTCCGGAGCACGACCGCCCCGCAGTGGCAGCTCGCGCATCTCTCGAACGAAGCGGGAGCGAGCCTGCTGGCGGACCTCGGCGTGCACGGGACTGCAGAGGAGCGCGAGAGGCTGGCCGGCGACGTGAAGGGACACGCGCTCACGCTGACGCTGCTCGGAAAATATCTTGCCGAGGCGCACGGCGGAGACATTCGCAAGCGCGATGTCGTTTCGCTGCACGAGGCGGATTACGAAGAAACGAGCGGGCACGCCTTCCGGGTGATGGCGGCCTACGAGGAGTGGCTGGCCCGCGACGGCCGCCACGTGGAGTTGGCCATCCTGCGACTGCTCGGACTCTTCGACCGGCCGGCCACCCCCGACTGCCTCGCCGCGTTGCGCCAGGCTCCGGCCATCGGCGGGCTGACGGATTCCCTCGTGGCGTTGGCGGATGCGCAGTGGAATGTGGCTGTGAAACGCCTCGTGCAACTGGGTTTCGTGGAGGAGCAGCCGTGGGAGTCGCCTCGCGTCTTCGGTTACACCGAGGAGGAAGCGCGGAGGATGTTCGAGCAAAAGGTCGCGCCCGGCGATGCGCAACCTCCGCAAGCTGTCGCCGAGCGACGCATGGCCGGAACCGCGCTCGACGCGCACCCCCTAATCCGTGAGTACTTCGGGCGACGGCTTCGCGAGAGCGTGCCGGAAGCGTGGCGGGCGGCGCACGCTCGGCTGTACGCGCATCTGCGCGACAGCGTGCCGAACTGGCCCGAGGGCATCGACGGCCTGCAGCCGCTCTATCAGGCGGTCGTACACGGATGCGACGCCCTGCGAGCCGCGGAGACATTACAGGAGGTTTACCACGACCGCATTCTGCACGGCACGTCCGGCCCCTATGCGTTCTACAGTCGCAAGATGCTGGGCTTGACCGGCGCGGATCTCGCCGCCGTGAGATGTTTCTTCACGGTTCCGTGGAAAGAGGTTGCCGCGGATCTAACAGGCGCGTTTCAAAGCTGGTTGCTAAGTGAGGCAGCCTCCCTTCTGCGCGCCCTCGGCCGTCTCGACGAAGCCCGTGAGCCGATGCGCGCCTCGTTGGAGGCAGACGTAACGCTCGAGAGCTGGGAAAATGCCGCCGCCAGTGCCGGGAATCTTAGCGAGTTCGAGCTGACGCTGGGGGACGTGCCCTCGGCCGTCCGTTATGCGGAGCAGGGGGTTCAACATGCGGACCGAAGCGAAGCCCCCTTCGTAATCATGGTCATGCGCGCGACGCACGCCGACGCGCTGCATCAGGCGGGGCGGGTGGCGGAGGCCGGTGAGAGATTCCGCGAGGCGGAGGCACTGCAGCGGGAGCAGGCTTCGGCCACTCCGTTGCTGTACTCGGCGCGAGGATTCAGGTTCTGCGACCTGCTGCTGGCCGGGAGCGAGCGCGCGGCGTGGAGCCGATGCCTCGGGCCGGACGAGCAGCTCGGCGACTCGCAGACCCTTTCAGACGCGGAGCGACGCGCCGCGACGGCGTTGAAGATCGCCATCAGCAACCAATGGGTGCTGGATACCGCGCTGGACAACCTCACGCTCGGCCGCGCCGCGCTCCTTCGTGCCATTCTCGGCAACGCCGCACTCGCCGGCGCGCATCGGCCGATTGAAGCGGCGGTTCGCGGCCTTCGCCAAGCCGGGGCGATGGATGATCTTCCCCGCGGCCTGCTCACGCGTGCCTGGCTTCGCGCGCTGCAGGGCGACCCCGCCGCCGCCCGCGCCGATCTCGATGAAACACAGCAACTCGCCGAGCGTGGCCCGATGCGCCTTCACCTCGCCGACGTCCACCTCTACCGCGCGCGCCTCTTCTTCCGCGAGAACCGCGATGAAGCGCGCGAGGAGCTGCAGAAGGCGCGCGTGCTGATCGAGCGCTGCGGCTACCACCGGCGGGACGAGGAGCTGCGCGACGCGGCGTCCGTCATCACGCCGCGCTGACGATGAATCGGCGCCTGCGGGCGCTGACAGACAGGAGTGTCTGTCCTACATTCAGACCTCGGCGGACGTTTTCGTTGTAGGA
>DASWMP010000122.1:0-12601 GCA_036399695.1 Thermoanaerobaculia bacterium | reverse complement strand
GGCGAACGCCACCGCTCTGGTACACGTGTAAAAGAGCGGTGGCGTTCGCCACCGCACTCCGAGATTTCTCTACGCGTTCGGCCGCATCACGACCTTGATGCAGTTGTCCTGCTTGTCGCGGAAGGTGCGGTACATCTCCGGCGCCTCGTCCAGCGACACGCGATGGGTGATGATGAACGACGGATCGACCTCGTCCCGCTCGATGCGCTCGAGCAACTGGCGCGTGTAGTTCTGCACGTGGGCCTGACCCATCTTCAGCGTCAGCGCCTTCGCGAAGGCCGCGCCGAAATTCACCTTGTCGAGGAAGCCGGCGTAGACGCCCGGGATCGAGACGGTCCCCCCTTTGCGGCATGCCTGCAGCGCCTGCCGGAGGACGTGTGGCCGGTCGAAGGTGATCTTCATGGCCTGCTTGACGCGGTCGTAGATGGCGTCGGGGGAGTGTCCGTGCGCCTCCATCCCCACGGCGTCGATGCAGGAGTCCGGACCGCGTCCGCCCGTGAGGTCCTTGAGCTGGTCGAGGATGCCGACGTCCTCGTAGTTGAGGATCTCGGCGCCCGCCTGCTGCGCGAGGCGCAGCCGCTCGGGGAAGCGGTCGATGGCGATGACGCGGCCGGCGCCGAGCATTTTTGCGCTGACGATGGAGAACAGTCCGACCGGTCCGCAGCCCCAGACCGCGACGGTATCGCCCGGCTGGATGTTGCAGTTGTCCGCCGCAAAGTAGCCGGTCGGAAAGACATCGGTGAGGAACAGCACCTTCTCGTCCGGCAGGCCGGCCGGGATCTTGAGCGGCGAGACGTCGGCGAAGGGAACGCGGACGTACTGCGCCTGCCCGCCGGCGTAGCCGCCGTAGAGATGCGAGTAGCCGAAGAGGCCGGCGCCGCTGTAACCGTTGAGCGCCTCGAGCATCCAGGCGTTGGGGTTGGTGTTGTCGCAGAGCGACCACTGGTTCGTCTGGCAGAACCAGCAGCGGCCGCAGGAGATGGGGAAGGGGACGATGACGCGGTCGCCGACCCTGAGGTTCTTTACGTCGCGGCCGACTTCCACCACCTCCCCCATGAACTCGTGGCCGAGGACGTCGCCGCGCATCATCGTGGGCACGTAGCCGTCGTAGAGGTGCAGGTCGGAGCCGCAGATGGCCGTCAGCGAGACGCGCACGATGGCGTCGTGCGGATTGACGATCTCCGGATCCGGCACGTCGACGACCCGGACGTCGCCTTTGCCCCACCAGCAGACGGCCTTCATGCTCTTCTCCCGGACGGACCTTCGTTGGTGGCGATCTCACCGGTCTCGACGAGCATCTTCAGGCGGCGCAGATCCTCCTGGACCTGCATGGCCGGGTCTTCGCCCAGCACCCTGGAGATCAGCGCGCCGAACTTGCCGGCCGGCGGGTCGTAGCGGAGGACGACTTTGACCTGCGTGCCGCGTCCGCCGGGCGTGGCGGTGAAGTGCACCGAGCCGGCGTTGTCGACTTTGGACCCTTCGACGGAGCGCCAGCCGATGAGCTCATTCGGCACTTCGTTGACGATCTCCGCTTCCCAGTCGACGGAGGTGCCGACCGGGCCGCGCGCGACCCAGTGGGAGCGGCGGCCGTCGTCGTCGCGCACGGTGACGGAATCGAGGTTGTGCATGAAGCGGGGGAGGTTCTCGAAGTTGCGCCAGAAGGTGTAGAGCATTTCCGGCGTGGCGTTGATGGTGACGGCTTTCTCGACGCGCACCCCTTTGCCATAGGGGACGCTGACCTGCTGCCCCTGATGCTCGCCGGCGGTGTTGATGCCGGTGACCTGGTAAACAGGGCAGTTGCCGGTGGCTCCGCGCCAGACGAGCACGCCGCCGAGCGCGGCGATGATTGCCCCGCCAATGGAGCGCTTCTTGAGGCCGTAAGCCGCGAGCGCGCTGCCGAAAATGACCGATCCCCAGCGTTCGGGGTTGCTGACGTTCCGTTCGTTCGCACGTGTGTATGTTTCTTCAGCCATAGGGGAGATGCATGAGGCAGAACGCGTGCCCGGCGTGACGGGATTGGGGATTGAGGATTGAGAATTGAGGATTGAGGATTGAGGATTGGGTGGCGATACCGGGCGTCGTTCCCGCCTTAGCTTCCTTCCTCAATCCTCAATCCTCAATCCCGATAGAATCGGCCCATGTCCGCCACGACGCCCGCCCCTGTCCGTCCCGTCTCGATCGAGGAGATCCGCGCCGCGCACGAGCGCATCCGCGGCGTCATCACCCGCACGCCGCTCATCCGGCTGCTGCACGGGCGCGAAGGGGTGCCGGAGGTCTGGCTGAAGCTGGAGAACCTGCAGCCGATCAATGCCTTCAAGCTGCGCGGGGCGGCGAATGCAGTGGCGCTCCTCGGTCCGGAAGAGCGGAGCCGCGGCGTGTGGACGATCAGCGCCGGCAATGCGGGGCAGGGTGTGGCCTACGCCGCCCGCGCGGCCGGCGTGCCGTGCACCGTGGTGGTGATCGAGACGGCCGCCGAGACGAAGGTCAACCGGATGCGCGACCTCGGCGCGAAGCTCGTGAAGGCGCCGTTCGACGCCTGCTGGGCCGCCATGGAAGCGCGGTCGTTTCCCGGTGTGGAGGGGACGTTCGTCCATCCGTTCGACGACCACGATTTCATCGCCGGCAACGCCACGGTGGCCCTGGAGATCCTGGAGGATTTGCCTGACGTGAAGACGGTGCTGGCCGCCATCGGCGGCGGCGGGCTCGTGGCCGGCATCGGCGCGACGATGAAGCAGATCGCCCCCGGCGTGCGGGTGCTCGGTGCCGAGCCCGAGACGGCAGCGCCGGGCGCGGCATCGTTCGCGGCCGGCTCGCCTCAGGTGTTCGGCGAGTGGCAGGTGTCGTTCGTCGACGGCGCCGGCGGCAAGAGCATCTTCCCCCGCATGTGGGAACGGCTGCGCGATACGGTGGACGGCTCCACCGTGGTCACGCTCGATGAAGTGCGCGCGGCCATGCGTCTGGTGGCGGAGAAAACCCGTGTGATCGCCGAAGGCGCCGGCGCGCTCGCCGTGGCCGCCGCGCTGAAGGAGAAGGAAGGCCCGGTTGTGGCGGTGGTCTCGGGCGGCAACATCGATCTCAGGAAGTTCTGCGAGTTAGTCGCAGGGTAATCTCGGAGTGCGGTGGCGAACGCCACCGCTCTTGTACACGTGTAGTAGAGCGGTGGCGTTCGCCACCGCACTCCAAGATCTCTACTTGAACGTCGCCACGGGCCTGAACCCACCCGGATCCGGGTACTCCCGCCGGTCCGCGAGCTGCGCCAGCGGTGTCTCGATGATCGGCACCCTGTGGCCCGCCACCGTGGCGAACTTGCCGGTGTCGCGCGGCTGTTTCGCATCGCTCGGCAGGCGCACTTTGATGGCCTTCGGGTCCAGCACCGTCACGGCGCCTCGCCTGAGGATGATCGCCGGAACGATCACATCCGCATTGCCCGGAACGTCCTTCAGCACCAGCCGGGCGGCATCGATGTTCGTCGACTGAAAGACGACGTCTGCGGCATTCGGCGGCACGTCGAGCACGAGGAAGGCGCCGTTCTCCCCGACTCCCCCGCTGGAGAACTCGGACTTTTCGACGAACACGGTCGTGGCCATGAAAAGCTGCTGGCGGCGGGCGATCTCGAGATCGGGGATCTGCTCGTGCACGGAGCCTTCGACGTCGTGGATCCAGCCGCGCACGCTGACCGGCGAACGGCTCAGCGCGTGAGGCGAATCCGCGGGTGTTTCGCTGCAGGAAACGAGGAGCGCGAGCAGCAGGAAGGACCACCGTTTCATCGCCGGAGAGCGTACCACGCGATGCCGATCCACTCGTGCAGCATGAGCGTGGACGTGCGCAGGGAGTCGGAGCTCGGGAGGAAGTCGTTGACCACGGGCTGCCCGAAGCCGATCGGGTCGGCGCCGCGGCCGCTGACATGCCGGAACTGCCGCCGGAAAGCCTGCAGCGCCCGGCGGAGGTGCCAGGCCGAAGTGACGACGCCGATGCGCGTTTCCGGGGTGATGCCCGGCAGGGCGCGCACCTGGATGGCGTGCTCGCGGGTGTTGTGCGACTCCAGTTCGAGCCCGGTCCGCGCGGGCGGGACGCCCTTCATGATGGCCAGCTCCCGCATGAGCTGCACGGTGCGCGTGGAGGGGCCGGTGGCATGGACGTCGGCGCCGGAGAGGACGAGCCGGGCGCGCGGATGCTCGTGCCACCAATCGACCGCGGCCACGACGCGCGCGCCGCTCGAACCGGAGAGAGCCCGACCTGACATCCCGCCGGAAGGGACGACGATGACGTCCGGCGCGCCGCCCGGGGCGTCGACGTAGAGGGACCGCTCGAGCACCAGCGCGGCGATGGGCAGCGAGATGACCGAGAGCATCAGCAGTGCGATCAACGCGATGCCGAGAAGACGGCGATTCTTCGAGCGGCGCATCGCCAGCACGATGGAGGTGATCGAGACGACCAGGGCGATCAGCAGCGGATCGGTCAGCGCTTTGCCGGGACTCAACACGTGCGCGTCACTCTACATGCGATAATCGCAACCCGGTGCTCATGAAAAGATTCACGATCCTCGGTTTCCTGGCAGTCCTCGCCGTCGCCTCGATCGTTCTCGCGCAGCAGCCTCAACAGGCCATTCTGCGGACGCAGACAGGGGATACGCCTGTGACGTACGTCCTCCATGACGGCCATACCTTCTTTGCCGCGGGGGACGTCGTCTCCGCGCTCGGCGGACAGCTCACGCCCGAGAGCACCGGCTTCAAGGTGGCGCTCGGCGGCGCGGTGGCGGCCTTCGGGACCGACAGCCGCTATGGCGTCGTCGGCGAGGATCTGATCGAGATGCCGGTGCCGCCGCAGGTCATCGACGGCAAGCCGTTCGTCCCCTGGCAGTTTTTCCAGGGGCTGCTCCGGAAGTCGTCCTCGCTCGACGTTACGTGGGACGCAACCACCAAAGTGCTCTCCGCCCGTCCGCTCGAGCTGAGCGCCGTCAGCGTGCAGGCCTCGCTGGCGAACGTGCAGGGGATCTCGAAGATCGTCCTGACGATGAGCGGCCCGGTCGAGTACACGATCGTCAAAGAGCCGGGGGCGTACGCGGTGAGGTTCAAGTCGACGATCCGCGCGCCGTTCGGCGAGCAGACCTACGAAGATCCCTACGTGCAGAAGCTCTCGTTCAGCGCCGACGCGCTGCGCATCCAGCTCACGGCCGCCGACGTCGTCGCCGACGCCTACCAGCTCGAGGAGCCGTTCCGCATCGTCCTCGACATGCGCAAAGCCGCCGCCCCGATCCCTGGCGCTACGACGCCGCTGCCCGGCATCAAGCCGGTCGAGCAGCCGGGCATCCGGACGATCGTCATCGATCCGGGCCACGGCGGCAAGGAAGTCGGCGCCGTCGGATCGGGCGGTCTGTACGAGAAGGATGCGACGCTGGCGCTCTGCCGCAAGCTCGCCGCCTCGCTGCAGTCTGCGACCGGCGCACGCGTGGTCATGACCCGCGACGACGACAGCCTCGTCTCGCTCGACCAGCGCACGGCCATCGCCAATCAGTACGGCGCCGATCTCTTCCTCTCCGTCCACCTGAACGCCGCCGTGGTGAAGGGTGCGAAGGGAGCGGAGACCTACTTTCTGTCGCTCGAAGCGTCGGACGAGCTGGCTCGCAAGGCGGCCGAGACGGAGAACACGGCGGCCGCGCAGCACGCGACGGCCGATCCGTCCGCCGACCTGAAGCTGATCCTGTGGGATCTGGCGCAGCAGGAGTACCTCCAGGAGTCGAGCCGCTTCGCGTCGACGATCCAGGAGGAGCTGAACACGGTTACAGGCGTGGCGAACCGCGGCGTGAAGCAGGCGCCGTTCAAGGTCCTCGTCGGCGCGACGATGCCGGCCGCGCTGGTCGAGGTGGCCTTCATCTCCAATCCCGAGGAAGAAGCCAAGATCCAGACGGACGAGTTCCAGAAGACGATGATCGACGCCATCACGCGCGCCGTGCAGCGCTACAAGACGGAGTACGAGACGAGGATCGGCGTCGCGCACCCGGCCCCGGCAGCCCCGCCGCTCGGCACCACGCCCGCTCCGGCGGCGACCGCGACGGCGGCCCCGGCCCCGGCAGCGACCCCGAGGACGACACCGTAGTGAAGCGCGCAGCAGTAACGGTCCTGGCGGTCATGCTCCTCGCCGGCGCCTGCAAGAAAAAAGAGGATGCGTCGCAGCAGGCGATCAACGCCGCGAACCGCGTGGCCATGCGCCAGGTGCGCCTCTTCTACGAGTCGCCCGACATGCTGCTCGTCCCCGAGACGCGCAACCTCCCTCTGCCGGAGGCGCCGGCCGGCGCGCTGTCGATCGTCATCCGCGAGTACTTCAAGGGACCGGCGAATCAGGCCGTACCGCGCCTGTTTCCTGCCGATACGGTCGTGCGCGGCACGTACCTCGTCGGCGACACGGCCATCCTCGACCTCGGCGGCACCACGCTCACGGCCGGCTGGGGTACAGGCAGCCACCAGGAAGCGATGGCTGTCTATTCGGTCGTCCAGACCGTGACCGCGAACTTCGCTGATGCCAAGCGGGTGCGCATCCTCGTGAACGGCACGCCCACCGAGACGCTGGCGGGGCATGTGTCGCTGGCCAGAGCCCTCGGGCCGCGCGCGGATGTAGTCGATCCGCGCTTCCGTCGGTAGGCCGGGACGGACCACCGAAATGCGTCGCGCCGGTGACCAACCGGTAACTAACCGGCGGTTCCTTTCCTAAAGTACCCGTTCCCGACCGGACGGTCGGCATAGACCGAACAACTGTTTTGTATTACTCTGCAACCACCCCGAGAAAACCGACGTATCTGTTGGAGAACAAAGGGTTGTCACGATGCTGTTACATTGAGAAATTTTTCACAATGTCTGTGTCATAATGCTTCGCACGTTGAAAACAGATTTACTGGATGGGCAGGCGAGAGCCGCTTTCTGAAGTAACAGCCTGCCTGAAGTTTCTTCCTCTTGAACTCTTCCTTGAACCTTACCGGTAGTACAAAGCACACCCCCGAGCGCTAGCGCCCGGCCCCATCCAGTAGAGAAATACCCCCCGACCCCGCCGCGAGGCGGGGTCGATCTTTTTGTGTAACCGGTTTCATTTTCGCGCCCGGGGGCGCGAAAATGCGGTTTTCGGTTGTTGGTTTTTGGTTGTTGGTGCTGCGCGGCACGGCGCTCGCGGAGCGGAGCACCGACAACCAAAAACCGACAACCAAAAACCGGCCCGGGCGGCGGGCTAAACCAACGCCGCCACCACCTGCTCCGCCAGCAGGCGCGAGTCGGCGTTCACGGCCAGCCAGCGGATCGCGCCCAGGGCCGTGTCGGCGGCGGCGAGGAGCTTCTCGGTCGGGATCTTCGCGCGGATCTCCTCGAGCTTCTTCGGGTCGACGGATTCCTTCGGGTCGAGGGCCACGATGTCGAGAAAGACGGAGCCCATGAGGGCGAGGGCGTCTTTGACGTCGTCCTCGTTGCAGACGACGGCCGCGAGGGCGAGGAGGGCGGCGCTGTCGCCGCGGGTGGCGTAGCGATGGAGCGCTTCGAGCGTCTGCCCGGCCAGTTCGACCCCGTTCTCGCCTGTGAGCGCCACCTGGCGCGTACGCAACGCCTGACGCGGGCCGACGAGCTGGCGCGTCGTGTCCGCCACGTATACCGGTTGCGAGCGGGAGCGGATGGTCGGCAGCAGCAGGTCGGGGGAGCGCGTCAGCAGGATGAACGTGGTGTCGCGCGCCGGCTCTTCGAGCGTCTTGAGCAGGGCGTTCGAGCCGGCCACGGAGAGGCCGTCCGCCGGGTCGATGATGAACACCTTGTTCCGCCCCTCGTAAGGGCGCATGGAGGCGTTCTCAAGGATGTCGCGGATCTGCTCGATCGAGATCATCTTCTTCGCTTCCGCCACCTCGATGAAGTGGATGTCCGGATGCGTGCGCCGGTCGACGCGCTGGCAGGACTGGCAGTCGTCACCGGTCGTCCCCTGGAGGCAGTTCAGCGATTTGGCGATGCGGATCGACAGCTCGCGCAGCGCCTCAGGCACCGGCCCGTGCAGGATGATGGCGTGGTGCAGTTCGTTCCGGCGGGCGGTGTCGAGCACCCGGGCTGAGGTGGAGGCAGAGGTGGCGATGGAAGTCGTCATGAGCGTGAGGTGAGCGCCGCGAGCGTGCGCTGGAAGACTTCATCGACGGTCCCGTTGGCGTCGATGACGGCGAACCTCTGCGGCTCGGCCACCGCGAGCGTCAGGTAGCCCTCCCGCACGCGCCGGTGGAAGCGGAGGTCTTCCGCTTCGAAGCGTCCTTCGTCGGCCGTGGCGGTGGCATTGCGCGAACGGGCCCGCGTCAGCCCCGCTTCTTCCGGCAGGTCGTAGAGCAGCGTGAGGTGCGGGCGCAGGCCGTTCGTCGCCCAGTCGTTCAGCGCGCGCAGGCGGTCGAGGTCGAGCAGCCGGCCGAAGCCCTGGTAAGCCAGCGTCGAATCGGCGTAGCGGTCGCACAGGACGAATTCCCCGCGGCTGAGCGACGGCTCGATGGTCTCGGTCGTATGCTGCCGCCGCGACGCCCCGAACAGCAGCACCTCGGCCACGGGATCGATCACGGACGTGCTGTCGAGCAGAATGGCCCGGATGCGGTCGGCCAGCGGCGTGCCCCCCGGCTCCTTCGTCGTGACGACGGTACGGCCGGCGGTGCGGAAGTGCTCGGCCAGACGTTGCTGCTGCGTCGTCTTCCCCGAGCCTTCGATCCCTTCGAAGGTGATGAACATCGACGCGGATTCTACTCGCGCAGCCCGTCGCGGAGCCCGCGCAGGTAGTGCTCGCGCATGAGCGTCTCGAAGATTTTCGGGCGGGCCAGCAGGCGGAAGCGCTCGCCGAGCCGTGCTTTACGGCGCAGTTTCGCGAGCTGCGTCTCGTCCGCCAGCTTCCGCGTCCCCAATTCGTGCACGCCGAGGAAATGGCCGAGCTCGGGGTGCTTGCGGTAGAAGATCGCCCCCGATTTGCCGACCGTGTACTGCCGGCGGGAGAAGGTGTCGATCGTCATCTGGTGGTAGTGCCGGGTGATCGCGCGGGCGTTGTAGCGGATCTTCAGCCCCTTGGCGTCGAGGCGGTACGCCAGCTCGATGTCCTCCCACGCCGCGCTCGGGAAGCTGGTGTCGAACGGATGATCGGCCAGCACCTGCCGGTCGATGGAGATGTTGGACGTGTAGAAGAAGTTGTACGGCACGACCGCGCCGTCCTCGATCAGCTTGTAGCCGAACTGGAGCCCGTAGTCGTTGATGTAGTCCATGAACGCGGTGACGCGCTCTTCGTGCGGCCAGCCGGTGTACCCGAGGCAGGCAACGAGCGGATCGTCGTTCGACTCGCGATGCACGCGCGCATGCTCGGCCAGGAAGCGCGGCTCCGGCACCGTATCGTCGCCGATGAAGATGACGAACTTACCGCTGGCCAGCGTCACGCCATGATTGCGCGCCCGCCCGGGGCCACCGTTGGGCTGGGTGCGGAAGATGATGCCCTTGCGCTGCGAGACGACGCGGTCGGTGTCGTCTTTCGAGCCGTCGTTGATGACGATGATCTCGTGCGGCGGGGCATCGATCTGCCGCTCGAGTGCATCGAGCACGCGCAGCAGCATGTCGAGGCGGTTGTAGGTGGGGATGACGATGGAGAAGTACATAGTCAAGGGATCGGCGCTCAGGGCCCGGGGCTCGGTGGGTGCTGGGCGCAAGGTTCGGGGGAACTTGGCGTGGGCACCGGCGTCCGAGCTCTACGCGCTCGCGCCTCCGTCAATACACAGCACCTGGCCGGTAATTCCGCTGGCTTCATCCGAGAGGAGGAAGGCAATGCCGGCGGCCACTTCGTCCGCGCGGATCACGCGGCGCATGGGGATCTGGCGCACCATCTCCCGCTTCACCTCGGCTTCCAGGCCGGCGATCATGTCCGTCTCGACGAGGCCTGGGGCGACGCAGTTCACGCGGATGTTGCTGCGGGCGACTTCGCGGGAGAGGGAGCGCGTCATGGCCACGAGCGCCCCTTTCGCCGCGGAGTAGTTGGTCTGACCGACGACGCCGTGCAGGCCGGACAGCGAGGCCACATTCACGATCGCGCCGCGGCGCTGGCGCATCATCGCCGGGAGCACCGCTTTCGTCACGACGAACGCGCCCCGGAGGTTCGTGTCGAGTACGTCGTCCCACTGATCGGCGGACATGTTGTAGAGGAGCGCGTCGCGGCGGATGCCGGCGTTGTTCACCAGCGCGTCGATCGAGCCGAACCGCTCGATCACATCCTCCACCACTTCCTTCGCCCGCGCCTCATCGCGCACGTCCGCCTCATAGGATGCCAACTGCGGCGTCTTCGCCTCGTCCTCGAACGCCCGAGCCGCGTCTTTCGACGACCCGTAAGTAAAGGCCACGCTCCACCCGTTCATGAGCAGGCGCATGGCCGTGACACGGCCGATGCCACGGGAACCGCCGGTGATGAGGGCGACTTTCATCCGTTTGGCTGTCTCGTGCCTTCGTCCACTCCGGGGAGAGCCTGTTTTTGGTTGTTGGTTTTTGGTTTTCGGTGCTGCGCTCGGCCGACAGCGGAGCACCAACGACCAACAACCGAAAACCGAAAACGGGCGGCTGGGCGGGTCAAGCCTCCTCCTCATACTTTTCTTTCAGCGACGCCACGACGGCCGGGTCGGCGAGCGTCGTGACGTCGCCGAGGGCGCGGCCTTCGGCGATGTCGCGGAGGAGGCGGCGCATGATCTTGCCGGAGCGGGTCTTCGGGAGGTCGACCGTGAGGATGATCTTTTCGGGGCGGGCGATGGCGCCGATCTTCTCGGCGACGTGCTGTTTGAGCTCGCGCTCGAAGGCGGCCGGATCGGCGAGCGCTTTCTCCCGCTCCGATTCCTTGATGATGACGAAGGCGGCGACGGCCGTGCCTTTGATGTCGTGGGTGATGCCGACGCAGGCAGCTTCGGCGACGCAATGGTGATCGACGAGAGCCGACTCCACTTCCATCGTGCCGATGCGGTGGCCGGCGACGTTGATGACGTCGTCCACGCGGCCGAGGAGCCAGAAGTAGCCGTCCTCGTCGCGCTTCGCGCCGTCGCCCGTGAAGTAGATCCCGGGCCACTTCGACCAGTACTGCTGCACGAAGCGCTCGCGATCGCCCCAGATGCCGCGCAGCATGGCCGGCCAGGGGGAGGTGATGGCCAGGTAGCCGCCGCCCACTTCGACGCGATCCCCTTTCTCGTCGAGGATCTCGGCGTCGATGCCGGGGAACGGCTTCGTCGCCGAGCCGGGCTTCGTCGGCACGAGCCCCGGCAGCGGCGTGATCATGATGCCGCCCGTCTCCGTCTGCCACCAGGTATCGACGACGGGACAGCGCTCACCGCCGATCGTCTGCTGGTACCAGATCCAGGCCTCGGGGTTGATCGGCTCCCCGACGCTGCCGAGGAGACGCAGGGAGGACATGTCGTGCGCGCGCGGCAGCTCTTCGCCCCATTTCATGAAGGCGCGGATCGCGGTCGGCGCGGTGTAGAAGATCGTGACCTTGTGCCGCTCGATGATGTCCCAGAAGCGGTCCTTCTTCGGCCAGTCCGGCGCCCCTTCGTACAGCATCACCGTGGCGCCGCAGGAGAGCGGACCGTAGACGACGTACGAATGCCCCGTGACCCAGCCGATGTCCGCCGTGCACCAGTAGATGTCGTCTTCCTTCAGGTCGAAGACCCACTTGGTCGTGGCGTAGCAGCCGGTGAGATAGCCGCCGGTCGTGTGGATGATGCCCTTCGGCTTGCCGGTGCTGCCGGACGTGTAGAGCATGTACAGCATGTGCTCGGAGTCGACGTAGGTGGGCTCGCACAGCGCGTCCGCGCCGGCCATCAGCTCGTGCCACCAGAGATCGCGCCCGTCCTGCATCGGGACGTCGTCGTCCGCGTTGCGGCGGACCGTGATGACGTTCGTGATCGTCGGGCACTCCGCGACCGCCGTGTCGGTCATCTTCTTGAGCGGGACGAGCGTGCCGCGCCGCCAGCCGGTCGTAGCGGTGATGACGAGCTTTGCTTCCGCATCCTGAATGCGGTCCCTCAGTGCATCCGACGAGAAGCCGCCGAAGACCACCGAATGCGCCGCGCCGATGCGCGCGCAGGCCAGCATGGCCACGACTGCTTCGACGACGAGCGGCATGTAGATGGCGACGCGGTCGCCGCTGGCGATACCGAGCGATTTGAGGACGTTCGCGAAGCGCGAGACCTCCGCGTGCAGCTCGCGATAGGTGACGCGGCGGATGTCCCCCGGCTCACCTTCCCAGATCAGCGCGAGCTTGTCGCCGCGCAGCTCGAGATGCCGGTCCAGGCAGTTCACCGACGCGTTGAGCGTCCCGCCGACGAACCACTTCGCGTCAGGCGCGTTCCACTCGAGGACGCGGTCCCACTTCTTCTCCCACTCCAACTCCTCCGCCCAGCCGGCCCAGTACGCTTCCCGATCGGCACCGGCCTTTGCCCATAGCTCAGGATCGTTGGCGTTTGCCTGGCGGCGGAAGTCGTCGGAAGGCGGGAACTCGCGGGTTTCCTGCAGCAGCGCGTCAATCTCGTTGGCCATGGGCCGCGATTCTATTCCGAAGCCGCGCCGCAGGTGCCAATCTCGGAGTGGGGTGGGGGATG
>DASWMP010000121.1:0-6496 GCA_036399695.1 Thermoanaerobaculia bacterium | reverse complement strand
GGTGATTTGCGAGCGCCGGTGGGCTGGATGCAAGCCGCCGCGACGCAGGCGATGCGGTGGCATCGTCGAGGAGCGGCGGCGCCGCAGACAGTCCGCCGCCGCCGCAAAGCACCCACGTTTTTAAGCGTGACGCGACACTAGCTGTGTAGCCACAGGGATGACGACCGGGGGCCTCCGGTCCTCATCCTGTCACTACAGCTTAGATGTAGCGCTTTGGCGGATTTGCTCTTTGCGGGCTGGCGGGGACGGGTCCTTGTCCAGCAGCGCGAGGGCTTTGCGGGCGGCGGCTTTCGCGTTCTCTGTGTCCCCGAGGGCTAAGTAGGCGTCGCCGAGTGAGTCCTGGGCGTTGGCGGAGGCGGGGAAGGCTTCGGTGGCGAGGGAGAACACCTTCACCGCGTCGGCGATCCGGCGTTCGGCGAGCATCAGGACGTAGCCGACAGTATTGAGGGCTGCCTCGTCGACCGGCGGCTTGCCGGAGGACTTCCAGGTCGAGCGGAAGACCGCGAGAGTGGGCTCCAGACCTTCCTCCTGCATCGCTTCGAGGAACTGCGCCGTCGTTGGCGGAGCCGGTTCGGCGGGGAGTCGTTTGCCGATCGTAGCCAGTTGCGTGCGGGCTTTGGTGTCGCCCTTCAGGTGCGCGTCGAGGAAGGTCAGCGTGAGGCGGTGGTACTCATGGAAGGCCTCGGCGACGGCTTTGGCGAGTTGCGGGCGGCCGCCGACGAGCGTCGTCGCGTAGCCCATCGACTGATAGTCGAAGTGATCGAGGCCCGGAGCCGGGACTTCGACGTAGGTGCGGTCGGCGTGGCGCATCGCGGTCCAGAGCGCGGCGTCCTCGCGCGGCACCCAGGCGGTGCGGATGATGTGCAGCAGCGGGACGCGCATCCGGTCGAGCGAGAACGACGGCAGCGAGGACCAGGAGCGGTGCGTGGCATCGTTCCAGAGCAGCGCCGAGTCGAGCGAGACGACGGCGCGCACGTCCGGGTTGCGCATCGCCAGCCCGGTCATCCACTTGCCGCCCGCGCTGAAGCCGATCGCGCCGATGTTGTGCGCGTCGGCGCTCGCGGGCATCAAGGCCGCGACGGTGTTGATGAGGAAGTCGAGGTCGCGCTGCTTCGTCTCGAAATCCGCGGCATCGATGTTCGTCTCCGGCGAGCCCGCGGCCACGCCGATGCGCGGCATCGACACGACGACGTAGCCGTGCGAGGCGAGGTACTCCGGCGTGACGTGCGACAGCGCCGGAACGTGCAGGCTCCAGAGGACGAGCGGGAACCGCCGCGCCAGCGGTTTCGCATCGCGCACCGCCGCCGTCTCCATGACCTCGAGCTGTTCCCGCTGGGCAGGCGTCAGGTCGCGCAGCAGATCAAGCCCGTAGAAGGCCGCCCGCGAGGACAGCGCGACGTAGTCGCGATAGCGCATCGTGGCCGCGTTCGTCGTCTCGGCGGGATACCAGATGCTGACCTGCATCGGCCGTCCCCTCTCGCCGGTGCGCGGCTTGCCGGCGAGGTCCGTCGCAAAGCGGAACGGCCGGGCATGGTCGACGGTGTCGACGACCCGGAAACCGACGGCGTGCGGCCCGGGCTCGAGGTTCCCCCACAGCTTCGAAGCAGCAAAGGCGGGGACGGCACAGAGCAGAAGGAGAAGAGCAAGAACTCGCGTGCGCATGAGGAAAGATAAGGATGCGCGCGGCACCGCACGGCGCGGATTGTGGCGAACGGCGCACCCTGCGGGGCGATCACCGGGCTGGACGCTTTCCTGGTACGGCCTTCGCTCTGTCCATGATCATGGCTGATCAGCGCATCAACGACGACAACGACGAGATCGACTACACCGCCGAAGGCCGCACCCCGCCCCGCGAAGAGCAGGACCCGACGAACGACGGCTACGACGACGCCGTGCGGAACGGACCCAGCGCCTACGGCGTCCCCGAAGGTGAAGGCGGCGTCTTCGGCACCACCGGCGGCGGCACCGCCGACAGCGGCTTCCAGGTCGAAGAACGCCCCGCCGTCTACGACGGCGGCGGCGACGATAACGGCCGCACCGCCGGCGTCCGCGGCGACGACGACAAGGACCAGGAGTAAAGGTTTTCCATAGGTCCTATCGGTCCCATCGGTCCCATTGCCTCGCCGGGAGAACGATGGACCTGCAGGACCTATGGGACCAATGAGCCGCTAGCGCACCACCTGCAGAGCTTCCGTGCGCATCCGTTCCCCGGCCGGGCCTGGATTGCGGCGGACCGCATCGTCGAGGAGCGCGCGAGCTTCCTGATTGCGGCCCTGGACCGCGAGGATCACGGCCAGGTTGCCCCAGGCCGGGAGATTGTCGGGGAAGAGCTCCGTCTCGCGGCGGAAGGCCTGCTCCGCTTCGGGGCCACGTTGCAGGCGGAGCAGCGCTTCGCCGCGATCGCCATGCAGATTGCGGATCCGCGGCAGGTGGCGGGCGTCGACCTCGGCCGACACGCGATCGAGCGTTGCCAGCATCCCGCGCCAGTCCTCGGCGCGCTTCTGCACGCGCGCCAGCGAGAGGAGCGTCGACGTGCGGTTCGGGGCGACGGCCACGGCGCGCTCCACTTCCTTGCGGGCGGCGTTCAGATCGCCGGCTTGCAACGCGATCTTCGCGAGCGTCTCGCGCGCCAGCACCTCGTCGTCTTTGAGCGCGAGCTCCGCGTGGGCGCGGGCCTCGGCGAAACGGCGGTCGGCGAGATAGAGCTCCGCGAGCGGGAGCGTGACGATGGCGCTGCCGGGGAAGAGCCCGTTCGCTTTGCGGAGGACGTCGATGGCGTCGTTGTGGTGGCCGCTCCGTTCGAGCGCCTCGGCGAGAAGCACCCATTCGTCGACCAGGCTCGGATTCTCGACCGTGAGCTTGCGCAGCAGCGGAATCGCGGCGGCGAGATTGCCGCCGGAGACGAGCTGCTTCGCTTCGCGGAGCATACGGATGTAATGGACCTTGTCCTTCGCGTCGGGGAGCGGACCGCCGCTGCCGGAGGACGTCGAACCGATGTAGCCGAGGGCGGCGAGCTTGCGTTGATCCTCGAGGTCGATCTTCGAAGGCGGCTGGAAGGCGGTGACGAGCGGCTTCAGCTCGTTAGCCATGGCGAAGGCGACGCGCCGGTTGGCCTCGAGGAGGTTCTGCTGCTCGCGCGGATCGGCGCGCCAGTCGTACAGCTCGCGGCGAGGGGCGTCGATGTACTGGTGTTGCGCGTCGACCAGCGACGTCAGCTCGTGCCAGTTGACGTGCAGGCGGGGGTAATAGCTTTCGGCGTAGACGCGGCGTGTCGGGGGCACCTGTGTGCGGAGGACGTCGAGACCGTCGAGCTTCGCGGGCGCTGTAATGCCGGTGGCGCCGAGGATCGTCGGGGTGAGATCGCTCAGCGCGGCCATCGCCGTGATGCGCTCGCCGGCGCGCGACTGGCGCGGCAGCTTGACGATGAGCGGCACCTGGATCGCTTCGCGGTACACGAAGATCCCGTGCTCGTCTTCGCCGTGATCGCCGAGCCCTTCGCCGTGATCGGAGGTGACGACGATCAGCGCGTCGTCGTAGAGGCCGCGGCGTTTCAGGTCGTCCAGGAACGCGCCGACGATGGCGTCGGCATGCGAGACCTCGGCATCGTAGGAGCCTTTCTCGTACGGGGCGTGCGGCTCATAGAGATGCAGCAGCGCGAAGAGCCGGCGGGAGGTGACGCTGTCGAGCCAGCGTTGCAGCGCGGCGACGGTGCGCTCCCCTCCCCGTTCGGCGGTGACGTCGATGGAGGAGCGATATTCGAGCTCGTCGTCGAAAAAGTCGAAGCCTTGGTCGATGCCGGTGGCGCGACGGAGGACGTACGACGACACGGACGCGCCGGTCGTGTAGCCATTGCGCTTGAGCGTTTCGGGGAGTGTCTCCAGCTCGGGGGCGAGCGCGTAGCCGATATTGTCGCGCACCGCGTTGCGCTGCGGCAGCAGGCCTGTGAGCATCGTCGTGTGCGACGGCAGCGTCTGCGGCACGTGGCTGAACGCGCTGGTGAAGGTGACGGACTCCTGCGCCAGCGCGGTCAGGCGAGGCGCGAGCGCGGGGGTGACGCGATCGGAGCGGAGCGTGTCGATGGAGATGAGGAAGATGGGGGTATCAGGGTTTGCGGCGGGAGCGGGCGTTTCGCGGGAACAGGAGGAGAAGACGAAAACAAGAACGCAGAACGCAGTACGCAGAACGCAGAACGTCGAAAGGAGAACGCTTCTCAATTCTGCGCTCTGCGCTCTGCGTTCCGCGTTCATCCTTTCGCCTCCCACCGCTTCCCTCCCCTTCCCCCCGCCCGTCACCGAGCCCGCCTCTCCCACTGCGCGGCCGTGGCGTTATCGCCCAGCTCCGCGAATGTCTTCGCCGCGAGCAGGTAGCTCGTACGTGACGGGTTCGCCCGCACGAGGCGCTCCATCGTCCGGTTCGCGTCGTCGCGGCGGCCGGAGAGCAGGTAGATGACGGCGAGATTCGCGTAGGCCTGACGGTTGTTCGGGTAGCGGCGAATCTCTTCTTCGAAGGCGGCGATGGCGTCGCCGGGGCGGTTCATGCGGGCGAGGATGTCGCCGCGGATGAAGTAGACGAGCGGCGGCACCTCGAGCTTCTTTGCCTCTACCTCGCGCATGGCGTCGTCGAGCAGCGCGGCGGCGCCGCGGAGGTCGCGCTGCTGCACCCGGACCTGCGCGAGCAGCACCATCGCCGGCACGCGGTAATTCAGCGACTGCATCGCCTCGCGCGACTCGCTCTCCGCGCGCGTGAGATCGTTCTTTGCCAGCGCCGACCGTCCCATCAGGATGTGCGCGTTGCCGGGGTTCGTGGAGAGACCGAGTTGCGCGTGCTGCATGGCGTCGTCGGGGCGGTTGAGCAGCAGGTAAACGTTGGCGAGCGAGAGCGCGAACTCGCCGGCGCTCGACGGGGCCAGCTCGATCCCCCGCTTGTACGTGGTCACCGCTTCCTCCCACTGGCCGCTCTTCTCGAGCTGGCGAGCGAGCAGCGACCAGGCGTCCGTCAGCCGCGGTTCTTCGGCGATGATCTCGCGGTAGCTGGCGATCGCTTCGAGCGTCTTTCCTTCCCGCTCGAGGCGCGTCGCCACCTTCATCTTCGCCAGGACGCCGATGCGGTCCTTCGGATCGGGGAGCGGCCCGGACGAGGCCGACGGAGCCGACGCCAGGTAGCCGAGGGCGGCGAGCTTCTTCGCTTCTTCCGGATCGATGGCCGACATCGTCGGGAGGTCGCGGCTGAACGGCTCGAGCTCCTTGCGCATGGCGGCGTAGACGCGGCGGTTGTCGGCGAGGACGTTCGCCCGCTCCGCCACGTCCGTCGTGGCGTAGAGTTCGGGGCGCGGTGCATCGATGTAATGGAACTGCTGATCGACGACCGAGCGCAGGTCGCTCCAGCCGAGGTGGATGCGCGGGTAGAGGGTCTCGGAGTAGATGCGGCGGGAGGCGGGAAGCTGCGCCAGGAGGTCGGCGCCGCGGAGACCCTGCGGTGTGTCCGCCCCGGCCAGCTTCGTCAGCGTCGGCAGCAGGTCGATGAGCTGCACCGGCGCGGTGACGCTCTCGCCGCCGCGCTGCGACTTCGGCAGCTTGATCAGCAGCGGGACGTGGATGGCCTCTCGGTAGAGGAAGATCCCATGCTCTTCCTCGCCATGTTCGGAGAGCCCTTCGCCGTGATCGGAGAGGATGATGATGACGGCGCGGTCGTAGATGCCGCTGCTGCGGAGGTGATCGAGGAAACGGCCGACCAGCGCGTCGGACGCCGCCACTTCGCCGTCGTAGAGGCGGTCCGCGTACTTCGTCCGGAACGGCTCCGGCGGCGCGTACGGCGAGTGCGGCTCGAACAGGTGGAGCATGAAGAAGAACGGCGACTGCGCGTTATCGCGCGTCCACCGTTCGGCCACCGTCAGCGTGGCCTCGCCGGGACGCTGCACGCGCCCCGTCGCTTCGCCGGCGTGCGCGGTGATGTCGTCGTCGTAGAAATCGAAGATGCGCGCGAGGCCGGTGTTTCCGCGCAGGACGTACGCCGAGACCGCGGCACCGGTGGTGTAACCCTTCGCCTTCAGCAGCCCCGGCAGCGTCGGATGCTTCTCCGGCTCGAACGTGAACCCGATGTTGTTGCGCACGCCGGTGTCGGGCGGAAGCTGTCCCGTGAGCATGGAGACGTGCGACGGCAGCGTCAGCGGCACATGCGAGTAGGCATTCGCATAGAGGATCGCCTCCTTCCGGAACGCATCGATGGCCGGCGTCTCCACATTCCGATACCCGTAAGCCGGCAGACGGTCGGCCCGGAGGGTGTCGATCGAGATGAGGATGATCGGCGTGTTCGGAGCGGAGGCCGTCGACGAGGGCGTCTCCGTCTTCGAGCAGGCGGTGAGAAGGAGGAGGATCGGCAGAAGCTTCTTCATGAGGCGGACGGGGGAACGCGGAAAGGCGGGGGAAAACTTCGCGGGGAGCGTGGGTCGTTGCCCGGTTTGGTTTTCGGTTGTTGGTTTTTGGTTTGGGGTTTCAAC
>DASWMP010000120.1:0-4392 GCA_036399695.1 Thermoanaerobaculia bacterium | reverse complement strand
TGTCCGTCCTCCACTCGGGAGTTGTGAGGTGCGTCGTCGAGTGGAGGACGGACAATCCTGTCCGTCACGCGAGAAATGACGTGGAGCGCGAAGCTGCGCGGTTTCGTCAGGCTCCGCTGGACGAAGAGTCGTCAGGACCATTCCTCCACGAGCACCAGAGCCACGGGTAATCCTCCCTCTGGCGTACGAGCCCCGCGCGCAGCGGGTTGTCGAGGATGTACTCGGCTTTTCTCGTGAGGTCCTCGTCCTTGCGCAGGATGCGATCGAACGATTCCTCTTCCCAGAGGGTGCCGCGGCGGGTCATCACGCGGTTCGCGCGGCGGGACGAGTTTCCTTTGATCGCTTTGAGGGCAGCGGGCAACGTGCAGCCGGCGTAGGGAGTGATCAGCAAGTGCACGTGGTCGGGCATGACGACGGCAACGTCGAGCCAGTAGGTCACCTGATGGCTGTGGATGCAGCACGCCAGCACCTCATCGCGTGCATGCGGCGGCAGGATCTTTCGATATCGCGTCGAGAAAGCTACGGCATAGGTGGCGAGATCGCGCTGCAGGTGGGGAAGATGGCGGCGATACGCATGCGTGTCGTGGCCGATGCCCATGCTCCGAGTGTCCCTCGGGAGCTTGCGAGCGGGACATTTCGCTACGAGTAGTGGAGTGCGATTACGCGGCGCTCCGTGGGTGGCTGTCGCGCGTGACGGACAAGATTGTCCGTCCTCCACTCGGAGTAGCTTCGCCAAACGAAAAAAGGGCCGGCTTGCACCGGCCCTTTTGGGGAATGGAAAAATTTGGTGGAGGCGGCGGGAATTGAACCCGCGTCCGAAAAATGTGGCAGCCTGGCTACTACATGCTTGTCTCTCCGTTTAATCTCGTCTTTCGTCTGTCCGGAGAGCGGGAACCGGCGAAAGACCAGCCTCTTAATGTCATGACGTACGCGTAGGCGTTGCGCACGTCACCAGCTCACATCATGACGCTCTTT
Organism: Thermoanaerobaculia bacterium; assembly: GCA_036399695.1. Taxonomy (GTDB): domain Bacteria; phylum Acidobacteriota; class Thermoanaerobaculia; order Gp7-AA8; family Gp7-AA8; genus DASVEE01. Next base: position 3,417 of record DASWMP010000120.1, on the reverse strand, counting down.
CTACAGCCGTGAGCAGGCAGCAGGAGAGCGCTCACGGGGATTAGGCCGCGAGGGCGTATTCGCTGTTCGCGATTACAGGTTTTCGATCGGTTTAACGAGCAGACCGAGCTCGGCATGCAACCATGACCCCGACAGATCCCGTCGAAGCCGGTGCGCCCCCAAATTTTCAATGACCACACGGAGCGTAACCGGCCCGCCCTGGAGAGAATTTCGGCGCCGGCGGTGGCAGAATTTCTGTATCGCACAGCCTGACATGAACGACTTCGACCAGATCCTGCGCCGCGCTTTCGAGGAAGACCTGCCGGACATCACTTCAGAGGCGATCTTCGACCCGGATGAACGCGGTACGGCTCGCTTTCTGTTGAAGGCCGAAGGGGTGCTGGCGGGGCTGCCGGTGGCGGAGGCTGCTTTCCGGATGCTCGATCCGTCGGCGAAGTTCACGGCGCTGGCCAAGGACGGGGATACGGTCAAGCCGGGCGACATCGTGGCGGAGGTGGAGGCGACGGTGATCGCCCTCCTCTCCGGGGAGCGCACGGCCCTCAACCTGATGCAGCGCGCTTCGGGGATCGCCACGGCCACGCGGCGGTACGTCGACGCGGTGCAGGGGACGAGGGCGAAGATCTACGACACGCGCAAGACGGCGCCGGGCCTGCGCGAGCTGGACAAGTACGCCGTCAAAGCGGGCGGCGGGGAGAACCATCGCATCGGCCTGTTCGATATGTTCCTGGTGAAGAACAATCACGTCGACCGGGCCGGCTCGATCACGGCGGCGGTGGAGCGGATCCGCTCCCGGGCCATGACGCAGCAGGTGATGATCGAGGTCCGCGACGAGCGGGAGCTGGACGAAGCTCTGACCCTCGCACCCGATTACATCCTGCTCGACAATATGACGCCGGACCAACTCCGCGCGGCGGTGGAAAAAACGGCCGGCCGCGTGCCGCTGGAAGCCTCGGGCGGGATCACGCTGGAGACGATCCGGGCGGTAGCGCAGACCGGAGTGGACCGGATCTCGGTAGGGGCGCTGACGCATTCCGTCCGGGCGCTCGACATTTCGTTGAGGATTGGCGGCTAGCGCCGAGGGCCCGGCTGTCAGGGCTCGGGGCCCGGTTGGGTGTCAGACCCGAGGTCCTGGGGGCGGTCGCGTTTCGCCATGCAGCCCCCCGGACCCAGGGCCTGCCACCCACTGCGCCCTGGGCCCCGGGCCCCGAGCCCCAGTGGTGGCACCACCTTTGCGGCTCAGCCGTAGCGATGCCTTTCACGATTGCGATCGTCGATGACGATGCGGCCATTCGACGGCTGGTCAAGCTGTTCCTCAAGCGTGCCGAGTACGACACCTTCGAATGCACGACCGGGGCGGAGGCGCGGGACCGGCTCTGGAAGGAGCGGTGGGATCTGGCGATCCTGGATCGCCGGCTGCCGGACCTCGACGGGGTGGTGCTGTGCAAGGAAGTGAAGGCCAATCCTGACTTCCGGACGCGCTACGTCATCATGCTCACGGGCGAGGACGAGCAGGCCGACAAGGTCGAGGGGTTGGAGCTCGGCGCGGACGACTACATCACGAAGCCGTTCCAGTCGCCGGAGCTGATCGCCCGCATCCGCGCCGGCAAGCGCATCTTCGACCTGCAGCAGGAACTGCTGGAGACGAACAAGCGCCTCGAGCTGCTCTCGATCACCGACGGGCTGACGAAGCTGCACAACCATCGCTATTTCCAGGACGAGCTGGCTCGCGCTTTCGAGGAGTCGCAGCGTTATCAGCGGCCGCTCTCGCTGGCCATGATCGACATCGATTTCTTCAAGAAGGTCAACGACACGTACGGCCACGCGGCCGGCGACGACGTGCTGAAAGCGGTGGCCCGGCTGTATCACGATTCGGTACGCAGCACGGACCTGGTGGCGCGTTACGGCGGCGAGGAGTTTGCCGTGATGATGCCGGAGACGAACCTGAACGACGGGATCGCCTTCGCCGAGAAGATCCGGAAATTGATCGAGGAGTCGACGATCGAGACGCAGGCCGGCCCGCTGCAGGCGACGGTGAGCATCGGCGTGGCCAGCGTCCCGCACACCCGCATCCCGACGTCGAAGGAGCTGATCGTCGCCGCCGACAAGGCCCTCTACCGCGCGAAACGCAACGGCCGGAATCAGGTGCAGGCGGAGAAGCGGCGCGATCCGGCGAGGAAGTCCTCGGGGGCGCCGGCGTAGCCGGGAACGGCGCCTTGGGTTTGGTTTTTGTTTTTCGGTTTTTGGTGCTGCGCGGCACGACCACTGACTACGCGAAGCGCAGCACCAAAAACCAACAACCGAACACCAAAAACCAACACGGCGGCGGAAGCCGCGCGGCGGCGCGCCGCCGCTAAACGGCCAACGCCGCCAGCCCGCGCTCGATCTCGGTGCGCAGGTTCACGACGTGCTGCCGGATCTTGGCGTCGAGGCCATCGACGCTGCCCTGCACCAGGGTCTCGACGGCTTTCTCCACTTCCGCGGCGTCGGTAGAGATTTCCTGGTAGCCGTAGCTTCCGCCGGAGCCTTTGAGCTGGTGTGCGAGATAGGCCAGGCGGTCGAGGTGCTCGGGGGCGGGTTCGCCGGTGACGAACGTCTCCATTTCCCGCACCTTCTCTTCCGCCTCGAGCAGAAATTCGCGACGCAATTCGTCTAATTCGTGATCCACCATCGTCCCGAGCGCATCCGTTTGCACGCGGTGTGCCGCTATGATGCGGACGATGTGGTCCGATCGTCTGGCGATTCCGCGCGCGGGGTTCTCGGTGGAAGAGCCGTGGAGCACACCGCCGCAGTGCGAGACGGTGCGTCTGCGCAGCGCCGTGGACGGCAGCGCCCCCCGCCTGGCGACGAGCGTCGCGGCCTGGTTCGACGACGAGATGCTGACGATTCTCTTCTCCGCGACGGACGATCACGTCATCGCCCGTTTCCTGGAACACGATGAGCCGCTGTGGCAGGAGGATGTGGTCGAAGTGTTCCTCGCGCCGGAGCACCTCACGGAGTATTTCGAGCTGGAGGTGAGTCCCAGGGGGACCACCTTCGACGCCCGCATCACATCGCCCGACGGCGTGCGCGCCACGATGCAGACGGACCTGGCCTGGACGTGCGAGGGGCTGGTGGCCGCGGTGCGCCGCGTGACGGAGTCGAACGGTGAGGTGACGATCGACACGCTCCTCCGCTTCCCCTTCCGCGCGCTCGGCCGCCCCACGCCGGCCCCCGGCGAAGAATGGCTCGGCAACTTCTTCCGCATCGACCGCAATCCTGTCCACGGCGACGAGTACACGGCCTGGCAGCCGACGATGAAGGAGCCGGCGGATTTTCATGTGCCGGGGGTGTTTGGGGTGTTGGTGTTCGGGTGACGACGGGGAGGTTGTTGGTTTTTGGTTGTTGGTTGGCTCCGCACCGTGAACCTTCGCGCTGCGG
>DASWMP010000119.1:0-14891 GCA_036399695.1 Thermoanaerobaculia bacterium | reverse complement strand
CCGTCAGGTCCGGCCGATGATCCGCTGGAGCCGCGCACGCGTGTATCGCTGCAGGAGGATCGGGTAGACGTTGACGACGACGTTGCCGGCGCTCAGATACAACGCCCAGCCGTGCCACCCGATCCGCCACGCAAAGAGCGCCGAGAGGATTCCGGCGACCAGCAGCACCGCGTGACCCCGTTCTCCCTCTTCCGTGCGGGTTACATAAGCGGCGGCGGTCGTGCGGTTGCGCAGCATCCCGAAGTCAGGGTGCTTGCGCCGCCGCCACGAAGAGCGCCGCCGGTCACGCCGTTACGCGGCGTCGCGGCGCGCCATCAGCGGCAGGCACTTGCGTTGAACCTTTTCCGCCTTCGTGAACTGCAGCCGCAGCGCGGAGCCCTGCGTGACGAGCGGCAGGTGAGTCGCGAAATACGACTCGGGGACGACATACGACGCTTCGCCCGCCTTCAGAATCGGGCAGACGAGCATCCGCTCGTTCATCGGACAGGGCGCTCCCTCCCCCTGGATGCAGCACGTGCGGCTACACTCGAAATTCGTCGACGGCTGACACTTTCCGGCGACACACGTCGAGCAATCTGCGCTCGCGGTCGATGCGATTGCGAGAAAAGCAACCAACGCTACTGCCAAACGAAAGGCCATATCCAATCCTCCTCATGCGAGTTGTCGTTCCGCGCGCCATCAAGTGGGCGCAGCGGAAGCGGAATGCAATCCGCGGTCCTGAAGGCGGCAGTAAGGAAGAAAATCGGACGCGCCGTACCCCGCCGTGGTCTGCCGATCGGATGGGCGAAGGCCTCCTGGCCAGTCGGGACGCGGTGTTAGGATCGGTGCCGATGCCTCGTCTCCGCCCGTCGGCGCTCCTGTTCACGCTCCTCCTCCTGCTCACAGTCATGGCGCACGCTCAGCCGGAATCGCAGGATCGGCTGCAGTTCGGTGTGCTGCGCTTCGGAATGTCGGTCGACGAAGCGCGGGCCGCGTCGCCGGAGGTGCAATGGACAGCCGTCGACCGCCACAAGGAGACGGGGCGCATGTACGTCATCCGCGGCGAAGGAGCGGTCACGCTCGCCGGGACGCCCTTCGACCTGGAGCTCGGCTCGCGCCCGCTCGGCCCGTTCTCCTGGACACTCGCATCGAATGCAAAGGTACGAAACGCCGGCGAATGCGAAGAGCGCACGCTGGCGGTCGTGGCGGAGCTGGAGGGTCACTTCGGAGCGTTTCACAAGCCCGCCGATGCGTTGATCGGCGGTGAGTCGCGTGTGAGCGTGGGCAAGTCGTCCGATGCCGTCGTCGGTGCCGCGAACGGGCTGAAGGCGGTTACGCGCGAGCAGGCGATGCGCAGGGATCCGGAGACGTTCTTCGTGCGCTCCCGTCACCTTCCTGCGAGCGCCGGCGATCCCGAGGTGCATGTGGGCGCCGACTATGAAGGAAGGGCGCGGCGAACGTGCGGGATCGAGGTACGGATCACCGGCCACGTGCCCGCGCCCGAACTGCAGGCAATCGTGGCCTCGGCCCCGGCCCTGGCACGGCCGTCGGTCTCCTATCGCAACCGCAGTCTGCGCAACGTGGGCGCACCCTCGGAGACGCTGCATTTCTCGGTTCTGTGTTCGATTCACGCGGGGACAGGGCAGATCCTGGCTTGCGCGCGCAGCGAGGGAGATGTCGATCCTCATCGTGTGCTCGCGACGGACTGGGCGCTGAAGTATCAGTTCAGGCTCGAGAACGCCCAGAGCGACGATGAACGCCAGTTCATCGTGGAGGTTCCGGTGGCGATGGGACCGGCGGATTTAAGGACGCCGAACGTGAGCTCCGGACGGCGTCTCGACCTCGCGCAGGTGAAGGTGAAAAGGCCGTCAGTTGCGTCCCCTCTCTCGAACCTAGGCCTGAAGGCGCGGACCGAGATCCCGCTGAGCTGCGAGGTGATGGAAGACGGTTCGCTCGTTTGCGCGGTGAAGCCGGGCATCACCGTCTCAACCGCGATCGCCGCGGCCGCCGTGGAGGTTGCGGAGGGGATGGAAGTCGAGGTCACGTTGCGCGACGGGACCTCGGCCGTCGGCGGCCTCGTCGAGCGAACAGTGACCTTCATGCCGCGCGAGTAGTGGGGGATCGGGCAGAGCAACTCGCGGAGCAGGGAAACGATGGGACCTATGGGACAGATGGGACCTATGCGGCTCCGCTCGGCGAAGCATTTCTCTTCATTTGTCCCATAGGTCCTATAGGTCCCATAAGTCCCATCGTTCTCTGGGCGACTTTCAGAACACTACATCCTGACCTGTGACCCGCTCGCGCGGCACCTGCGCAAGCTCCGGTCTTGCGAAAAGGTCTATGCCGCGCGTGCTCGTCACCTCCTCCGGCTTGGGGCCGAGGAGCACGTCGATGGGGGAGGTGGCCAGGATGTCGCGGATGGGTTGGGGGCCGGAGCCGCGCAGCAGGGGTGGGTTGCGGCGGATGCTCTGGTGCTCGGCGAACAGCGTCTGGGGCACGAGCAGGCCGCCGATGACGAGCGCGATATGACGTGTTTCGGTGGACGGGACGGCCGTGGACAGCCAGACGTCGAACGTGGCCACCGGCGCGTTCGGATAGGCGAGGCTGATGGTTTCGCGTCGCTCGATCGTCGGCGTGCGCAGGACCCATAGTGGATGTGACGCCGAGACGACGGCCATCGTCTCCTCCGGCGGATGCGGGCGCGAGTAGACGAACGTGCCGTCCGGCGCGAGCTCCGCACGCTCGGTCTCCGCTCCTGTCGCGGAGAACCAGAGGACCGCTGCACGCTCGAACGGCTTCTCGGAAATGATTCGTCCGCGCGAGCCGCGCAGCGGTACGAGCTGCACGTCGACGGTCTTGCTCTCGCTCTTCGTGAGCGAGAACCGGGGGACGACGCGCTTCTCATAACCGGCGTGCGACACGGTGATCCGCAGCTCGCGCACCGGGACGCCGGACCACACCAGCTTGCCCTGCTCGTCGGCCGTGCCGGTGGTGGTGTAGACCACCCGCTGGTGGAGGACGGACAGCGCCTCGAGCTTCACGACGGCGCCGGGCAACGGTTCGCGCGTGAACGTATCCGTCATCTGCAGCGTCAGCTCGTTGGCGGGGATGTCGATGTCGTAGCGCGTGCGTGGACGCATCGGCTGGTCGGCGAGGACGACGGCTTTCGGTGTGCCGTCGCACGGGCTGACGGTGATCTGCGCCTCCGATTCGAGCGGTGGCGGGAGGAAGACGGCACGGTATTCATCCGTGTCCAGGTCCGCGAAGCCGATGCCGCCCGTCCATTCGATGCTCACCTGTTTGCCGAGCGGCTCGCCGCCCCGCGTCACGCTGCCGTAAACCGTAAAGTACGAGGGTCTGATGCGCAGGTCGCCGACGCCGAGCGGACCGACGGTCGTCATGCCGAGGGACGGTGGCAGCTTGCCGTACCGCATCTCCGCCCGGTACAGGCCGGGGGCGACGTCGTCGAAGGCCATGCTGCCGTTGACGTCGTCCACCTTCTCCTCGCGGATGGCCGTGCAGTCGGCGGAGCGCTGCGGAGTCGCACACTTCGAGATCGAGATCGTGACCTGCGGCGCGCGTTCGCCGCCGCCGCACGCGCCGACCGATCGCTCGAGCGCGAAGAGGTCCTGGTCGGTGCTCCAGTGGACGACGAGCGTACCGGCAGCACGGAGGAGCAGTGGTGCGGCGGCGACCGTGACGCTCGTCTGTGGCTGCACTTTGACGGCGCGACGATCGGGAAGCCAGCCGCGCCCGCCGGCGTGCAGTTCGGCGATGCCCGGCTCCATGCCGGGGATGCGGTAGAAGGCGCCGTGGAGCAGCGCGGGCTTCGGCAAGGCGTCGGCTTCGCGCGAGCCGGCGCGAATCGTGGGGGAGGCGAGGCCGGTGGCGGTGGGGATGGCGTCGCGGTCTGCTTCCGTCACCTGCAGCCAGCCGAGGATGGCCGGAGGGGCGCCGTTTTGTGCGTCGATGGAGCGCGTCGTGGCGGCGGGGACCGGCGCGATGGGAATCACGGCCACCGGCACCGTGGCTTCGATGACGATGAGCCAGAGCGGTTCGTCCGCGGGGACGAGCATGCGCGCGCCGTCGACCGGGAACGCGCTGCCGTGCCGAGGGACGTAGACGACGCCGCTCTGTTTCTCCGGCAGCGTCACCGTGACCGTGGCCGCCGGTGCGAGCGGTGAATCGACGGTCACGGCTCCTTCTCCCTGCAGCAGTAGCGGCGCGGGCGACACGGCGTCTCCGCCGCGCACGTAGACGTTCCACAGTCCCTTCGGCAGGGACACCGGCGCGCCGCCGTCGACGCACGTGACCTCCTGCGATCCAAGCCACCGCCGGAACGGGTTCTCCGCGTCCAGCGCCTGGAAGCGGCAGATCTCGGCACCGTGGGCGGCCACGGCGATGAAGAAGGCGAAAGCGAATGAAGCGCGCGTCACGTCATTGATACGAGCATGAGCGAGTCTGCGTTACGGGAACGCTCCGGCGCGTCCATGCGCGGTAGAGAGCGGTTGGAGCCGCTTGTGCTACGTAGGTAGCGTATGCGCATGAAGATCTCCGTTGTCCTTGCCGCCGTGCCGCTGCTCGCTGCCTGCGCGACGACGCCCGCTGCCGCTCCTGTCCCGCCGCGTGCGGCGCCGCTCGTCGACTATCACCAGCACCTCGTCAGCGCCCCTTTCGCGCCGATCGTGAAGTTTGCCGAACGGGACGGCGCGGCGCTCGTGAAGGAACTGGATGCGGCGCGGATGGAGCGGGCGGTGGTGCTGTCGGTCGGCTACAGCTTCGCCGACGAGCGCAAGGGGCTGACCGATCCGGACCGGCTGACGCGGGAGGAAAACGACTGGACGTCCGCCGAGGTGACGAAGAACGCCCCGCGCCTGATCGGCTTCTGCAGCGCCAATCCGTTGCGGCCCGTCGCGCTCGAGGAGCTGGAGCGATGCCTCGGACTGCCGAACATGGTCGGGATCAAGCTCCACTTCGGCAATGCCGGCGTGACGTTGCGCGATGCGGTCCATCTCGCGCGCATGCAGCAGGTGTTCGCGCTCGCGCAGCGGCTGCGGGCGCCGGTCCTGGTGCACATGCGCGCGCGTGGCGGAACCAACTATGGCGCCGAGGACGCGCAGCTCTTCCTCGACCAGATCGTGCCGAAGGCGCCGGACATCGAGATCGTCGTGGCCCATCTCGGCGCCTCCGGCCCCGGCTACTCGCCGCAACATGATGAGGTGATGGCGGTGTTCGCGAACGCGGCGGAGCGCAAAGATCGGCGCGTGAACAACCTCTACTTCGACGTCTCCTCGAACGTCACGGAGGAGATCACCGCCGCCGACGCCGCACTGGTCGTGCAACGCATGCGGCAGGTCGGCCTCGGGCGCGTGCTCTACGGTTCCGATCTCAGCGTCCCCGGCGGCACCATCGCCAGGGGTTGGGAGATCTTCCGGACGAAGCTCCCGCTGACGTCTGCGGAGCTCCAGCAGATCGTGAACAACCGGACGCGTTTCGCGCGGTAGCCGTCCTGTTACGGCTTGTGACGGGTCGTTTCGCCGTTTCGGACGCCGCCCCATGGGACGCGACTTGCAGGCTGCGCAGCACAAGCCTGGAGAGAGAAATGCGCAAGTTGAGACTGGTGATCCTCACGGTGGCGGTGTTTTCCGCGATGTCGTCGTTCGCCGCCAGCCGGACGTGGACCGGCTCGCAGAACGGCAACTGGTCGAATCCGTTGAACTGGTCGCCGCAGGGTCTTCCCGCGCCCGGCGAGAACCTCTCGTTCCCTGGCAACGCCTTCAACGTCAACAACATGAACATGGACCTGGCGCCGTACTTCAGCGTCGGGACCATGTCGTTCAACGCCGAAGCGGTGTTGAACGGCAATCCGCTGACGCTCACGGGGGACATCGGTTTCGTCAGCTCGCCGAGCGCGATCTCGTCGACGATCAACGTGGACGTCCGCCTCGCCAACTCGATCGCCATTCGCTCGGCATACGGCAAAGCCTTCAACGGCGCGATCGACGTCAACGGGCAGAAGCTCACGTTCGATCCCGCCTACAGCACGGTCATCCGCGGGCCGATCCGCGGCGACGGCACGATCTTCATCATCGGCACCGGCCTCACGATCGAAGGGAACGGCACGTTCTACGGGAAGATCGACGGTCGCGTGAACATCGCCGGCTCTTATCCGAACGCGTCGGTCAAGAGCGCGCGCTTCAGTGGCGCCGGCTCCACCGGAGCGATCAACGCCGGCCTGCTCCATCCGGGCGACGCGCCTCCGCTGCCGAGCTGCTGCAGCGAGCGTGAGATCGGCATACTCCAGACCGGATCGCTGGCCATCAACCCTGCGGGCGCGTCGGAGAACGGCGCACACAACTCCAATCCGAAAGGGCGGCTCCAGGTAGACGTCAATGCGGCCGGTCCATCCGATCTGCTGCGAGTCCAGGGCACCGTCTCGCTCGACGCGACGCTGGCCGTGACGCTACTCGGTACGCCAATCAACGGGCAGTCCTTCACCATCATCGACAACGACGGCACCGATGCCGTGAGCGGCACCTTCACCGGCCTCTCCGAAGGGGCCATGTTCACGGTCGGCAGCTCGACGATGTGGGTCTCGTACCGCGGCGGCGACGGCAACGACGTCGTCCTGAACGCCGGCATCCCGCCGCCGACGGCGAAGACCTGGACCGGCGTCACGAGCGCGAACTGGTCGGAGCCTTCGAACTGGTCGCCGGTCGGTGTCCCCTCGTCCGGTGAGGCGCTCCATTTCCCCGTCGGCGCGCGCCTGACCACGAACAACGACCTGACGGGCTTCGTCTCCGGCCCGATGAAGTTCGACGACGACTACACGCTGAGCGGCAACGGGATCACGCTGCGCGGCGACCTGCTCTTCAGCGCCACGGCGGACGTCGTCTTCAACGTACCGTTCAGCATCCCGGCGGATACGACGGTCAACCAGGGCAGCAGCGTGCGCTTCAACGGCGCGCTGGACGTCGGTCTCAACAACCTCATCAAATTCATCACGCACCGGACGCAGATCCTCGGCTCGATCAACGGCATCGGCGGCGAGATCCTCGGCGACGGTGAAGGTCTCTCCGTCAGAAGCGACGGCGCCTACAGCGGCCGGTTCCGCGGACGGCTGGACATCAACGGCTCGTACCCCAAGGCGGTCGTCGACGGTCTCCTCGGCGCGAGCAGCGGCACCGGCACGGTCGACGCGATCGCTACGCTGGTTCTCAGTCCCGGCAGCTCCGTTCCGTGGGACGGCGAGTCGCATCAGCAGGGGACGCTTGACACGAATTACCTCACCCTGAACGACAAGTTCTTCGTCGACATCTCGCCAACGGGATCGGACCGTGTCAACGTCGTCGGGCAGGTCAATCTCTGGGCGAAGCTGATCGTGACGGTCTCCGGGACGCCGGCGGCGAACCAGTCGTGGACGCTCATCGACAACGCCGGGACGGACGCCGTCTACGAGCACTTCAACGGTTTGCCCGATGGCTCAACTTTTTACGTAGGCGAGTCGAAGTTCCGCATCACCTATAAAGGAGGCGACGGCAACGACGTCGTCCTCACGCACCTCGGCGGCGGCCCGGCTGCCAAGATCGTTACGACTACGACGCTGACCCAGAACCGCGCCGTGACCGAGGTGCATCAACCCGTGACCTTCACGGCCACGGTGACGGCGGCCAGCGGCAGCGTGGCAGGCAGCGTCACGTTCACCGACGGCGCGACGACCCTCGGTTCCGCGGTGCTGCAGAACGGCCAGGCGGAGCTCACGACCAAGACTCTGAGCCAGGGGACGCACTCGATCGTCGCGACCTACACCGGCAACGACGCCTTCCAGGCGAGCGCCTCGGCACCGCTCACGCACACGGTCGTCAAAGGAAAGCCGAACGTGGTCGTTACGTCGTCCGCTTCGGCGCTGGTGCACGGCGACTCCGCCTCTTTCCGTGTCGATGTGACGTCGAGCTCCGCCGACGGGCGCGTACCGGCCGGCTCCGTGACGCTCCAGGTCGACGGAACCACGGCCGGTACCGGCGCGCTGGCGTCGGGCTCGACGACGATTCCGGTGGCGTCACTCGCCGCCGGCTCGCACTCCATCACCGCTACTTACGCGGGTAACGACGAATTCGAGGCCGCCACCGGCAGCACGACGCAACAAGTGGCGAAGGCGAAGACGAGCCTGACGGTCGACTCCGGTGCAAATCCCGCGAAGACTGACGCGACGATCGACGTGGCGATCCGGGTGAGCTCGACCGATCGCTCGGCGCTGGGTGTCGACGGTCCGGTCGTCGTCCGCAGCAACGGCCAGGTCGTCAGTGAAGTGCAACTGAGCGGAGGCGCCGCCTCCGTGCGTCTCGGTCAGCTCGCGGCGGGCGAATACGAGATCGTAGCATCGTTCTCCGGCAGCGACGGCTTCGAGCCGGCGAGCACGCGGTTCACGCAGCGCATCGTGAAGGAAGATGCGCCGCCGAAATCGGCGACGTCGACGACGCTCACGCAGAACCGCGACGTCACCGAGGTCCATCAGCCGGTTACATTCACCGCGCGAGTGACCGCGGCCGGCGGGAACCCGACGGGCAGCGTCACGTTCAAAGCCGGCGCGACGACGCTCGGTTCCGTTGTTCTGGAGAACGGCGTCGCCGAGCTGCGCGTGAAGACGCTCACCGAGGGGACGCACGAGGTGGTTGCGACCTACACCGGCGACGAGACGTTCGATTCGAGCGCTTCGGCGCCGCTCGTCCACACGGCCGTCAAAGGCAGCCCGCACATCACACTCACGGCGACGCCGACGGCGCTGGTGTACGGCGATCCGGCCTCGTTCCGCCTCGAGGTTCTGCGTAGCGAAGATGGCCGTCTGCCGTCCGGACGCGTGACGCTGCGCGCCGGCAACAACGTGATCGGCACCGGAACGCTGGTTGACGGCGTGGCAACGATCGTCGTGCCGCTGCTGCCGGCGGGCACGCACAGCATCACCGCCACGTTCGAAGGTAACGACGAATTCGGGCAGGCGACGGCGAACGTGAAGACGACGGTTGCGAAGGCGAACACGGTCGTCTCGCTCGAGGCGGGCGTGACCGCTTTTGCGGGCGTGCCGATCGAGCTGACGGTTCGCGTCGACTCCCTCCGTGGCGCGCGGAGCGTCGATGGCTCCGTGACGGTACGCGGCAGCGACCAGAGCGCGACGGACGTGCCGGTCGTCGGCAACGTGGCCTTCGCACGCGTCGGTCCGTTCGAGCGGGGCGAGTACGAGCTCACGGCGAGCTACAGCGGCAGCGACAACTTCGAGCCGGCGAGCGGTTCGCTGCGACTCAACGTAACGGCGCCGCTGCTCAGCGTGGTGTCGAAGAAGTTCGAGGAGGGGAACGGCGTTCACGAGGTGACGGTTCAGATCGAGCTCACCGGCGCGTCGACGTTGCCGATTGTGATGGACTACCGCACCATCGCCGGCACCGCGACCGCGACGGTCGACTATGACGACGTGCAGGGGACGGTGGTCTTCGCGCCGGGCCAGACGGTCGCGCGCGTGCCGGTCCGCATCATCGGCGACATGACGCCGGAGCCGGACGAAACGTTCACGCTCGCGCTGACCAACAGCGTCGGTGCGCGCCTGACCACGCAATCGGCGTCGCTGGTGATTCAGAACGACGAGCCGATGCACGCCGAGGCCGTGATGTACACGTACGCGACGGAAGGCGGCGTTCCGCTGCAGGCGGCGTTCTACGCGCCGCTGGAGGGCGACGGACCGCGGCCTCTCATCCTCTGGATTCCGGGCGACCGCGCGTACGACGCCGCGAGCACGGAGCTGGCGGCGCTGCGGCTCACGGCACGCGGCTATGCGGTGACGAGCATCGGGTACCGTCCGGCCGGAACGGCGCCATTTCCGGCGCAGATCGAGGATCTCGGCAACGCCGTGCGCTGGCTGCGGGAGAATGCCTCGCGCCTGAACATCGATCCGAACCGGTTCGCCGCCTGGGGCGTCGGCGCCGGTGGCCATCTCGCGGCGCTGCTGGGCACGGGCATGGGCTCTGAGTCATCCGACGCTCGCGTGCAGGCCGTGGTCGTGTGGGGCGGCATCGCCGATCCGTCGACCCTGCAGACAGACGCGGCAGGTTGCAGCACGATGAATTGGAATGCCGCGACGTCACCGGCTTCCGTACTCTTCGGCTGCTCGCCGCAACTCTGCTCTGCTTCTTCCGAGGGAGCCGCGGCCGGCCGGCACGCCGGCGCAGGCGATGCGCCGATGCTGCTGATGCACGGCGCCAACGACTGCTTCGTCAGCGCCCGGCAGTCGGAGCGGCTGTACGAGGCCTTGCGAAACGCCGGCGTGGACGCGACCTTGCGCGTGGTGGACGGCGTTGGCCATGACGGCGAGTTCTGGACGTCCGAGGCGTTCACGGAAGTGCAGTCGTTCCTGGAGACGCGGTTGACGGGGAGTTCGCGCCGGAGAGCCGCGCGACGGTAAACGCTCTGGTTTGCAGTGGAGGACGGACAGGCACCCCACCCCCGACCGCCGGTTTTGGTTGTTGGTTTTTGGTTGTTGGCTTCTGCACGGGTGGGTTGCCTCCACCAACAACCGAAAACCAAAAACCAAAAACCGGAAAAAAAAGTCTCAACAAGAGACCACCGGCCGGACCACGCCGACTGTTTCACGTTGTCCGTCCTCCACTACAACGTCCACTTCGCACACTGTTTGATCCGCCGCAATCGACATCCTCGCGGGAATCCTGCCGGGTTGACCCACAATACAGTGGCACGGACATGCTGCTGAACGTGCGAGCTCGATACGGGAGAACGAACGATGCGCATGATGGTCATGGCGGTCAGTGTGGTGGTGTTGTTGACGGGGTGCGTGAGTACGCAGACCGTTCCGCTTCGACAGGAGCGGCTTGCAGCATTGCAGGGCGGGACGATCACCGTCACGAATCGGCCGAAGCCTGGGTTCACGGCGCTGACGGCTGGTAAAGCGATGTTCGGGATGATCGGCGCTGCCGCGATGATCGTCGCGGGGAACAAGATCATCGAGGAGAACGCCGTCGAAGATCCGGCCGGGTACATCGCGACGGCGCTGGCCACCGAGCTCGCGAGCGCCAACACCATGACTCTCGTGCCGAAGGAGGGCGTGCTGGCCCGGAGCTGGAAACCGGCGGAGCTGGCCCGCCAATACACCGGGTCGGACCTTCTGCTGGACATCCAGACGGTGAACTGGAGCTTCGGCTACTTCCCGAGCGACTGGAACAACTATCGCGTGATCTACAACGCGAAGCTCAGGCTCATCGACACCAAGTCAGGGAAGCTGCTCGCGGCGGGCTTCTGCTCCAGCATCCCGGACAAATCGGCCGACGCGCCAAGCCACGACGAGCTGCTCGCCGACAACGCCGCGCGCCTCAAACAGGAGCTCACCGAAGCTGCCGATCACTGCATCATCGACTTCCGCACGAAGGTCCTGCTGTCGCCGCCGGCCAGCCGTTAGCGTACGGCGGGTGTTACCATCATCGCGTCCAGAATCTACCCGACGAGGGATTTCCATGTCTAATGAAGCGATGCAGTTCGACCGGGCGGAGTTTGCCCAGGCGTCAGCACCCCGCGCGAGCTGCACGATGTGCAGCCGCGAGATCGTTCAGAGTTACTACGAGGTCGGCGGAAACATCATCTGCTCCGACTGTCGCGAGAAGCGGGAGCACGGCCTCGAAGGGGGCGGCTTCCTCCGCTTCATGCGGGCCCTCGGTGCCGGCCTCGGTGCGGCCATCCTCGGCGCGGTGCTCTGGTACGCGGTCCGCGCACTCACCGGCTACGAAATCGGCCTCATCTCCATCGCCGTCGGTTATGGAGTGGGTAAAGCCGTGGCGTGGGGAGCGCACGGCAAGGGTGGCTGGCTATACCAGCTCCTCGCGGTGTTCCTCACGTACACCTCGATCGTCACCAACTACGTGCCGGACATCGTGGAAGGCATGGTGGGCGCAGGGGGGCAGGCCGACGCCGGCGCGTACGTCGTCGCGTTCCTCATCTCGTACGCCATGCCGGTCTTCATGGGCTTCGAGAACATCATCGGCCTGCTCATCATGGCGTTCGGTCTGTGGGAAGCGTGGAAGATCAACAAGCGGGCGGACGCCGCCATGAGCGGTCCGTTCTCCGTTGCTCCCGCCGCACCCGCACTCCCGAATGGCTGAGCTGCTGCTGCAACCCCCGGCCGTCCTGTGCACCGCCTGCGGCTCGCAGATCGCGCCGTCGCTGCTGGTCTGTCCGGCCTGCCATGCGCTGGTCTACCGCGAACGGCTGGAGATGCTGGCGCGTGAAGCCGGAGCGGCCGAGGAGGCACAGGACCCGGCGCGCGCTGCGTCGCTGTGGCGAGAGGCGCTGGCGCTGCTGCCTCAGGGCACGCGCCAGGCCGAGCGCATCGGCGAGCGGGTTCACGGACTCACCGCCGCGCTCGAGAACAAATCGCTCGAGGAGATGCGCAAAGGTCCGAGCTCCGGCAGCCGCTGGGCGCGCATCCTGGGGCCGCTCGGCGCGGCCGGCTTGCTGCTGTGGAAGCTGAAGTTCCTTTTCGTGGCCATCCTGTCGAAGGGGAAGCTGCTCCTCCTCGGCCTCACGAAGATGAGTACCGTGGCGACGCTCTTCGTCTCCCTCGGCGTCTACTGGGCGGCCTGGGGATGGAAGTTCGCCGCGGCCATCCTGGCCGGGATCTACATCCACGAGGTCGGTCACGTCGCCGAGATGCGGCGGCGCGGGATGGCTGCCGACGCGCCGATGTTCATCCCTGGCGTGGGGGCGTTCGTCCGGATGCGCGAGCACGCCGCCACGCCGGCCGAGGATGCACGGATCGGCCTGGCCGGCCCGGTGTGGGGTCTCGGCGCCGCACTGGCCGCTTTTGCCGCGGGGCTGGCGATGGACTCGAAGTTCTGGCTCGTCATCGCCCAGATCACCGCGATCATCAACCTGTTCAACCTGACGCCCGTGTGGCAACTCGACGGTAGCCGCGCCTTTCACGCCTTCTCCCGCACGCAGCGCTGGATCGCCGTGGCGGTCCTCGTCGCGGTCTGGGGAGCCACGCGCGAGGGCATGCTGGTTCTCGTGGCGCTCGTGGCAGTCTGGCGCGCGATGGAGAAGAACCAGAAGACCACGCACGACTGGCCCGCGCTGACGCTGTACGCGGTACTCGTGCTGGCGTTTGGGGCGTTGACTACGGTTGTGAGCCGTTGATCTGCACTAGCCCCGCGCTTTGGCCAGTGCACTGGAAAACGCGGCTGCGAGCCCGCCGACATCACTCGTGAGGATCGTGTCGTGCTCACCGTCGATCTCTATGATCTTCAGCGTGGCACCACATAGCCGTTCCCAGCCCGCGTCGCGCCGGGCAGCCTGCGCGCCCGTTCCCTGACGCGCGAGAAACAGCGTGACCGGTGCTTCCCAGGGCTGCAGCGACGACTGCAGGTTGAGCGATTCGTAGAAACGGTTTTCCACCCGCTCCGGAAGGGGGGGCCACTTGCCGCTTCGCGCCCACTGCGCGGCCCGCGAGGCTCGCCACCCCACGGCTCGTGCGAGCCGCACCAGGAAGGCTGCTGGACGGCGGCGGACGATGGCCGCGTATTTTCTGTAGTACTTCCAGGGCGAGGCGCGCTCGACGCTGGCCGAGGTGTCGAGCAGGCCAATGAACGCGATCGTGTGACCGGCGCGTGCGAGCTGGCGCGCGAGCTCGAAGGCGATCAAGCCACCGGCCGAATAGCCGGCGAGGTAGTACGGTCCCTCCGGTTGCTGTTCGCGAATGGCGTCCGCGTAGCACGCGGCCAAGGCCGCAAGGGTCGAGGGAAGCGCTTGCGGATCGATCCCGTGGTAGGTGAGGCCGTAGAACGGTTGCTCGCTGCCGAGCGCCTGAGCGAGCGCGCGGAAGGGCATCACGCTGCCTCCCTTGCCCGAGACGCAGAAGAGAGGCGGCAGCGACCCACTGCTCTGCAGCGCAATCACAGTGCGCTCCCGCTCGGGGTGCGCGTCCAGGTAGCCCGACATCTTGCGAACGGTGTTCAGCTCCAGGAGCACGGAGAGCGGCAGGCGGCGCCCGGTGACGCGGCTGATCTCATTGACGATTTCGAGAGCATCGAGCGAGCTGCCGCCGAGGTCGTCCAGGAACGCGGCGTCGGCATCGACGCGCCGTCCAAGGACGCGGGACCAGACGTCGAGGATCGTCTGCTGGTAGCTGTTCGTGCCCGTATCAACGTCATCGAAATCGTCAGTACGAGGAGCGCGACTGCCTGTCGGCGCTGCCAGCTCGCGTAACGATTTCCGGTCGACTTTGCCGGTCAACGTCGTCGGCAACGCGGCAACCGAATGAAACTCGTCGGGGATCTTCCACTCCGGCAGCAAGTCCCTGAGCCGCGCACGAATCACGGCCGGCGCCGAGGCGCGCCCGTCTTTCCAGACGAGGAAGGCCCACAACCGCTGTTCGCCCTCTGCTTTCCGCGCGATACAGGCGGCCTCGGAGACGCCCTCGAGCTGCATCAGCGCCGCGTCGATCTCACGAAGCTCCACGCGATAGCCGCGGATCTTCACCTGGTCATCGCGCCGGCCGAGGAACACGAAGGTGCCGTCGTGCGCGAACCGGCCGAGATCTCCCGTGCGATAGATGCGCTGGCCGCTGTCGGGATCGATGGTGAATGCGGCGGCGGTCTCCTCCGGCCGGTTCCAGTAGCCGTCGGCGAGATAATCGCTCTGCACGAGCAGTTCGCCGGTGTCGCCAGGTGCGACCGGCACACCATCCTCATCGATCAGGCGAAGGGTCTTGTCCGGGACGGGGCGCCCCGCTTCGAGGATCGTGCCGGTCAGGTCACCGCGGCCAGCGAACCGCGACACGCTCAGCAGCGCCGTCTCCGTGATGGAGAAGCGATGCAGCACCACGCACTCGCGCGAGCAGTGCTGCTGCCACTTCCACAAGT
>DASWMP010000118.1:0-9619 GCA_036399695.1 Thermoanaerobaculia bacterium | reverse complement strand
AAGGGAGTAGATCGAGGCGCACCGTTTTGAGACACCCTCCGTTCGCCACCGCACTCCGAGGTCAATGACCGAAAATTCAGGATTGACGACCGGGGCCGTCCCCCTTACGCCTCGTCGTGCTCTTCGATGTGCGGGGGCTCGGGGATATCGGCCACCGCTTCCAGCGGCACGCGCTCGCGGTCGAGGCGGGGGGCGCCGCTGGCCATGAAGATGTTCTTGCGGTGCTTCTCCAGGCGTTTGAACAGGTGGTGCAGGTCGTAGGTCAGGCGCATGACCACGCGGCGGAGCTTGTACTTGACCCGCTTGAAGCCCTCGAGATCGTCCGTCCTCAGCGACGGCAGGAACGACCCGATCTCCGCGATGCGTTTGCGGACTTTTTCGAGGTCCTTGTCCTGGACGTCGAGAAAGACCTCGCGGCCGTCGACGAGCATCGGCTCCACGCCGCGCATCTGGTCGTCGAACCAGTTCCAGAGCTGGATGATGTCGATGCGGCGCCCCTTCGAGAGGAAGCGCGTTTCGAGCAGGTCCTGGCGGAAATAGCCGAACAGCTTGCGGTCGTCGGTGCGGTTGAATTCCTCGTCCGTCAGGTTACGGACGTTCCAGACGCCGAAGCGAATGATGTCGTTGCGCGTCGAGCGCAACTGCCGGATGACCTCTTCGAGAACAGGTAAGGGAAGTTGCGCCAGCGACTGCGGCTCAGTGAGCGGTCCGTCGGTCATGGCGCGCGAAGGATACTTCACGGGCCCGGCACGTACAAAGGGTCCCCCGAGAGATTGTCGATGACGGAGACATAACCGTAGACGCGTCCGGAGAGCACTTCGACCATGACCCGCCCGTCGACGACCGGCGTCAGGACCGGGAACTGCACGACCTGGAGCGCGCCGAGGACGTGCTCGCTACGGGTCAGCTCGACGCCCGCGGAGTCGTAGACGATCACCCGCGCCACGCCTCCTTCATCCGTCAGCAGGCCGACGTTCGTCCTGCGCGCGGACGACTGCTCGACATGCAGGAGCTGCTTCGTCGCGGAGGTCGGCGTGGCGAACGGCACGTACTGCCCGTAGGACCCGGGCGTCCAGGTCCGCGAGCCGGCCACGACTCCGGCCGGGAGCTCCAGCAGGCGCACGGCCAGACCGTCGTCCGCCGCATCGCGCGCGTAATCCACGGTTCCGGTGACGAGGTTCGTCCGCCAGACGTCGCTCATCCAGACCGTGCCGTTCGCTCCCGGCGCGCGGATCACCGGCGCGATCGCGCGGCGGCCCGCCGCCGGCAACCGCACCGCGGGCACGAACATCGGGTCGTTGCTGCTGTTGTCGATGATGGAGGCATAGCCGATCAGGTTCGGGCAGAAATCGAGGCCCGTCCCGCAGTCTCCCTCGAGCACCGCCACGCCCGAGGCGCGCGCCGGCACCTGCACATGCTCATACGGCGCGATTGTGAATTCCTCCACGACGTCCGCATACCGCAGGCGCACCCGCCCTCCGCGCCCCGCCGTCTCGGTGAAGCCGATGTTCGTGCGGAACTGATCATCCACAACCACCAGCGGCACATACAGCGGCAGCGCCGCCCCGTTCATTGCCGGAATGAGCTGCCCGTAGTTGCCGGTGTAGGTGCGGCTGCTCGCCACCACGTCGCCGATGATCTCGATGCTCCCGCCGCCCACGCTCCCGAAGAGCGTGCTCACCACGTCGTCGAACTGCACCACCTGCCCCGCCGCGAGCCGGACGTTCGTGGCGGCAAACACGGTCCGCCCGTCGGCGCCGCTCGGCGTGAAGGTGAGCGTGGCCGTCGTGCCGGCGGCGCTGAAGAGACGCAGCTCGCTGCGGAACGTCGTCACGTGCGCCACCACCGGGATGACCTGGCGCCGCCCTTCGGGATTCGGGCGCTCCACGCGCGGCACGTCGCCGGCGAAGCGGATCACCAGTCCCCACGACTGCAGCGTGCCGACGTCTCGGATGCGCGTATCGCTCACCCGCAGTCGCCACACGCCCGCCGCGCTCCGGCCACGCAACACGTCCAGCGGTTCCTCCGGCTCGACGTCCAGGCCGAACGTCGCGTGCACGTCCGCCGTCCGGTCGGACGACACGGTCTGCAGCTCGATCTCCTCGCCGTCCGGCGCGATCAGCACGATGCGCAGATCGCCGCGCGCCGTGTGGTTGATGTCCACCCGCACGAACAGCGCGTCGATGGCTCGCGGATCGTCGATCGTCAGCGACGTCGTGATGCCGGTTGCATCGAGCTCCGGAATGGCCACGCCCTGCCGCGGCGACTGAAAGTGCGTCAGCTCGCCGCGCGGAGGCGCACCGCAGTCCGTGAGGATGCCCCGCTTGGACATCGCCCCGCAGATCGCCGCCACGTGCGCGCCGGCGAACATCAGCCGGTCCACGTCCAGCATGCGGCGGGCGATGCCGGCGAACGTCGGATTCGGCGGCGTGCCGAAGAACGACTCCAGCACCAGGATGTCGGTCGTCCGCTTGCCCGCTACGAGGAAGATCTCCCGCAGCGCCGACGACCAGATCGTGCCGTTGCGGTGCTCCGTCCCGGGGAAGTCCACCATCGAGTAATTCGCCATCGTGTTGGGCGAATCGAGGCGGCGCAGGCAGTCGGTACCGGGCGGGTAGCTGCAGCGCTCCGACGAGTCGTCCAGCCAGCAGCGCGTGTCCCAGTCGGCGAAGCAGAAGGGATCGCGGCCGCTCGCCGCCCGCTCCTGGTAATGCGCGGAGAAGGCCCAGTAATCGCCGAAGCCCTCCCCCATCGCTCGCGACTGACTCGAGAAGGCGCCGCCGAACGTCCCCGGAGCGATCCACTCCAGGATCGCGTGGCCGTATTCATGAATGATGAGGTCCGCGTCCTCGGCATCGTCGGTCCCGCCGTCGCCGAACTGCAGCGAGCCCCGCCCGAGCGCGGCCGCCGGGACGAAGAACGAGTTGTCCGAGCCGTTCGCGCCGTGTGGATCGACCGGAATCGGATAGGCGACGAGCCGCCGCGCGCCGACGTAGCCGAGCGACTGCAGGTATTTCTGATTCGCGTCGATGTGGTAGTACGCGTGAACGTCCTCGAAGCCGTCGTCCTGCCGGTTGAAGAAGAGCGAGCCCGACGCATCGGGGATGGGCGTGGCCGGCGCGCTCAGGTTCACGATGACGACGTTCGGCCCCGCCATCGGACCGGTCGCGTCCACCGTGACGATCGAGTAGGCCGCATCCGGCACCGCCGACGCCGCGTCGTTCTGGTCCTGCAGCGGCGGATAGTTCAGCGCCACTACGGGGTTGGGCCGGAAGACGCGCGCAGGCTGGCCCGTGAAGTAGAGCGGCTCGTACTTTAAAAGCGTCCCGGTCTCGACGTCGTGAAAGTAGGCGATCCGCTCCAGCGGCCGCTCCTCTTTGATCGTGCAGCGGACGCGGCGCGCCACGCCGTCCACCGCGATCGTCACGACCTCGCCGTCCTGGGCGGTACGCACGCCGGGGATGCTCTGCTGGTGGATACCGGTCAGTGACTCGCGGGAAAGGGTGGCGGCGAGGACGGCAGCCAGGAGGATCATCGACTACTCGGTACGGCCGCCGGGGCCGAAACGCTGGCCCCCACCGGCACCACCGGCAGCGAGAAGTAGAACGTCGTCCCCATCCCTTCCTTGCTCTCCACCCAGATCGTGCCGCCGTGGCGCTCGATGATCTGCTTGGTGATGTAGAGCCCGAGGCCGAGACCGCCGTAGTTCGTCGACGAGACCTGCCGGCCGCGGTGGAAACGCTCGAAGACCTGCCCCAGCTCGTCGGCCGGGATGCCGATGCCGCGGTCGCAGACGGCGGTCACGATGTTGTCGGCGCGGTCGTCCACGCTGACGAAGATCTCGGAGCCGTCCGGCGAGTACTTGACCGCGTTCTCCAGCAGGTTTCCGAGGACCTGTTCGAGGCGGTCGCGATCCCCCTGCACGACTTTCGTCTGGTCCGGGACATCCAGATGGAAACGGCGGTCGCTGACGGCGGTGTGGTGGCGGTGGACGACGTCGCGGACGAACTGCGACCACTGGATCGACTCCCGCCGGATCTCCAGGCGCCCGGTCTCAATACGGGATACGTCCAGCAGCTCGAGAATGAGCCGCGACATGCGGTCGATCTGGTCGAGCGCGATGTCGAGGTACTCCTCGGACGTGTTGAGGTCCCCTTCTTTGATGAGCGACTTCGCGAGTTGCGTGTAGCCCTTGATCGACGTGACCGGCGTGCGCAGCTCGTGCGAGGCGATCGAGAGGAACTCGTCCTTGAGGCGGGAGAGGTCTTCGACCTTGCGCCGCGCTTCGACCTGTTCGGTGTAGAGCTTGGCGTTCTCGATGGCCAGCGCCGCCCGCTCCGCCAGTACCTCGGCGAGCGGCAGCTTCTGGTCCGTCATGGCCCGGTCCGGATCGTTGGCGGCGATGATCAGCGCCCCGAGCATCTCGCGCCGCGTGCGCAGCGGGAGGATCAGCAGCGACGCGAACCGCATGGACGACGGGTGGTAGACGCTCGAGACGTCGCCGCCGGCATTGCCGACGTTCGTCGTCAGCGACGGGAAGCCGGAGGAGACGACCTGCCCGATCATTCCTTCGCCGACGACGAGCGGCTGGCGGTAGACGTACGACCAGGCCAGGCCGATCGAGGCCATGTCACGGTGATAGATCGAGGCGACGCGGAGCTCGTTCGACTCCGGCGACTTGAGGATGACGGCCGTCCAGTCGCCCAGGACTTCGGCGATGCGCTCGGCGATCGCCTGCGTGACCCAGGCTGGATCGATGTTCGAGGAGAAGAAGGCGCCGGCGTCGGCGAGGATCTGCGCCCGTTCGGCCTGAAGGGCGATCTCTTCCTCGAAGCGCCGCCGCTCGGTGATGTCGCGGAAGGTCACGACGACGTTGGAGATGTGCCCGTCTTCCTGGAGTGGCGTGGCGCTCATGGAGACGGCGACGTTCCGGTCCTCGCGGGTGATGAGGATCGTCTGGTCCTGGACGGCCTGGCCGGTGGAGAGCGCCTTCGCCACCGGCAGCTCCTCCGGATCGAGCGGGCGGCCGGCGGCGTTGCGAAGGCGGTAGATCTCGACGTGGCGTTCGATGGTGATGCCGACGTCGGTACGCCCGAGGAGTTTCTGGCCGGCCGGGTTGATGAAGACGGTGCGGCCGTTTTCGTCGACGAGCATGACGCCGTCGGTCATGCCGGCGATCATGGTTTCGGTACGGCGCACCTGCCGGGTGATGGACTCGACGAGGAGCTGCTCGATGCGCCAGACGGCCAGGGCGCCGAGGGCGATCATCACCAGCGCCACCAGGATCATCACGGAGGTGACGATCTGGCGCATGTTGGTCATGCTCTCGAGATTCTCGCCTTCGCGCTTGGACTGCTGGTCGGAGATCAGCTCGATGTAATCGGGAGCCCGGCGCCGTTTCGCGGCGACGTCTTCCATGGCCTTGCGCGCGGCCGGCATGTCCCCCTCGTCGTAGAACTTGTTCTGCTGCACGAGCATCCCGGTGAGATCGGTCGCATGAGCGCTGAACTCCCGTACCGTCTGCTCCGCTTCCGTGCCGCTGGCCAGCTCCGTGGCCCGCGCTTTGGCGGTCCCGAGCTCGCGGCTGGAGTCGTCGAACTGCTGCTCGAACTCCCCCTGGCCGGTGAGGAGCAGGCCGCGGGAGGCGGAGACCATCTGCGTGAGGTGCTCGTCCATGAGACGGACGGCGTCGAGGAGCGGCCGGGTGCTGCGGGCCATGTCCTGCTCGTGCTGCCGCTCCATCTGCAGGACGATGATCGTCAGCGCGACGCCAGCCGCGACCAGAAGGGCCAACCCTGCAAAGGCGCCCCAGAGCATTTTTCGGATGGACGGCGACATGCTACGAGCCGACCTCCTTTTGCAAGAATGAAGCCGCCGGGGAGGTAAAGTGTAGGAAGGTAAGGGGTTGGGGGGTGTTGGGGGGGGTTGTCCGTTGCTCGTTGTCCGTTGCTCGTTTGTCCGTGTTGTTGGTTTTTGGTTGTTGGTTTTTGGTGGGGCTCGCGGTGGTCGGTGGTGAGTGGTCACTGCTTGCGCTTGGCGTCTCATCCGTCTCATAGGTCCTATCTGTCCTATTGGTCCTGTTGGCCTATCTGTCCTATTGGTCGCGCCGGTCCCATCGGTTCAGCGCTTCTCGGGCTACGATGCCCTTGTGAGCGGAACCGCACGACGGACGATCCTGGCCTCGGTCGCGGCCTTGTTCGTCCTCGGCTATTTCGTGCTGCTCCTGGCGAATACCTGCCGGTTCGCGGCCGGGCCTGACTCGTCCGGCTATCTCAACGAGGCTCGGCTGCTGCTCTCCGGCCGGACCGCGGCCGTCGTGGAGCCGCTCGTGGCCGGGAAGCTCGATCCGTCGCTCATCTATCTCTTTACACCGTACGGCTTCGCCCGCGGCCCCGAGCCCGGAACGATGGTGCCGACGTATCCGGTCGGGACGCCGCTGCACCTGGCGGCCGCGGCGGCGGTCGGAGGCTGGTCGTTCGCCCCCTTCGTGGTCGGCCCGCTGGCGGCGTCGGCGTCGCTGTTCCTGCTGGTGACGCTGGCGCGGCGGCTCGGCGCCGGGCGAGGCTGGGCCATCGTCGCGGCGGTCCTGCTGGCGGCGTTTCCGGTCTTCATCCTCGAAGCGGTGCAGCCGGTCAGCGATGTCCTCGCCACCTTCTGGGCTCTCCTGGCGATCGTCTGCGCGCTACGTGCGGAGGAGCACTGGCGCTGGGCGGTGCTGAGCGGCGTCGCCTTCGCCATCGGCGTGGCCGTGCGGCCGACGAACATCCTCATGGTGCTGCCGCTGCTGGCGGCGATGCGCTTCCGCCTCCCGCGGCTGGCCGTGGCGGGCCTCGCGGCGCTGCCGTTCGCCGTGGCGCTGATGGCCTACCACGCGAAGCTCTACGGCAGCCCGTTCGTCACCGGCTACGGCGGCGCCGGCGGCATCCTCTCGTTCGGCGGGGCGCCGCCGTGCGCGGGGTCCCAGGCGTCGTTCCTGGCGTCGCTCCTGACCCCGCTCGTCTTCCCGGCCGGGCTGCTGGCCGTGTTCAGCCGCCGCTGGAACAGGTGGGAGCGGGCGCTGCTCCTGACGTGGTTCGGCGTCTTCTTTCTCTTCTATTCGTTCTACAGCTACTGCCCCGACTTTGCCTCCACGCGTTTCCTGCTCCCGGCCCTGCCGCCGCTCCTGGCCGGCTTCGCCCGCGGCGCCGGAGAGCTGACGGACGTCATCGCGAAACGCTCCCGTTTCGCCGGACGCGCGCTGGCGGTACTGCTGGTGCTGCTGCTCGTCGGGCGCGAAGTCCAGCAGATCGGCCGCCTGCACGTCCTCCACGCCGACGACTGGGAGTCGATCTTTCCGCGCACGGTCGAGACGGTGGAGCGGCAGGTCCGGCCCGACGCCGTCGTGCTGTCGTCGGTCTTGAGCGGCGCCTTCTACTTTCACGCCCAACGCATCACCGTCCGCTGGGACCAGCTCACCCCCGAGACGTCCGCCATCCTGCTGGCCGATCCCCGCTTCGCCGGCCCCTGGTACGCCGTGGTCTCCGAGGTAGAAGGGGGCGCCGACGCCCTGCGGGCGCGCGTCCCCGGCGAGTGGCGGGAGGTGGCGCGCATCAGGGACGTGGTCGTGTGGCAGCGCTTTTAGCCGCCTGATCCCGGAGCGCGTGCACGCCCCCTGCAACGCACGCTGCCGTGGCTGAACGGGATCTGCTCAAAAAATACCGCGCGATGCGCGATTTTGGCGACACCCCGGAGCCGGCGGGGTCCACGAAGAAGAAAAAGCGGAAGCTGCCGATCTTCGTCATTCAGAAGCATGCGGCGTCGCACCTTCACTACGACTTCCGGCTGGAGATGGAAGGGGTACTGAAGTCGTGGGCAGTGCCGAAGGGGCCGTCGTACGACCCGGGCGTGCGGCGTCTGGCCATGATGACGGAGGACCACCCGTACGACTACGCCGCATTCGAAGGCGTCATCCCCGCGGGCAACTACGGCGCCGGCAACGTGATCATCTGGGACGAAGGGGGCTGGGAGTTCATCGAGCCCGGCGACGATCCGGTCAAGGCGCTCGCTTCCGGCAAGCTGACGTTCCGCATGTACGGGAAGAAGATGTTCGGCGAATGGGCGCTCGTGCGCATCCGCGGCAGGGGCAAGTCGGATCGCGGCAACGAGTGGCTGCTGCTCAAGCATCGCGACGAGTTCGCGAACGAAGCAGTCGACGTGACGAAGCTCGCTCCCCGCTCGGTCGTCTCGCAGAAGCTCGTCGAGGAGATCGGCAGCGAGAACGTCTGGATCAGCAACCGCTCCGCCGCCGGCCCGAAAGGCCGCCCGACGATGGCCGCACGCCTGGAGCGCGAAGAGAAGGCGAAGAAGAAAGCCACACCGGCGAAGAAAGCCTCCACCTCGAAGAAAGCCGCGCCTGGAAAGAAAGCCGCCGCAAAGAAGCCGGTTACGCCGGCGAAGAAGGCTGCACCGGCGAAAAAGAAGGCGCCGCGGCCGAAGAAGTGATCTGCAGCGCCATCTCCAGCAGCTTCCGCTCGGACTCGAAGCTGGCACGCTGGATGGCCGCCGAAAGCTCGACCCACTCGACGTCGTCCACTTCGCTGAGCTGCGGCGTGAGCGTGCCGCCGACGTAGCGCATCAGGTAAAAGTCGACCCGTTTGCGGATCAGCGTATCGCCGGCGCGGAACTGGTACTCGATGGTGCCGAGCGACTTGAGGATGTCGGCGTGCAGGCCGGTCTCTTCCAGCACCTCGCGCAGAGCCGCCTGTTCGCTCGTCTCGCCATCGACGACCGCCCCTTTCGGCAGGCCCCACCGCGTCTTGTTCCGCGTGGCGATGAGGGCGACGTGGAGGTGACCTTCGCGCATCGTGATCACCGCACCGCCGGAGGAGTGCTCGTCGCGCAACTTCCGCCTGGAGACGGTCATTGACGACATTCTATGCCTGCGCGGGCGGCTGCGTAAGGCCGCGGCGGGCGAACCGGGCCGGACTCAGCACGAAATCGCGCCAACTTTGCGGCAGGCTCTGCGTAGAAATGTAATAGCCATCTTTTCGTAACAGGCGTACATTTTTCG
The DNA here is from genome assembly GCA_036399695.1 of Thermoanaerobaculia bacterium. GTDB lineage: Bacteria > Acidobacteriota > Thermoanaerobaculia > Gp7-AA8 > Gp7-AA8 > DASVEE01. The sequence continues at coordinate 570 of DASWMP010000118.1, read as the reverse complement.
CTAAAGACACAACTCATCATCAAACGCGGAGGAGGTAGCTCGTGACCGGATTCTTCCCCATTCTGATTGCAGTGGCAGTGGTCGTGGCACTGGTGTTCGTGTTTCAGAACATGCGCCGTAACGACCGGCTGGGCGAATTGCTGAAGAAACGTGCCGCCGGCGCCCAGGTGCAGTCGCGCGCCTCGTACGTCGAAGCGAACCACCTCGTCCCGGTGGCCCTCACCCTCACAGGCGATTCGCTTCATTATGAAAACGCCGACCTCGAAGCGTCGTTCGAGCTCAGTCGCATCGACGAAGTCGAATACGACGACGAGCTCGTGACGGGCAAGAACCTGGAAGGGAAATGCCGCGCACTCCGCCTCCGCTCCCACGGCGCCGCCTTCGAATTCGTCCTCCAGCCCGGCGACTGCGAGAAGTGGATGGCTGCCCTGCCGCCGCGCAGGATGGGGGAGCAGACGGCGCATGCCGTGTAGCCGCGCGGCGTTTCCCGTGCTGTGCCCGGCGAGCGTTTGGAGTGCGGCAGCGACGCTTCATCAGTTGCCGCTTTCGTATAGCGGAAGCGTCGAGCTT
>DASWMP010000117.1:0-14218 GCA_036399695.1 Thermoanaerobaculia bacterium | reverse complement strand
ACGAGGGTATCGGCGCACTCTGTGCGCCTGTACAGAGGCGTTACTCGTACAGGCGCACAGAGTGCGCCGATACCCTCGTCGTAACCCCGGAAATCGAAAATCCGAAATCGAAAGGACCACGTCATGCGAGCCTATCTCCTTGATGAACCCGCGCAGCCGATAGCCCCCGACCTGCTGGCAAGCCGCGGCGTCTTGTCGTGGGCGGTGCCGCGCGATGAAGCGGCGCGGGCGGAGACGATCGCGGCCATCAAACGGGAGCATGGCTACGTCGATGAAGACTTCATCGAGCTCGGGCCGCAGACGCCGAACCTCGACGCGATCTGCGCGAAGTTCGACAGGGAGCATTACCACACGGAAGACGAGGTGCGCTTCGTCGTCGCCGGAGCCGGGATCTTCGACGTGCGCGGCGAGACGGACGAGTGGATCCGCATCGAAGTCGCCGAAGGGGACATCATCGTCATCCCGGCCAACACCTACCACCGCTTCTACCTGACGGAGGAGAAACGGATCCGCTGCATGCGGCTCTTCGCGAATCACGACGGATGGGCGCCGCTCTACCGCGGGTAAGGAAGCTGCTCGTCGCGCATCACCGCGCGCTCTCACATTACGTGAGCCGCGAGTTCGCGTCGACGCTGTCGCTGCTCCTGAGCGACCACGGCTGGCGCCTGTTCGAGACGGGCGACCTGCCGGAAGACCGCGGCCAGATGGACGCGATCATTCACCGGCGCTACGGCGGCTGGCCGGACGCCGTGCTGTTCTGGGAGTCTTACGGCGACCTCCTGCGCTTCGCCGGCCCATTCCTGCAGGGGGAATCGCGGATCTACGTCGCCACCGACGATCTCCACCGCGTGACGGATGACATGGACCTGGCGCTGCGGATCGCGAGCGGCGTGCTGGCGACCTACGCGCCGCGGCTGGAGACGTTCGTGCCCGGGCTGATGCCGTCGCGCGTGCACTGGGTGCCGCACGCCGCCGGCCCGGATTTCTGGCTGCCGTTCAACGACACGCCGCGCCGCGTGGTGTTCGTCAGCGGCGCGATGCACGACGTCTACCCGCTCCGCCTGGCCATGCGGGACCTCGCGCTGCGGCGTCCGGAGCTGGCGTATCTGCACCAGCATCCCGGCTATCACTGCGATTACGACTACACCGAGGACGACCGCATCGGCCGCGGCTACGCCGAAGCGATGCGCGGCTGCGTGGCAGGGTTCACCGACGCGCTGACGTACCACTACCTCGTGGCCAAGCATTTCGAGATCCCGGCGACGGGGGCGCTGCTGATCGCGGACCGCGCGGTGGCGGGACAACTGGCGAGGCTCGGCTACGTGGACGGCCAGCACTACGTGAGCACGAGTGCGGAGGAGCTGGAGTCGACGGTGCAGTGGGTGGTGGACGCGCGCAACGCCGCGGAGATCGACGCCATCCGGCGGAGAGGACAGGCGCTGACGGACGGGCGCCACACGACCGCGCATCGCGCGCGGCAGATTGACGGGATTTGTGGGTGAGGCGCGGGACACGATGGGACCTATGCGACAGATAGGACCTATGGGACCTATGAGAAACGCGCAGAACGTCCGACGACGCTTCGCGTAGCGCAGCACATACGTCCCATAGGTCCCATCTGTTCTATAGGTCCCATCGTTCCCTGCGCGCTACGGCAGCTCGCGTGATCTATGCGCCGCGAGCGCCTCTTCGAACGACAGCGCCGGCCGCCCGCCCAGCACCGGCAGGTGTGGAACGGCGGCGCCGCGGGCGATGACTACTGGCGTCGCGGCGCGGAGCATCGCCGGCGTCGTGTAGCGCACGATGAACCCGGTGCGCCACCAGGTGGCGCGGTTGGGGTTGGAGCCGTGGACGATGTCGACGTGGTGGAGGGACATTTCGCCGGCGCGGAGCTGGACGTCGACGGCGGTGCTTTCCTCGACCTCGACGGCGATCTCCTGGCCGTGGCTGAGCATGTTGCGGGGGTCGGCTTTTTCGAGGTGGCCGAGCTTCGTCTTCTGCGAGCCGGGGACGACGCGCATGCAGCCGCTTTCGATGGTGCTGTCGGAGAGGGCGATCCAGGCGGAGACGGCGGGGGCGTCGCCGAGGAAGCCGGCGTACGCGCCGTCCTGATGCCAGGCGATGAAGGCGTCGTCGTGAGGGGGCTTGGAGAGGATGAGCGAGCCCCAGACGAGGACGTCGTTGCCGAGGATCGAGGCTACCGTGTCGACGATGCTGGGGTGCGTGACCAGGTCGTAGGCCCAGCCGAAGTAGTAATGGCTGCGGTCGAAGCTGCGCAGGTTGCCGCCGTGGGCGTCGACGATCTGCGCGTATTCGTGGCGGATTTCTGCGAGCTCCGCGGGGGTGAGAACCGGGATCGGGAAGGCGATGCCGGTGTTCTGGAAATCACAGAGAGACATGGGACCGGTGGGACCTGTGTGACGAATGGGATCTATGGGACGCGGCGCTGGAGTCATGCCCGGGAACCGTACGAGCCGAGGATTTTGTCGATGGCGTCGGCGGCATCGTCCATGTCGCTGGGAGTGTTGGGCGGGTTCAGAAACGTGAACCAGAGGAACTCGCGGTTGATGGCTTCGGACCTCGGGCAGGTGCCGCGGCCGTATTGGGGGCCGCGGCGGGCGAAGATTTGGTTCTCGTGGAGGAGGCGCGTGTAGCCCGGGACGGCCGGGATTCCTTCGGCGGCCAGCATCTTCACCAGTTCGTCGCGTGAGGGCATGCCGGGCGACGGCACGTAGCGCGTCTTGTAGATGTACCAGGCCGGCGTTGCACCCGGTTCGACACTCTGCCGGACGAAGCAGCTCCAGCGCGCGAGCCGGGCCGCGAGGTGCTCGGCGTTCTTTTCGCGCTGCCGGTTGCGCGTGTCGAGCTGCTCGTATTGCGCGACCGCCACCGCGGCCTGCAGGTCGGTCAGCCGGTAGTTCATCCCGACGACGTTCAGCAGCTCGTCGTCGGTCCAGCTCTCGTCCGTCACGCCTTCGCCGTGGTTGCGGATCAGGCGGGCCTTGCGGGCGATGCGCGGATCGTCGGTGAGGACGACGCCGCCTTCGCCGCAGGTGATGCTCTTGGTCTCGGTGAGCGAGCAGACACCGACCGTGCCGATGCTGCCGGTCTCGCGGCCGTGGTAGGTGGCGCCGAGGGACTGCGCGCAGTCTTCGATGATCGGCAGGCCGAGGGTGCGGAGCGCGTCCAGGTCAGCGGGGCTGCCGCCGAGATGTACGGCGATGATCGCTTTCGTGCGGGGGGTGATCTTCGCGGCCGCATCGGCGGGATCGATGCAGAACGTATCGGGCTTCACCTCGACGAACACCGGCACGCAGCCCCACGGCACGAGCGCGGTCGCTGAGGCGAGGAACGACATGCAGGGGACGAGCACCTCGTCACCCGGCCGGAGGTCGAGCGCGCCGGCGGCCATGACGAGGCCGGACGTCGCGGAGTTGCAGGCGACGGCGTAGCGCACGCCGGCGCGCGCGGCGAACATCGCCTCGAGGCGCCGCGTCCAGATCCCGCCGAGGTAGAGCGCTTCACCGTTACCGAAGCGGACGGCATCCGCGGAGGGCAGCTCGCAGAGCGCGCGGATGTCGTGCCCCTGCGAGCCGGCGCGGAAGCCGGACCAGGTGAGGCTTTCAAAGGCGTCGAGCAACAGCTCGCGCTCACGGCCGCCGGTCGAGCAGTTCGGTGCGAACGGCCGCTTGCGCACCGGTTCACCGCCGTCGATGGCCAGACGCGTCTCGGTCTCGAACGACGTCATTGCGCCACACCCGTGAGCAGACAGTCATCGGCGAGGGGAGTCAGCGGCGCGACCGCGGTGTCGCAGTGGAACCAGGCGCGCAGCGGCTGCAGCTCATGGCAGGACGCCGGGATGTAGTTGCAGTAGAAGATGCGCCGCGACCAGGGGGAGATGTTCGGTGCGGAGCCGTGCACCGTCAGGCAATCGAAGAAGATCGCGGTGCCCGGCGGTCCCATGAGCGGCACGATGCCGTGCGCGTTCGCCAGGCTCGTGATCTCGTCTTGCGGGATGTCCATCATGTCCGGAACGGGGATGAAGCCGCGGCGATGCGAGCCCGGGATCATGAGCAGCGGTCCGTTGCAGGGATTCACGTCGTCGAGGAAAACGCCGATGACGGTGGCGCGCGGCGTGCGCAGGCCGTCCTGCCGGTACCACTGATTGAAGTCCTGGTGCCACGCCCAGCCGCCGGTGAAGCTCGACTTCACGTTGAGGCGCGACTGGAAGAGATGCGCCGGCTCGCCGAGCGATTCGGTGACCGGACCGAGGATGCGGGGATGCTTCGCGACGCGTGCGAAGAGGTCGTGCTCGACATGCGCGCCGAACACCATGCGCACGACCGGGGAGCCATCGAGCTCGCCGACGACATTCGGCCCGCGATGCTCCACCAGCTCGTTCGCGGCCTCGCGCAGCGGCTCGAGCTCCTCGGGCGAGAAGAGCGACGGGATCGAGAGGAACCCGTTCTCGGCCAGTGCGGCGCGTTGCGTGGTGCTCAGGTTCACGGACGCTCCTCCATGCTCCTCATGCTCCCGCCAGAATCGGCGTCATCGCGGACCCGCCGCCGGCGCGCGACGCGAGCTCCTTCGGCTCACGGACCAGCGGCAGCACTTCCTCGCCGAAGAACTCCATCGCTTCCAGTTTCGGCCAGCCGCCGAAGATGAACTGCGTGATGCCGGCGCGCATGAGCTCCTCGATGCCGTCGGCGATCTCGCGCGGCGAGCCGATGATCGCTACGGACGGTGCACCGTGCGTGCGCACCGCGCCGGTCCAGAGCCAGGGTGCGAGCCATTCGGTATCCGCCAGCTCGTACGTCGCGCGGATGTTGACCGAATCAGTCTTGCGCATGAACTCCCGCTCGGCGGCGCGGTCGTCGAAGCCGTCGCGCTTCTCCGCGACGAGCGCGTACGCTTTCTTCAGAGCTTCGCCGCGCGTGCGGCCGCCGATGATCGCGCAGCGGACGCCGAGCTCTTTGCCTGCCGCCAGCACGGCGGAGCCTTTCGCGGCCATCGCCTGCGGCGTCTCGGCCATCCGAATCCAGATCGTCCCCTGGCGCAGCGCCAGCTCCTCGGCCGCGCGCGAATGGCCGGCGACGAAGATCTCGGGGAACGTCCTGTCGGGGGCGACGAACGGCGTGTTGATCTTCGCGCCTGCGACCTTGTAGTAACGCCCTTCGAAATTGACCGGTTCCTCGCGGCGCCAGAGCGCGCGGCAGATCGCCAGGAACTCGGTGGCGCGGGCGTAGCGCTCATCGTGCGGCAGCCAGTCGCCGTAGCAGCGCTGCTCCTCCGGCTGTTCGCCGGCGACGATGTTGAGCGAGAAGCGCCCGCCGATCATCGCCGAGAGCGTGTTGAGCTGCTGGACGAAGGACGTGGGGCAGATCAGTCCCGAGCGATAGGCGATGATGAATTTGATCCGCTCGGTGGCCAGCCCGAGACCGGCCGCGAGGAACATCGGATCGGGACGCGACCAGTCGAACGCCGTCAGCAGCGAATCGATCCCCAACTCCTCGGCGCGTTTGCAGAAGCGGCGGCCGTACTCGAGATCGGGCATGCCGGTCTGCTCGAGACTGTCGATATAGGCGCGGGAGACGGTCGCACCCTCGCTTCCATGCGCGAGCCGCCAGTGGAACTTGACGGCGCTCACGAGGCCGCCGCCGCACTTCTCGCTTCCGCCGCCTCACGCTGGCGCACCAGCGGGAGGACGTCGACGGCGAAGCGCGTCATCTCTTCCAGATCGGGCCAGCCCATGAACAGGAACTGCGTGACCCCGGCGTCGCGGTACTCGAACAGCGCGTCCGTCACTTCCTGCGGCGTGCCGACGATGGCGATCGAGGGCGCCCCCATGTACGGCACCGCGCCGCTCCAGAGGTAGGGGGCGGGCCAGTCGCTGGCGTTGGCGAGCTTGTACGTCGAGGTGAAGGCGACGGAGTCAGACTTGCGCGCGAATTCCTCGTGCGTGCGGCGCGGCGTGTTGTCGAAGTTCGCCAGCAGCCGTTTCGTCGCCTCGAGCACTTCCTCGTGCGTCGGCCTGACGATGAGCGACACGAGGATGCCGACCTCGGTGCCGGCTTCAACGAGCGCCAGCGCCTTTTCGCGCATCTTCTCGGCCGGCTCCGGCAGACGCCACATGCAGTCGGCGTGGCGGATGGCCAGCTTGTCGGCGGGCGCGGAATTACCGCCGAGGAAGATCTCCGGCGCCGTGCGGTCCGGGGCGACGAAGGGCGTGGCGAGCTTGCCTTTCTCGATCGTGTAATAGCGGCCGGCGAAGTTCACTTCCCCCTCGTTCCGCCAGAATGAATTGCAGACCGTCAGGAACTCGTCGGTGCGGTCGTAGCGCTCGTCGTGCGACAGGAAGTCGCCGTAGTACTTCTGCTCCTCCGGAGTGTGGCCGGCGACGACGTTGAGGCAGATGCGGCCGCCCGTCAGCGCGGCGACGGAGTTGACCTGTTGCACGAAGAGCGTCGGCGAGCAGACGCCGGAGCGGACCGCGACCATGAATTTGATGCGCTCCGTCAACATGCCGAGCGCACCGGCGAGCACGATCGGATCGGCGCGGTGAAACCCGAACGCCGTCAGCAACGACTCGATCCCGCACTCCTCCGCCGCTCTGCAGAAGCGGAGGTGCGCCTCGAGGTTCGGGATGCCAGTGACCGCGCCGCGTGCCTTCGAGCCCTTCAGGTTCTCGCCGGCGGACGACATGCTCCAGTGGAAACGCAACGGCATCAGTTTTCCTCCGTCTCCCTGGTCCGGCGTGCCGCACCGTCGGCGTAGGACAGTGCCGCTGTGCCGACGCGCCGCATGACCGGGGCGAGCACGAGATCGAACAGATGGTGAGCGGGGGAGAGGAGCGCCAGCGCGAGGAACATGATGGCGGCGGCGACGAGCTGCGACTGCGGTACCGCGGCGATGTTCCAGTTCCAGGTCACGGCCAGCGAGGCGACGATCCCGGCGAAGATGCTGGTGCAGCGGTTGAGCGAGATGCAGAAGGCGTTCTCGCGCCAGTCGAGGTAGATCATCGTCCCGAACAGGTGCAGGCCGGCGTAGAAGAAGCCGCCCGCCAGGCCGGCGACGGAGATGTTGGCGAAGCCGTGCCGCAGCCCCGCGGTGACGGCCCCGAGCGGTAGCAGCGTGCCGGCCATCGTGACGGTGAGCAGCGCGGTGGACGCGATCAGCGCCTCGTCGACGAAGTACTGCTGCGTGCAGTCGCGGTCCTTCGTCTTGGCCTGCTTCGTCATCGTCGGCAGCCGGACGGCGTAACCGGCGAGATAGAAACCGAGGTTCACGGCAGCGAGGAGCGGGAGCGAGTAGTCGCTGACGTGCGCGAGCGCGTAAACGACGGCGACGATCGCCAACCCGAGCGCGGCCCAGGCGAACCAGCGCACGCGCCGCTTGTAAGCGATGTCGACGACCGGGGCGATGGTCAGCACGCCCGCGCGCATCAGCAGGACGGCGAGGACGATGGAGATGCCACTGAAGGTATACGCGACGGTGGTGGCGCCCCACTGCGACGCGGTGGCGATGCCGGAGAGGAGCCGGCGCGGCTCGCGCACGACGCGCGCGTAGCGCCACCAACCGAGGAGCGTGATCGTGAGGAGCACGCCGGCGATGGTGCCGATGACGACCGAGGGGAAGATCTGCGCCGCGCTCTGGCCGCGCGAGCTGATGATTTTCACGGTGCCGGCATACGGCGCGTAGAAGATGAAGTAGCCGATGGCGAACGCCCAGATGATGCGCTTCGGGAGGGGTTTCAGCGTGCCCGCTCCGATCGCACCGGCGGCGCTCATTGTGCGGTCACGGTCACTGCCGCCTCCAGGCCGAGAGTCTGGCGAATCAGCTCGTCGGGCATCTCGAGACCCGTCATGAGCTCGAACTGATGGCGCGCCTGCGCCACGAGCATGTCCCAGCCGTCGATGGTGATGCGGTCGCCGCCGCGCGTCTGCTCGATCAGCGGCGTGGCCCCGTCGCGATAGACGAGGTCGACGACGACGGCGTCGCGGCGGAGGCGCTGCACGGGGAACGGCATCGTCACGCCGTCCCGCCCGACGGGCGTGGCGTTGACGACGATGGAGTAGCCGTCGCAGGTAAAGTCGGCCAGCGGGACGAACGGCAGGTGCAGCAGGTTGACGGCGAGCGAGCCCCGCTCCTCGCCGCGATTGACGAGCGTGACTTCTGCGCCCGCTTCGTGCAGCGCCGCGGCCATCGCCCGTCCTGAGCCGCCGCAGCCGACGACGGCCACGCGCTTCCCGCGAGGCTGCACGCCGCGTTCGCGCAACGTGAACATGATGCCGTGGGCGTCGGTGGTCTCGGCGCGCCAGTGGCCGCCGCCGTTGCGGCGGAAGAGGTTCGCCGAGAGCGCGTGCTGTACGAGCTCGCTGCTGTGGCGCGCCGAGGCGATGGCGGTGCTCTTGTGCGGCGAGACGACCGAGAGGCCGTGCAGCGGAAAGCCGAGGGCGTCGAGCGCGCCGCTGGTGGCCACGCGCGTCCAGAACTTCTCGAAGTCACGGACGTGAAACGGCAGGTAGAGCGCCGCGCGGCCGAGCGTGCGGTAAGTGATGTTGTGGACGCGCGGCGAGAGGGAGTGCATCACCGGATCGCCGGCCATGCCGAACAGCTCGTGGACTTCCGGCAGGTCGGGGAAGCCGAAGTTCCCGATGAGCCGGGCCACACTCGGGAGCCCCTGCTCCGGATCGTCGGCACCGGCAGCGCCGAAGACGACGGGCGCGCCGAGCCACGGCGCGAGGATGCGCGTCCAGAGACCGGCCGGCCCTGTGGCGAAGGCGGTGACGTCGTCGCGACCGAGCTCGCGCAGGAGTTGCGGCGCGAGGAGCTCGTCGCCCGATTCGTCGGCATCGATGGCGATGCGATAGAGCCGCGCGGGAAAGCGGGTCATGGCCGTGGCGATGCCGCGCAGCTCGTCGGCGTCGACGGAGTCGAGCTCCGCGGAGATGACGCGCCGTTCGGGCGGGACGGCCTGGAGGAGGTCGACCGTCAGGTCTTCCGGCTCGAGCGCGACGAGATCGAAGGTCCGCGCCGCCCGCAGCAGCCGCGCCGCCCGCTCGGGCCCGCGTCCGCGCAATGAGTAGAGGAGCGAGCCGGCGAACTGCGCGCGAAGCCAGTCGGCATCGACGTCACCGGCGGAATCGGCCCGTAACTCCAGCCAATCCACCTCCCGATCCGCCCCAACGGCGATTCCCGCCCACTGCGGCGGATCCTGCAAAACCGCGACGATCGTCGTCTGGCGCATCTGCACTGAGACCCACTCACTAGACGACCGGCACGGAAAGTTTGTGAGTGACCAGAAGTGGTGAGCCGCGCGAGAGGGAAACGATGGGACCTATGGGACGGATGGGACAGATGGGGAGCGAGTTCCGAAAGCACATAGGTCCCATAGGTCCTATTGGTCCCATTGGTCCCATCGTTCTCCGTCTGGAGGCTCTGCCCGGCCGGCTCGCGCCGGAACCGAGGTATCTTCCCGGCGTGCAGTTCGAGGTCGTGGGTGAAATCCGGGGAATCGAGACGATCGCGTCGGGGCACGGCATCCACATCCTGGTCCGGCTCGTGCGGCTTCACGGGCGGGGGAACTGGCGCAAGCTCAAGGGGATAGGCACTGTACGTTTTGTGGATGGTACTTTTGCCGAAGCAGAGCTACATTGGTTCGAGGCGCATGGCATCGGCAAGCGCGGCATGAAGATCAAGCGTCTGGTCGAAGAACGATGAGCGAAACCATCAGGCATTTCGTCGTTTGCGTACGCAACGACGAGCAGGAAGAATCTCTCGAGCTTCGTAAGATCTATGAGGTGCTCGAGGACGACAGTGCTGCGGCGCACGAGATGATCCGGGTCATCGATGAGGAAGGGGAGAGCTACCTCTATCCACGCGCCTGGTTCCTGCCGATCGAGCTGCCGCAGAACATCGAGGAAGCCATCGTCGAGCTGACGCACTCGTGATGCTGTGGTCCGGCTACACTCGCGGCGCTTGAACGCGCGCCTTCAGCAGCTCGGCTATCTCGCAACTTTTCCCGCACTGGCGGCGATCGCGCCGCTCCGCGCCTTGCGCGATTACGACTATTTCTGGCATCTCGCGGCCGGGCGGTGGATGCACGAGCATCGGCTGTGGCCGCGGACGGATCCGTTCGGTTCGGGGTCGGACCCGGGGCCGTGGATCGACGGTCACGACGCGACACAGGAGCGCCGGCAGAGTGCCGGCGCTCCTTGCAAGGGGGCCGCAAGGTCAGAAGGCTGCGTTTGCGGCTGTCGCGGTCGTGGCATATCCTGAATCCGCCGGTTAGAGCTATGGCGGACTTGAGAACGATCATTCATTCCGACCCTGAGATCCACAGCGGGGATCCGGTCTTCGTCGGAACACGAGTGCCCGTGCGTACTCTCCTGGATTACATCGAAGGAGGAGACAGTCTCGATGTCTTCCTCGACAACTTCCCGAGCGTGACGCGAGAGCAGGCGGTCGCATTTCTGGAGGCGGCCGGGCGGGCCGCTTTGGCGCAGATCGCGTGAGACGCGTTTTGTTCGACGAGGACGTTCCGCGCCAACTCCGGCGCGTCCTGCCGGCGTTCGATATCAGAATGGTCCAGGAACACGGCTGGTCTGCACTGAAGAGCGGCGAACTGCTGCGCGTGGCCTCCCTGGAGTTCGATGTTTTCCTGATGGCGGACCGCAATCTCCAGTATCAGCAGAACATCCCCAAGTTCGGGATCGGCGTAGTCGTGCTCGCGTTACGCGACTCACGTTTGCCGAGCCTCGAGTCGAAGCTCGCTGACATCGAGACGGCACTCCAGACCGTCGAGGCAGGGGCTGTCATCCGCATCATGGGCTGATCGATTGAACGGACGGCTTCAGAAGACCGGCTATCTCGTCACGTTTTTCACGCTGGCGGCCATCGCGCCGGTGCGGGCGTTGCGGGATTACGACTATTTCTGGCATCTCGCGGCCGGGCGGTGGATGCACGAGCATCGGGTGTGGCCGCGGACGGATCCGTTCGGGGCGGCGTCGGATGCGGGGCCGTGGATCGACGGCGAGTGGCTGTTTCAGGCGCTGCTCTATCCGTTGCATGCGGCGGCGGGAGTGAACGGGATCGTCGTCGGCCGGGCGCTGTTCATCGGGGCGCTGTTCACGTTGCTGCTCTGGTGGACGTCGCGGCTCATGGGGTCGATGGCCGTAGCCGCGGGCGTCTGCGCGGTCGCCTGGTTCGGCGCCGTGGGGTTCTTCAGCGAGCGGCCGGCGACGTTTGCCACGGGCTTCGCGCTGCTGGCGGTCTGGCTGGCGCTGCAGGAACCGGTGCCGCGGCGGATCGTGCTGTATGCGCTGCTGACGGTGGTCTGGATCAACTTTCATCCGTCGGCGCTGCTGGCGCCGATGATCGCCGGGGCGGTAGCGGTGGGGCGGTTGCGCGACTTCCGGCGCGGTTTCGTGCAGCCGGCCGCGGCGGCGCTGGCGCTGCTGGTGAATCCGTACGGCGTGCAGGGGGTGCTGGCGCCGCAGCGGCTCGTGCATCTGGTCACGACTGGGCCGTTTGTGAACCGGGAGTGGCAGGTGTCGTTGCCCGGAGTTTTTCCGCTGCTGTATGGGGTGATCGCCGCGTCGGTGGTGCTGGTGGTGTGGAGCGTCAAGAAAGAGAGCGTCGAGTGGCGCACCGACCTCCCGCGCCTTCTGCTGCTGGCGCTGTTCAGCGCCATGGCCATCCGCTATCTACGCAACCAGGCGCTGTTCTACGTGACCTGGCCGTTGCTGATTGCGCCGCTGGTGCCGCAACTGCGGCGGGCGGCACTGCGCCGCGTCATCGGCGGCGGCGCGGTGGCCTTCATGCTGATCGTGCTGCTGACCCGGAGCTCGCTCGGTACAGGCATCAACGACCGCGTGCTGCCGGTGCGAGCCACGGCGCAGCTTCAGCCGCTGGCGCCCGTGGGCAACGTCTTCGCGGCGGGGCACTTCGGCGGGTACCTGATCTGGGCCTTTTACCCGGAGCGCCGCGTGGTCAACGATGGGCGCAACGAGCTGCACAAGGTGCTGCTCGATGAGTATCAGTACGCGCGCGTGCGGCCGGAGGCGTGGCGGCACATCATCACGAAGTACCGCATCGCCAGTGCTGTCGACGCTTACCAGCCTCCCATCGACGGTGCTCCGGCGAGCCTCGTCCTCTATCCGCGCAAAGAGTGGGCGCTGGTGGGGTTCGACGATGCCGGGATGGCGTTCGTTCGCCGCGACGGCCGGGACCTGCGGGGGCTCGGGTACGAGGTGCTGGTGCCGGACTACGACGGTCCGTCGTATCCGCGCGAGCTGATCGCGCCGGCACGCCAGGAGTTCCTGCGCGCGCGGCGTCTCCTCGGCGACGACTCGCCCGTCCTGCAGAAAATAGCGGGCCAGCTTCGCTGACGTTCACCGTCCGTTGGCAGCTTTCCGGGCATTGTTCACCGTTTGGCGCCAAAAACTGGCCCGAGCGAGGCGCTACGATACGCGCCGCTAAGGAGACCGTGAATGCCTCTGACTCGCCGTACTTTCCTCGCCGCATCCGCCGCCGCCGGGACGCTCGCCGCGACGGGCAGCCTCAACGCCGCCATCACTCCCGCTGCCAAGCCGCTTTCGATTCTCATCCTCGGCGGCACCGGTTTCATCGGACCGGCGCAGGTACGCTACGCCGTCGCCCGCGGCCACAAGGTCTCGGTGTTCAATCGCGGGAAGACGAACCCCGGCCTCTTCCCCGACGTCGAGCACCTCGAGGGTGACCGCAACGGGAAGCTCGACGCGCTCAAGAACCGCAAGTGGGACGCCGTCATCGACAACCCGACGACGCTGCCGAAGTGGGTGCGCGACGCCGCGGCGATCCTCAAGGACAACACCGGCCAGTACATCTTCATCTCCACGCTCTCGGTCTACGCTGACAACTCGAAGCCGAACATGGACGAGAGCGCGCCGACGATCGAAGGGGGCGACGCGAACGCCACCGAAGTGAAGATGGAGAACTACGGCGCGCTGAAGGCGCAGGCCGAACGCGAGACGCTGACGGCTTACGGCAAGCGGGCCACGATCGTCCGTCCGGGCCTCATCGTCGGCCCCGGCGACAACAGCGACCGCTTCACCTACTGGCCGGTACGCATCAACCGCGGCGGCGAAGTCCTCGCGCCGGGCAATCCGACGGACCTGGTGCAGATCATCGACGCGCGCGACCTCGGCGAGTGGACGATCCGCCTCCTGGAGCAGAAGGCGTTCGGCACGTTCAACGCCATCGGACCGTCGTCGCCACTGTCCATGGCGGAGATGCTGTACGGCATCCGCGCCATCACGTCCGCGGACGTCAAGTTCACCTGGGTGCCGGCGTCGTTCCTGGAAGAGCAGAAGGTGAACCCCTGGTCGGACATGCCGGCATGGATTCCGGCCGAAGGGGAGTACGCGGGCTTCGGCAGCCGGAGCAACAAGAAGGCGCTCGCCGCCGGACTGACGTTCCGCCCCCTCGCCGACACGGCGAAAGCGACGCTCGAGTTCCACGAGAGCCGCCCCGCCGAACGCAAGGCGAAGATGCGCGCCGGCATCACGCCGGAGCGCGAAGCAGCGGTGCTCGCGGCGTGGAAAGCGAAGCAGAAGGCGTAATGAGCGATCGGTGGTCAGTGGCCGGTGGTCAGTAACCTGCCACTGCCACCGACCACCGGCCACGTTTCACCTACCACCGGCGGCGCTGATTGCGGCGGTCGTCTTCTTCGCGGAGCAGGTCGATTTCGCTGGCGAGCAGCACGCCGCGATCGACGTAGCGTCCCTGGACGCGGATGTAGTCACCGCGCTCGAGAGTGCGCACGCTGGCGCCGCGACGGCGCGCATCGACGTCGACGTTGTACGGTGCGAACAGCGTCCGTCCGCTGGTGAGGCGGATGACGAAACCGTTACGTTCGCGATCGATGTCGCGGATGCGCCCTTCGAGGACCTCGCGGCGTGAGTCGCGACGCTCGTAACGGTCACCGTATGTCGTATCCCGGTGACGGGAGTCCGCGAAAAGTGACGGGCTGAGCGTGGTGGCGAAGAGGAGTGCTGCTGCGGCCAACTTCAGTGTTTTGTTCATCTTGGATCTCCTTGCCCGATTTCGGGTGAGTGTGTATTTCGCAATCGGGAGACCAGATGAGGCAAGTTGGCGGTTGGCAGTTGGCGGTTGGCAGTGGGTGAGGCGGCGCGGCAGTTTCTGGCCTTTGATTTCAACTACTGCCAACCGCCAACTG
>DASWMP010000116.1:0-3682 GCA_036399695.1 Thermoanaerobaculia bacterium | reverse complement strand
CGAACGCCACCGCTCACTTACACGTGTACAAGAGCGGTGGCGTTCGCCACCGCACTCCAAGATCAGTGATCCTCTACTGATGCCTGCGGCGCATCCGGCGCACGCCGCTCGCGCTGGCGATGATGGCTTCGCTCGCTTCATGGGGGAAAAAGCCGGTCTCCACCACTCCGGCGTGATCGCGCATCCGCGCCACCACATCCGCGATATCGGCGTGAGCGGGGACGCGCACGTCGAGAATCAGGTGTCCTTCATCGGTGATGCGGGGCTGGCCGTCGCGGAGGCGGAGGACCGGGTCCAGACCCATCTCCGTGAAGCGGCGCTCCAGCACCTCGAGGGCGAACGGCGTCACCTCGACCGGGAGCAATCCGACGCCGAGTTTTTCGACGACCTTCGTGTCGTCCGCGATCACCAGGAAACGCGTGGCCTGCTGCTCGACGATCTTTTCGCGGAGGAGCGCGCCGCCGCGGCCTTTGATGAGGCGGAGGTCGGCGTCGATCTCGTCGGCGCCGTCGATGGCCAGGTCGATCGGCACCACCTCGGCCAGCGGCATGGTCGGTACGCCACCCTCACGCGCCAGCGCTTCGGTCTGCTCTGACGTGCAGGTGCAGCGGATGTCGCGCAGGCGGCCGGCGGCGAGGGCTTCACCGAGGAGGCGGACGAACTCCGTGGCCGTGCTGCCGGTGCCGAGGCCGAGCGTCATGCCGGAGCGGACTTCGGTGAGTGCTTCGCGGGCTGCTTCGATTTTCTGTTCTTGCATGATTTTCTAAAAGCCTCCGGCGGCGCCGCCGCGGCGCGGATCGGCGACGGCGATGATGCGGTTGCCATCGAAGAGGAGTGCGTGGACGTCGCCGATGCTGTCGCGCGCCGCCACGGGATGGCCGAGATTCGTGAGCGCCGCGAGCGTCGCGTCCGGTGCGAGCCCGAGCTCGTAGGCAATGACGTCCGGGATGGCCTGCTGGTGCCAGCGCGGCGCGGCCACGGCCTCCTGCAGCGGCTTGCCGTAGACCGCGACATTGAGGAACACCTGCAGGATCGTGTTCGGGATGGCCGGGCCGCCGCGCGTGCCGAGCGCGAGGAACGGCTTGTCGTTGCGCAGGACGATCGTCGGCGCCATCGAGGACGCCATCCGCTTGCCCGGCTCGATCGCGTTCACGCCGCCCTGCACGAGCTCCTCGCGATTCGGCTTGCCGTCGGTGCTGGAGAAGTCGTCCATCGCCGCGTTGAGGAGGATGCCGGTGCCCGGCACGACGAAGCCGCTGCCGAAGTTGGCGCTCAGCGTCGTCGTGATGGCGGCCACGTTGCCCTGCGCGTCGGCGATGGTGAAGTGCGTCGTGTGCTCCCCTTCGGCGGCCGCCATGGCATTCGGCTCCGTGAGCGTCGACGTCGGCGTGACGCGGTCGCCGATGGTGCGGCGCCACTGCGCGGCCCGTTCGTTGGACAGGATCTCGCGGTAGGGGATGCGCGAGTTCACCGGATCCGAGAGGTACTTGTTGCGGTCGATGTAGGCGCGGCGCTGCGCTTCGAGAATCAGGTGCAGCGAGCGTGTGGTCTGGAAGCCGCTCTTCGCGAGATCGTAGC
This sequence comes from Thermoanaerobaculia bacterium, assembly GCA_036399695.1. Lineage (GTDB taxonomy): Bacteria > Acidobacteriota > Thermoanaerobaculia > Gp7-AA8 > Gp7-AA8 > DASVEE01. The sequence goes on along the minus strand of DASWMP010000116.1, from coordinate 2,104 downwards.
CGCTGAGGATGTTCAGCGCCTCGCCGATCACGAGCCCGCCGGCGGCTGGCGGCGCCATGGTGTAGACGTCGTAGTTGCCGTAGCGGATGCGGATCGGCGCGCGCCACATCGGCTGGTAGTCGCGCAGGTCGCGGAAGCCGATCATGCCGCCGGCGGCGCGGGAGTTTTCGACGAGCCGTTTGCCGGTCTCGCCGTCATAGAAGTCCTTCGCGCCGCTCGCGGCGATGCGCTCCAGCGTGGCCGCGAGGTCGTTCTGCACGAGCGTCGCGCCGGCCGCGAGCGGCTTGCGATTGGCGAAGAAGATGCTGGTCGTGGAGGTGAAGCGGTCGAAGTTCCGGGCCGTGCTCTCCTGCGTCAGCTCGCGGGTGAGCTCCTCGTCCACCTTCACCCCTTCGCGCGCCAGGCGGATGGCGGGATCGAGCAGCTCTTTCCAGGGCCGCGAGCCGAAGCGCTTGTACATCGCTTCGAGCCCGGCCACGGTTCCGGGGACGCCCGCGGCCAGTGGCCCGGTGACGCTGCTCTCCTTCGCGAACATGTCCTTCTTCGCGGCGAGCGGGGCGACCTCGCGGAAGTCGAGCGTCCAGATGCCCTTTGATTTCGCGTCGTAATAGACGAGGAAGCCGCCGCCGCCGAGGTTGCCCGCCTGCGGGTGGGCGACGGCGAGGGTGAAGGCGACGGCCACGGAGGCGTCGATGGCGTTGCCGCCTTGCTGGAGAACGTTGATGCCGACGCGCGTGGCGAGAGGATGCGCGGTGGAGAGGGCGGCTTTGCGGGCGGTGACCTGGGAGCCGGCGAAGAGGGGGAGGGCGACGGCGGAGAGGATGAAGGCAGAACGCAGAACGCAGAACGCAGAATGTAGAAGGGTGGCGCGGGCGCGTCTGAATTCTGCGTTCTGCGTTCTGCGTTCTGCGTTCGCTGTCCTCACTTCCGTCCTCGCTTCACGCGATTCCGCTCATGAATGATCTTCAGCCCCTTGAGCGTGAGCTCCGGATCGACGTGGTCGATGTGCTCGCTCTCGCCGGCGAAGAGGGAGGCCAGGCCGCCGGTGGCGACGACCTGCCGCACGTTCGCCACTTCCCGTTTCATGCGGGCCAGGATGCCGTCCACGAGGCCGAGGTAGCCGAAGTAGATGCCGGACTGCATGTTCACGACCGTGTTGGTGCCGACGACGTGCTCCGGACGTTTGATGTCGACGCGGGGGAGCCGCGCGGCGCGCGCGAAGAGCGCTTCGGCGGAGATGTTCAGCCCCGGCGCGATGACGCCGCCGATGTACTTGGCGTCCGCCGTGACGACGTCGAATGTCGTGGCCGTACCGAAGTCGACGATGACGGTGGGGCCGCCGTAGGTGTGATGGGCGGCCACGCAGTTGACGATGCGGTCGGCGCCCACTTCCTGCGGGTTGTCGACGTGGATGGCCAGCCCGGTCTTGACGCCCGGCTCGACGAAGATGGCGTCGATGCCGAAGAACTTCTGGATCATCAGCGAGACGACGCTGTTGAGCGGCGGCACGACGGAGGAGACGATGGCCCCCTCCAGCGACTGAAGCAGCGTATCGCCGACGAGCTGGCGGGCCAGGATCCCGTATTCGTCGGCCGTCCGGTCCCGTGCCGTGGCCATCCGCCACGAGCTCGTGAGCTCGTCATCGCGATAGATCCCGAGAACGATGTTCGTGTTGCCGACGTCGACGACCAGGAGATTTGCCACTGGCGGCGATGGTATCAGGTGCTCGCGACAGGCGGACGATGACCGCCCGGCGGTGCCTCGCCCCCTGAAATCGGTGACCGGTTGCCGGAAATCGGTGATCGATCACCGGAAATCACTCAACGATCTGTGGAAATCACTCATCGATCACTGATTTTCGGTCATCGATGAGTGATTTCCGCTGATCGTTGACCGACCTCCCACCAATCGATGACCGAATTTCGGTCACCGATGACTGAATTTCGATCACCAGTCACTGAATTTCGGTCACCCGCGACTGAATTCGGGTCATCGATGACCGGATTTCAGTCATCGATGAGTGATTTCCGCCGATCGATCACCGATTTCCGGTGATCCACGATCGAACGCCGCCCGGCGGTATCTGATGGTCTGTCTCGGAGTG
>DASWMP010000115.1:0-12983 GCA_036399695.1 Thermoanaerobaculia bacterium | reverse complement strand
GCACCCACAAGGTCGCAGCGCAGTGGACGATGATCTGCACGGCCATCAACCTGCGGAAAATCATCGCCGCATTTCAGGATCGAGCACTCACCCCGGCCTGAACCGCCGCTTCGCTCGATTCTGAGGCCCGTTTCGAACGCCACCGCTCTGGTACACGTATAGAAGAGCGGTGGCTAGCCGCCACCGCACTCCGAGATCGCTTCGCGTCGAGCGTCAGCTCCGCAAAAAGTACAACCCGCCCCACACCTTCAGGTCGATCAGCACGTCCCCGCGCGACCGCAGCCACTGCTCCGCCTCGGCCACCGGCACCAGATGCACGGTGATGTCCTCACCCCCGACGCCGCCCCCTTCGCCCTTCTTCCGCACCCCATGAGCGCGGTAGAACGACACCAGCTCGGAGGTGATCCCGGGCGACGTCGGCCCCTTCGTCAGCAGCTCGACCGAGTCGCAGACGTACCCCGTCTCCTCCTCCAGCTCCTTCTGCGCCGTCTTCGCCGGATCGCTGCTTCCCTCCTCGTCTCCCACCAGCCCAGCCGGCCAGTCGATGACGCGCGCGTGCACCGGCACCCGGAACTGCTCGGTCAGGATCAGCTTCCCCTCCACGACCGCCACCACGGCCACCGCTTCTTTGCCCTTCTTCCGCTCGACGTACTCCCAGCCGTGGTCGGCGAGGATCACTACCCGTTCACCGGCTGCGATTTGATTGGCCACCCGCACCTCCCTGTTGTTGGTCGTTGGTTTTGGGTTTTGGTGGGGGACCGGGGGCACCAACAACCAAAAACCAACAACCAACAACCAACAACTGCTTCACCTGCTTCACCTCTGCTTCACCAGAGACTCCCTTGCAAACCTCGTCGCCGGAACGACGCCGTCGAGAGCTCGAAGCGTTCCTCGTTCAGGCCGTGCTTGCGGCAGGCCACGTCGAAGAGCATCTGGATCTGGTCGGCGAAGATGCCTTCGCCGCGGCCGCGGACGCCCCATTTCGCGTCGTAGAGCTTGCCGCCGCGGAGGTCGCGGACGCGGTTCAGCACCTTGTCCTTCCGGTCGGGGTAGTGCTCCTCCAGCCACTGCTCGAAGAGCGGGGCCACGGCCCAGGGCAGACGCAGCACGACGAAGCCGGCCCACTTCGCGCCGGCCTTCTTCGCCGCCGCGAGGATGGCCGGCATCTCGTGATCCGTGATGCCCGGGACCACCGGCGCCACCATCACCCCGACCGGCACGCCGGCGCTCGCCAGCGTCTCGACCGCCGCCAGGCGCATCTCCGGCGACGACGTCCGCGGCTCCATCGTCCGGGCCGCCTTCGAATCCAGCGTCGTGATCGAGACGAACACCTTCGCCGCGTCGTACCGCGCCAGCTCCTGGAAGACGTCGACGTCCCGCGTCACCAGGTGATTCTTGGTGATCACCCCCACCGGGTTCCGGAAATCCGCCAGCACCTCCAGGCACCCGCGCGTGATGCCGAGCCGCTTCTCGACCGGCTGGTAGGGGTCGGTCACGCCGCTGATGGCGATGACCTTCGGCGTCCAGCTCTTCTTGTTCAGCTCCTCCCGCAGGAGCTGCGGCGCATCCTCTTTGACCAGGATCTTCGTCTCGAAATCGAGGCCGGCCGAAAAGCCGAGGTACTCGTGCGTCGGGCGGGCGTAACAGTAGATGCAGCCGTGCTCGCACCCGCGATACGGATTGATGCTCGCGTCGAACCCGATGTCCGGACTGTCGTTCGTGGCGATGATGGTCCGCGATGGATCGCGCAGATAGAGCGTCCGCGGGGACGAATCACCGTCCTCGGGAACGGCTTCTTCGTCGCGCACGTACTCGAGCGACTCGAAGCGGTTCTGCGGGTTCCAGGAGGCGCCGCGGCCTTTGATGGTCATGGGGGGCAGTTGGCAGTTGGCAGTTGGCGGTTGGCAGTAGAGGACCCCGGCGTCAGGTCTCTTCCACTGCCTACCGCCAACTGCCAACCGCCAACTCGTTTTAACCCTTCCGCCCCCACAACGCGAATCTCCACGCCGAGTAGCGGCCCCCACCCCCACTCATCCCCGCATTCCGCCCTCTCATCCCATTTTTCGAACTATCCTCTCTGCACCGCGTAGACACCGGCGCAGTTCCAAAACAATCGGAGGAGATCCTTTGCGACGTCTGTTCGCTGTGCTTTCGCTGTTCCTGCTCACCACCGCCGCGTTCGCCAAAGAGCCGGCCTCGGCCTCGTCGCTCGACCAGTTCGTCGGCGGCGTCAAGAAGAAGACGCTCTCCAACGGCCTCACCGTCATCACCCGCGAGGCGCCGGGCAGCGGCGTCGTGGCCATCAATACCTGGGTGAAGGCCGGCTACTTTCACGAGCCGGACGAAGTGGCCGGCATGGCCCACCTCTTCGAGCACATGTTCTTCAAGGGCTCGAAGAAGTTCCCCGGCGGCGAGCAGATCTCGCAGGAGCTCGCCGGCGTCGGCGGCCTCTCGAATGCCGGCACGATCTACGACACCACCAACTACTACTTCGTCCTCCCGAAAGAGAGTTTCGAGCGCGGCCTCGAGATCCAGGCTGACGCCGTGGCCAACCCTCTCTTCGATGAAGCGGAGCTGAAGAAGGAAGCGGAAGTCGTGGTCGAGGAGTCGAACCGCAAGTACGACAACCCGCCCGCCGTCTCGGCCGAGCGGATGTACGCCACGATGTTCCAGAGCCACCGCATGAAGCGCTGGCGCATCGGCTCGAACGAGGTCCTGCGCAACATCAAGCGGGAGAACCTCCTCGCCTTCTTCGAGACGCTCTACCGCCCGCAGAACATGATCGTCACGGTCGTGGGCGACGTGAAGCATGACGACGCCGTCCGCGCCGTCGAGCGCACGTTCGGCAAGCTGCCGAAGGGGACGCTCAAGAAGCAGGGCGGCCCTTCGGAGCCGGCGCAGACCGAGTTCCGCTACGGCCAGTCCTCCGCCGACATGCGCCAGGGCTACACGGTCATCGGCTGGCACACCCCCGGCGCGCGCCACAAGGACGAAGTGGCCCTCAGCCTCCTGGCCTCGATCCTCGGCGAAGGGCGCGCCTCCCGTCTGTTCCGCAACGTCGTCGGCCCCACCGGCGCCGCCACGGCCAACGCCTCCAACTTCACGTTCGAGGACGTCGGCGTCTTCCAGGTCGACGCTTCGTTCGACGAGAAGAACCGCGCCGAAACCGATCGCAAGCTCATTCAGGAAGTGGAGCGCATCAAGAAGAACGGCCCGAGCGCGTACGAGCTGCAGCTCGCCAAGAACCGCCTCGAGTCCGGCATCGTCCTCGGCCTCCAGCACGTCCTCGGGCAGGCGCAGACGCTCGGCAACGCCGAAGCGCAGGGCGACTACCGCATCATCAGCACCGACCTCGCCAAACTCCAGGCGCTCACCTCACAGGAGATCGTCGACGTCGCCCGCCGCTATCTCACCGTCGAGAACATGACGCTCTACCACTACCGCCCGAAGGGGACGGAAGAGCTGACGCGCGACGCCGCTCTCGCCTTCGTGCAGCAGGCCGCCTCCGCGGCCACGCCGGCGCAGGAAATCGCCACCGTCGTCCCGGCTGCGCCCGCCCCCGTGCGCTCCGCCTCGACGCTGCGCGGACCGCTCACCTCGAAACTCTCCAACGGCGCCACGCTCGTCGTGCACGAGCGTCCGGGCGCGCCGGTCGTCACCGCGGGCGTCTACTTCCGCGGCGGCCGCAATCAGGAGAACAGCCGCATCGCCGGCATCACGCAGCTCATGCAGCGCGCCATGCGCCGCGGCACATCGTCCCGCAGCGCCGAGCAGCTCGACCGCGAGATCGAGTTCCTCGGCACGCAGATCGGCACCTCGCTCGACCGCGACTTCTTCGGCTTCGTCGTCAGCGCCGTCTCCCGCAACATCCGTCCGGCCGTGGCGCTGATGTCGGACGTCGTCATGAACCCGACCTTCCCGGCCGAAGGCATCACCCAGGAAAAGAGCCTCCAGAAGGGAACGATCAAGCGCTCGACCGATTCGGCGACGACGCGCCCCTTCCAGCTCTTCGACGAGGTCTTCTACCGCAACCACCCGTACGGCCTGCCGGCCGAGGGGTACACGAGCTCCGTCGACGCCCTCGACACCGGCGCGCTGCGCGGCTGGTGGGCGCGCAACGTGACGTCCGATGACGCCCTGGTCGTGATCGTCGGCGACATCACCCTCGACGACGCCAAGGAGCTGGCCGAGACGTCCTTCGGAAAGCTGCCGAAGCGCACCGCCGCCGCCGTGACCGCCGCCACGGATCTGGCCATCACCCCGGCCCAGCGAGCCGAGACCGTCGAGTTCCGCGACCGCAAGCAGTCGGCCATCGTCATCGGCTTCCCCGCCGTGCCGGAATCGCACCCCGATTACGTCCGCCTGCGCCTGCTGCAGGGGATCGCCTCCGGCCAGGCCGGCACGCTCTTCACGGAGCTGCGCAGCAAGCGGTCACTCGCGTACACCGTGTTTGCCAACGTGGCCACGGCCGGTCAGGGAGGCGCGTTCATGGCGTATCTCGCCAGCGAAGCGTCGAAGGAAGAGGAAGCGAAGAAAGGTCTCCTCACCGAACTGCGCCGCCTCCAGAACGACGCCTTCGGCGAGCCCGAGCTCGCCCGCGCCAAGTCCTACCTGGCCGGCGTGACCCGCATCCAGCAGCAGACCAACCCCGCCTTCGCGGCCGACTACGCCCACAACTACTTCTACGGTCTGGGCCTGGACTTCACGAACAAGATGGTCGCCGAGGCGCAGAAGCTCACCGCCGAGGAGCTCAAGCAGGCCGCCGCCAAGTATTTCAGCAATGAGAACTACGTGGTGGCGGTGCTGCGGGGCAAATCGTAATTTCAACAATGGGACAGATGGGACCTATGGGACGGATGAAAATCTGAGAACCCATAGGTCCCATGAGTCCTATAGGGTCTTGAGGCGCCGCAATTGCGGCGCTTTCAACGCCACCAGCAACACCACCAGCAGGGTCATGCACCCGCCGAACAGCACTGACGGCACCACTCCGATCAGCCGCGCGGCCAGCCCCGACTCGAACGCCCCGATCTCGTTCGACGCGCCGATGAAAATCTGGTTCACGGCGGACACGCGCCCGAGCATCCCTTCGGGTGTTCGCGTTTGCACGAGCGTCGAGCGGATGACCACGCTCACGTTGTCCACCATCCCGCTGGCGAACAGCAGCGCGAACGACACCCAGAACCAGCGAGACAGGGCGAAGCACAACATGCACACCCCGAACGCCGCCACCGACAGCAGCAGCGCCACGCCGGCGTGCTTCATCGGCGGGCGGTGCGCGATGTAGATGCCGGTCAGGATCGCGCCGATGGCCGGCGCGGCGCGCAACACGCCCAGCCCCTGCGGCCCCGCTTCCAGCAGCTTGGCGAAGGCCGGCAGCAGCGCCGTGGCGCCGCCGAACAGGACGGCGAACAGGTCCAGCGTCATCGCGCCGAGGATCACCGGCTCGTTCCAGAGGAAGCGGATGCCGGAGGTCAGGCTGGCGCCGAGCGGCATCTCCTCCTGCGCCACCGGGCGTACGCGGTGCGTCACCGTGAAGATCGCCAGCACCGAGGCCGCCATCAGCACCACCACCGTGCCGTACGCCCACGCCGGCCCGGCGAAGCCGTACATCATCCCGCCGAACGCCGGCCCGACGATCGCGGCGAGCTGCCACGTCGAGGTCCGCCAGGCGATGCCCTGCGGATAGAGCTCGCGCGGAATCACCTCCGCCGACAGCGCCGTCACGGCCGGCCGCGTAAAGCTCCGCGCGATCGCCGACAGCGAGATCACCAGGTACACCGGCCAGATCCCGCCCGACAGCAACCGCGGCTCGAGCGTGAAGAGCAGCAGCGCGATCGCCGAGACCAGCATCCCGAGCGTCCCGACGACAGCCACGGCCCGCCGCTCCAGCCGGTCGGCGATATGCCCCGCATACAGCGCCACGCCAATGTACGGCAGCGCCTCGGCCAGCCCGATCAACCCGAGCACCAGCGGATCGCCCGTGCGGGCAAAGAGCTGCCAGCCGATGACCACGATCTGCGCCTCGCGCGCCACCGTCAGCGCGCCGTAACTGACGAGGAGCTTGCGGAAATCGGGAACGCGCAGCGGGGCGTAGGGGTTCGCGCTCAAGCGCCGGGACTATACTCCGGGCGGATGTTCGACGACCTCGATACCATCTCCCGTTCCTGCTTCGAGAGCTTCAGCCGCCTCCGCAACGCCCAACTCCTCGACGCGCACGGTGTGTACGGCTCGGTCACAGACGTCCCGCTGACCTTCTTCAACGGCATCGCCACGAGTGCCGACCCCGACGTCCCGGCGGTGCTGGACTTCTACCAGAGCCGCAGGATGCCCTTCCGCTGGTGGCTCACGCCGTCGACGCGGCCGCTCGAGCTGGAGGTCACGCTGAAGGCGAGCGGGCTGCGGTTCGCCTTCGACGCCAAGGGGATGGTGGCGGACATGGCGAAGGTGGATTTCGACGTGCCGCTGGCGCCCGGCGTCTCGCTGGTGCGGGTCGAGGACGCGCGCGGTTTCGACGACTGGCTCAGCGTCCTCCTGCCCACCTTCCACCGTCCACCCGGCGAAGGGGCGGTCTGGCGCGCCGGCTACGAACAGTTCGGCTTCGGCAACCACGACACCTGGGCCCACTTCGTCGGCCTGCTCGACGGCAAGCCGGTGGCCACGACCTCGGTACTGGTGGCCGGAGAGCTGGTCGGCATCTACCACGTGGCCACGCTCCCTGAGGCCCGCGGCCGCGGCATCGGCAGCGCCGTGACGCTGGCCGGCATGCAGCACGGCCACGAGCGCGGCGCGAAACGGGCGGTCCTGCAATCGAGCGAGATGGGCTTCACCGTCTACCAGCGATGCGGCTTCGCCGACGTGGCCGACCTGCGGCTGTACGACTGGCGGCCGGAGTACTGAGGAGACGGGCCAACGCCGCTCGTGAACGTGAGCGTGAATTGGATGATGCGCAGAGGGTTAGAAGCCGCCTTCGGCGGGCGCAAGCGGGCTTCTATCTTCCCGGAAAACGAATGGCTCAACCACTCCGCGGTTGCGCTCAAACCTCTAAGTCAACGCCAATTGGGGCCCGAGCCCTGGGCTCAGTGGGTGTCGGACGCGAGGGATGGGGGACGATTCCGCTCAGTTGCAAGAATTGAGTGGCGGCCCCAAAAACCTCGCGCCTGCCACCCACCGGGCCCCGAGCCCTGAGCCCCGGGCTCTAAGTAAAACGCTATCATTCCGCCTCGCATGCGCAAGCTGACCCCTATCCTCCTCCTCGCGTTCATCGCCTGCCAGACTGCTACCCCGCCGCCGCCGCCCGCGGTCGAGACCGCGCCGCAAGAACCGGAGGTCGTGTCGGTTCACGGCTTTACCGTCGCGGAGGAAGCGCGGCTGCTGCAGCTCGAGGATCAGCGGGCCTGGGATCCGGAGTTCGTCAGCTCCTGGGTGACGCATACGAACCCCCTCCACCGGCAGCGCATCGCCCTAGCCCTGGGGCGCATCGGGTCGCAGACTTTCTTCGACCGCAACCGTAACGGCGAGCGTGAGTGGAACGAGAAGCAGGCCGGCGTGGACGAGCTCACCACGCTCTCCCGCGACACGGACCGCAATGTCCGCCAGACGGCTGCCTTCGCCCTCGGCGAGACGGGCGACCAGAGCGTTGCCAACACCCTGTTCACCCTCACGACCGATCCCGACGCCACCGTCGCGGCGGAAGCAGTGGAAGCGATCGCCAAGATCGCCGATCCGGCCCTGCTGACCCGCTACTCCTGGATGGCGAGCGAGAACTGGCCGGAAGGCATTCGCGCCCAGGCCATTCGCTATCTCTTCCGCTTCAACAGCGACGAGGCCATGCCGCACGCGATGCTGGCGCTGGCTTCATCGTCTTCGAACATCCGCCAGGCCGGTGCCTACGCGCTGTCGCGCCGCGCCTACCCGCAGGCACGCCCGCAGCTCGAGCTGCTGATGACCGACCCCGACACGCTGACGCGCGCCTACGCCGCCGCGGCGCTCGGCCGGATCGCCGACCGGGAGTCGGCGCCGGTCCTGATGAAGGCGCTCGGCGACATGCATCCCTGGGTGCGGACGAACGCCGTCAATGCGCTCGCCCGCGTCTACGACAAGACGCCGTCGCTCGCCCGCATCGACGATCTCCCGCGCATCCGCGCCATCCTCGAGGACCCGGACGCCGGCACGCGCACTTCGGCCATCGACCTCTTCGGCTATTACGCGCGCATCAACGAAACGGCGCGGCAGCAGTTCCTCGGCATCCAGCAGCTCGGCTCCCGCTGGGATCGCGAGATCGTGGCGGGCGCGATCGTGAAGCACCTCGGCAGCGCGGGACTGGGCTACCTCGTCGAGCCGACCGGCTGGGGCAAGGTGAAGATCGCCGAGGCTTCGGCGAATACTCCGGTCGGAACATCGCTGCGGGCGCAGTTCGCGAAGGACCCGGAGCCGCTCGTGCGCGCCGCCATGATCTCGAACATCCCGGACGTGGCCGTCTACGCCGAGCTCCCGCTGGTGCGCGCCGGGATGGCCGATGCAGACGTGGTAGTCCGCGCCGCCGCCATCAAGCGCTACGCCGCCGCGGCCGTGGGCGCGGTGCCGCTGGACGAGAAGATCCGCACGCTGCAGGAGGCGGAGCAGAAGGAGCGCGGGCAGACGATGAACGACGCCCGCCTCGAGGCCATCGAAGCGCTCGCGCAGACCGACTATCCGGGACGTTACGAGCTCCTCAAGTCGCTGCTGAAGGACAACGATCCGGTGGTGCGCCGCGTGGCGGCCGACGCCATCGAGACGCAGCTCAAGCGCGCGCGGCCGCAGTTCACGCCGCTGCCGACGCGGTACACGCAGAAGGATTACGAGGACATCGTCCGCTGGTCGCGCACGCCGCACACGGCGACGATCCACATGACGCGCGGCATCGTGGAGCTGGCCCTGCTGACGCAGGACGCGCCGATGACGACCTGGAACTTCGCGCAGCTCGCGAAGCAGAAGTACTTCGACAACACGACCTTCATGCGCGTGGTGCCGAACTTCGTCGTGCAGGGGGGCGATCCGCGCAACGACCAGAGCGGCGGCCCCGGCTATGTGATCCGTGACGAGATCAACATGCAGCGCTACACGCGCGGCGCGGTGGGCATGGCGCTCTCCGGCCCCGACACCGGCGGCTCGCAGTTCTTCATCACACACTCGCCGCAGCCGCATCTCGACGGCATCTATACGGTGTTCGCCCGCGTCTACGACGGCATGGGCGGCGTGGTGGATCAGACGGAGCGGGGCGACAAGGTGGAGACGATCGCCATCGACGAGCGCCCGCATCCCGGCGCCTCCGACGTGGCCTCCGTGCAGGGTGTCCCGCTGCCGACGATCATCGGGCCGATCGACGCCGCCACCGTGATGGCCATCCCCGGCTACGGCGAAGGACGCGCCGCGTACAAGCCGGACCTGACGATCGTGGAGATGATGAAGGGCCTGGTGCGGGCCGGCGATCGCGTCGAGGTGTACATGGGCACCTGGTGCCCCGACAGCCTGCGCGAGGTGCCGAAGTTCCTGCGCGTGGTCGACGATCTCGATCAGCAGTTCGGCGTGAAGCTGCCGGTGTCGTTCGTGGCCGTGGACCGCTCGAAGACGCAGCCGGCGAAGCTGCTGAGCGCGAAGCACGTGGACAAGGTGGCGACGTTCATCTATTACCGCGGCGACCAGGAGCTGGGCCGCATCGTGGAGACTCCGCAGAGTCTGCTCGAGGACGACCTGCTGGTCATCGTCGCCAAGCCGTGAGCCACTTCGCCCGTCTGCTGCAGATCATCGGGCTGGTCATCCTTCCGGTCGGCCTGTCCATCGGCATGTTCGGCGGCAACGTGGCGCAGGAAGTGAAGTTGCTGTGGATCGGCGGAGGAGTGTTTTTTCTCGGATGGCTGCTGAGTCAGAAGAAAGCATCGTGACCATCGAGGTCTGCAGCCGCGACGAGGCGGGCGAGATCCTGTCGTCGCCGGATCGCCGCGCGGACGTGACGTACGTCGTCTCCATTGGCAATCCGGAAGACCAGCCGCCGGCCGGCTTCGGGATGGTCGAGAACAAGCTGCGCCTGACGTTTCAGGACGCCATCGACCACACCGGTCCGACTTACGCCGACGTGCAGCGCATCATTGACGCCGCCCGCACGCTTCCCGGTGGCACCGCCCGCGTGATCATCCATTGCGCGGCCGGCATCAGCCGCTCGGCCGCCGCGGCCGTGATCTTCCACGTCGTCCGCCTCGGCCCGGGCCACGAGCGCGAAGCCGTCGCCCGAGTGCTCGAGCAACGCCCCATCGCCCAGCCGAACCGCCGCATCATCGCCATGGCCGACGACCTGCTGGAGCTGGACGGCGCGCTGGTGAAAGCGGTGAACGCGGCCAGGGAGTAGAGGGGCTCGCGTGAAGTACACGGTCGTGCTCACTGCCGCGCTTCCGGCGATCGCGCGAACGATCGTTTCGCAGGACTGCGATGTGGTGGAGCATCCGACCGAGGAGGCGCGCACCGAGGCGGACCTGATGGTGATCCTCGACGAGGCGGACGCGGCGATCGTGCTGCCTTCCGATCCGATCACGCGCGCCGTGCTGGAGGCCAACCCCAACCTGCGCATGGTGGCGAACTTTGCCGCGGAGATGAACAACGTGGACGTGGCAGCGGCGCGGGAGCTGGGTGTCGTGGTGACGAACGCGCCGGGAGGGGACGCCGGTGCGATGGCCCGCGCCGCGGCGACTGACGTGCTGCGGTTCCTGCGCGGCCTGGCGCCGGTCCACCGCGTGGTGTGAAGTCACAGGGACCGATGGGACCTATGGGGAGAGATGGGACCTATGGGACCTATGGCTCCGCCGAGCGCGAGCCGCTTCGCTGAAAACGCGCCACTCGACTCCCGTCCAGAGGTCCCATAGGTCCCATGTGTCCCAAAAGTCCCATTTCGCATAGGTGCCATCGGGCGATAAACCGCTCTACACTCCCCTCATGCCACGCCTCACGCGCGACCAGGCCCTTCTCGTGATCATCGACGTGCAGGAAAAGCTGATGCCGGTCATCGATGACGGCAAGCATGTCCTGCAGAACGTCGACCGGCTCATCCGCGGCACGCACGTGCTCGGCGTGCCGGCGCTCGTCACCGAGCAGTACGTCAAAGGGCTCGGCCCCACCGTCGCGTCCATCCGGCACGCGCTCGAGGAGACACACGGTTACCGGCCTATCGAGAAGGCCTGCTTTTCGGCGCACGGCTGCACGGCTTTCTCGGCGCAGGTCGAGGCGCTGGAGCGGCCGCAGGTGCTGATCGCGGGCGTCGAGACGCATGTCTGCGTCTGGCAGACGGTAACGGATCTGCTCGGCGCCGGCTACCGCGTGTCGGTCGTGGCCGACGCGGTCTCGTCGCGTACTTTGCGCAACCGCGACCTCGCGTTGCAGCGCATGGCAGCCGAGGGGGCGAGCATCACTTCGACGGAGATGGCGTTGTTCGAAATGACCGTCACGTCGGGCACCGAAGAATTCAAAAAGATCTCGAAAATCATCAAGTAACGGGCAGCAAACTTGCTCAAATAACTAGCATGAGCCGACTGCCCGGACCGGCGCCATGCTGAGGGATGAAAAGCGTGTGCTCGTCGTCGACGACGACGATGCCATTCGTGCCCTGCTTTTCACCATCCTTCGGCGGCGCGGCTTTCACGTCGACGTCGCCCGTAACGGCGTCGACGCACTCGAACACTGTTCCCGTTGCCTGTACGCGGTCGTCGTGCTCGACCTGATGATGCCGCTCATGAGCGGCTGGGCCGTCCTCGACAGACTCGCCGAGATGCCGATCGACTCGCGTCCGGTCGTGCTGGTGCTGACTGCGGGCCTGGAGGCGCGGCACTTCGACTCGGCGCTCGTGGCGGCCACGATCCGGAAGCCGTTCGACATCGACCTGATCGTCGAAGCGGTCACCGGCTGCATCAACTCCCGCTCCGCGAGCGACCAGCTCGACGGATGTCCGCCGGCCGACAGCGAGCGCCGCCCGTCGTCGAGTGAGGCTCGTCCGGAGAAGGCGAATTGAGCTCTTCGTGGCACGGCTTTTGAGATTTAGAGCCGCAGAAGGGAATAAACGATTACGCCATGGAACCTGAACCGAGAGTACTCATCGTCGAAGACCATGATGCGCTACGCGTAATGATGTTCACCGTGCTTCGCCACCAGCCGCTGGCCGTCGATACGGCTGCAACGAGCGCAGAGGCACTGAAGAAGATCGCCGTCTGTGATTACGCCCTGATCCTGATCGATACGGGCCTGCCGGACAACGAGGCGGAGCTCTTCCTCCGCGCGTTCCGCGAGCAGCGTCCCGACGCCACGACGTTCGTCATCGCCGTGCGCGATCCCAACAAGGAGCTCTTCATCGATCCGGAGATCGTCTCCGCGGTGCTGAACAAGCCGCTGGAGATCGACACCCTCGCTGAGATCGTGCGCGAATGCGCTCTCGTCGTCCCGGCGCCCGAAGACCCGATCGGGCACTGTCCGCCCGCGGAAAGCGACCTGCGCACGCGGATGGAGCGAGGGTCGTATTACTCGAACTGATGACTCTCGCGTTGTCCGTTTACCGTTGTCCGTTCCCCGTGCTGGCGCTGCACGGACGATCGACGAGCGCAGCACGGACGGCGGGCACCGGAAAACGGACAACGAACCTCAATGACTGAAGTCATCGGCTGGGCCAGCTCCGTCATCCTCGTGCTCACCATCGGCAAGCAGGTGCTGAAGCAGTGGCGTGAGGGGACGAGCGAAGGGGTCTCCACGTGGCTGTTCATCGGCCAGCTCACCGCCTCCGCCGGCTTCACCGTCTACAGCGTGCTCGTTCGCAACTGGGTCTTCGTGGTCACGAACGCGCTGATGGTGGTGAACGGCCTGCTCGGCTACTGGATCACGCTCAGGCACCGCAAGCGCGAGCAGCGTGGGGAGGGATTGAGAATTGAGGATTGAGAATTGAGGATTGAGGATTGAGGATTGGGTGGCGA
>DASWMP010000114.1:0-10447 GCA_036399695.1 Thermoanaerobaculia bacterium | reverse complement strand
AGTTAACACGTTAGTAAGTAGGGTCGACTGCGGCTTGGCCAACCAGCGCTGCGGCCCGTGGCCGCCCGCCGGAGGCGCTCCGGTCGTCTCTCCGCGGGCACGCCCTCTGCACCATCGCAGCGTGCAGTGTTTGACGGTAGGAAGCGGGTCATCATCGAAGGAGCATCGCCGGAAGTCGACGCTGGTCGCTTTCCCGCGAAACGCGTGCTCGGCGACGCTGTCGTCATCGAGGCCGACATCTTTACCGACGGCCACGACCTCATCTCCGCCATCGTGCGCTGGCGTCACGAGAGTGAAGAGCAGTGGCGCGATACCAGGATGCGCGCGCTCGTCAACGACCGCTGGCGCGCCGAGCTGAAACTCGACCGCCTCGGCTTCTACTACTTCACCTTCGAAGCGTGGATCGACCACTTCATCACCTGGCATCGCGACCTGAAAAAGCGCGTCGATGGCGGCACCAGCGATGACGACCTGCGCGTCCAGCTACTGATCGGTGCCGAGATGATTCGTGCCGCTGCCGCGCGCGCCAACGAGCGCGACCGGCGCAAGCTCGACGCCTTCGTCACCACCCTCGACAGCGACGATCCCATCGCCGACAAAATCGAAGACCTCTGGAGCGAAGACCTCCTCGAGCTCATGTGGCGGAACGCCGAGCGCAAATACGTCACACAATTCGAGCGCGAGCTCGCGATCGAAGTCGATCCCCGGAGGGCCGCCTTCAGCAGTTGGTACGAGCTTTTTCCGCGCTCCACGTCGAGCGAGGAAGGTAAGCACGGCACGTTTGCTGATGTCGAAGCGCAACTCCCGCGCGTCGCGCGCATGGGCTTCGACATCCTCTACCTCCCGCCCATCCATCCCATCGGCGTCAACTTCCGCAAGGGCAAGAACAACAAAGTCACCGCCGCGGAAGGGGACGTCGGCAGCCCCTGGGCCATCGGCGGCAAAGAAGGCGGCCATAAAGCCGTCCACCCGCAACTCGGCACCATCGAAGACTTCGAGCGCCTCGTCACCAAAGCCAAAGCCCTCGGCATCGACGTGGCCATGGACATCGCCTTCCAGGTCTCGCCCGATCACCCCTACGTCAAAGAACATCCGGAGTGGTTCCTGGCCCGTCCCGACGGCACCATTCAATACGCCGAGAACCCGCCGAAGAAATACCAGGACATCTATCCCTTCCACTTCGAGAGCGCGGGATGGCAGGAGCTCTGGAACGAGCTGCGCGACGTCTTCGCCTTCTGGGTCGGCAAAGGCGTGCGCGTCTTCCGCGTCGACAACCCCCACACCAAGCCGCTGCCCTTCTGGGAGTGGTGCATCCGTTCGCTCAAGCGCGAATGGCCCGACCTCATCTTCCTCGCCGAAGCCTTCACCCGGCCGCGCATCATGTATCGCCTGGCCAAGGGCGGCTTCACCCAGTCGTACACCTACTTCGCCTGGCGCAACACCGCCGCCGAGCTGCAGGAGTACTTCGAGGAAGTGTCGAAGCCGCCCGTCAGCGACTTCTTCCGTCCCAACGCCTGGCCCAACACGCCCGACATCCTGCCCGAATATCTCCAGTACGGTGGACGTCCGGCCTTCACCATCCGTCTCGTGCTCGCCGCCACGCTGGCCGCCAGCTACGGCATCTACGGCCCGGCTTTCGAGCGCTACGTCGGCACCGCGCGCGAGCACGGCAGCGAGGAGTACCTCGACTCCGAGAAATACGAGATCCGCCACTGGCCGAAGACCGACGACGACCTCACCGACTTCATCGCCGCCGTCAACCGCATCCGCCAGCAGAACCCCGCGCTGCAGCAGAACGAGACCCTCACGTTCCACAAGAGCGACAACGAGCACATCCTCTGCTACAGCAAAGCCGTCGGCGACAACGTCATCCTCGCCATCGTGAACGTCGATCCCCACAACACCCACAGCGCCTGGCTCGAGCTCGACCTCGAGGAGCTCCTCGTCGACGCCAAACACCCGTTCCAGGTCCATGACCTCCTGTCCGGCGCGCGGCATACCTGGCAGGGAGGACGGAACTACGTGCAACTGAATCCGAACGTGGTCCCGGCGCACATTTTCCGGATCCGCAAGCGGGTGCGGACCGAGAGAGACTTTGAGTATTTCTTATGAGATGGAGAACATGAATGCAGAACGCAGAACGCAGAATGATGAATTGAGAGAGGGGTGACGGGAGCAATGTTGAATGTTCAACATTTCAATCGTTTCCCGGTCGCCCTCTCTCTCCATTCAACGTTCTGCGTTCTGCGTTCTGACTTCATGCTTTTCGCCTCGTCAACCGCTTCGCAATGAAAGAAACTGTGACCGACACCAACGAATCCCACTGGTACAAGGACGGCATCATTTACCAGACGCACGTCCGCGCCTTTCACGACAGCAATGGCGACGGTATCGGCGATTTTGCCGGGCTCACGCAGAAGATGGACTATCTGCAGGATCTCGGCATCAACACCCTCTGGCTCCTGCCCTTCTACCCCTCGCCGCTTCGCGACGACGGCTACGACATCGCCAATTACACCGCTGTCAATCCGAGCTACGGCACGCTGGCCGACTTCAAGGCCTTCATGAAAGAGGCGCACCGCCGCGGCATCCGTGTCGTGACGGAGCTCGTCGTCAATCACACCAGCGACCAGCACGCCTGGTTCCAGAAATCACGCCGCGCCAAGAAGGGGAGCCCCTGGCGCGACTTCTACGTCTGGAGCGACGCGCCCGACAAATACCTCGACGCGCGCATCATCTTCAAAGACTTCGAGACCTCCAACTGGGCCTGGGATCCGGTGGCCAAGGCGTACTACTGGCACCGCTTCTACTCGCACCAGCCCGACCTCAATTTCGAGAATCCCGCCGTGCACGAGGCCCTCAACAAGGTCCTCGAGTTCTGGATGGACCTCGGCGTCGACGCCTTCCGCCTCGATGCCATTCCCTACCTCTACGAGCGTGAAGGCACCACGTCCGAGAACCTGCCGGAGACGCACGTCTATCTCAAGCAGCTCCGCGCCCATCTCGACAAGAAGTTTCCGGGCAAGATGCTGCTCGCCGAAGCGAACCAGTGGCCCGAAGACACGCTGCCGTATTTCGGTGACGGCGACGAATGCCACATGGCCTTCCACTTCCCCGTCATGCCGCGCATGTACATGTCGCTCGCAATGGAAGACCGCTTCCCGATCATCGACATCATGAGCCAGACGCCGCCGATTCCGGAGAACTGCCAGTGGGCCATGTTCCTCCGCAATCACGACGAGCTCACCCTCGAGATGGTCACGGACGAAGACCGCGACTACATGTGGCGCACCTACGCGAAAGACACGCAGGCGCGCATCAACCTCGGTATCCGCCGCCGCCTCGCGCCGCTCCTCGAGAACCACCGCGGCCGCATCCACCTCATGAACGGCCTGCTCTTCTCGTTCCCCGGCACGCCCATCATTTATTACGGCGACGAGATCGGGATGGGAGACAACATCTACCTCGGCGACCGCAACGGCGTGCGCACCCCGATGCAGTGGAGCGCCGACCGCAACGCCGGCTTCTCCCGCGCCAATCCGCAGCGCCTCTTCCTCCCGGCCATCATCGATCCCGAGTACCACTACGAACAGGTCAACGTCGAAGCGCAGCAGTCGAACCAGTACTCACTGCTCTGGTGGATGAAGCGCCTCATCGCCATGCGCAAGCGCTACCGCGCCTTCGGCCGCGGCACGATGGAGTTCCTCCATCCCGAAAACCGCAAAGTGCTGGCGTTCATCCGCCGCTATGAAGACGAGATCATTCTCGTCGTCGCCAACCTGTCGCGCCTCGTGCAGACGTTCGAGCTCGACCTGTCGGCCTTCCGCGGAATGGTGCCGGTCGAATTGTCGGGCGGCGTGAAGTTCCCGGCCATTGGCGAACAGCCGTACTTTTTGAACCTCGGGCCCTTCGCGTTCTATTGGTTCGTGCTCGAGAAGACCACGACCGAGGTGACGCTCGAGGAGGATCTGCCGCAGATCAGTGCCAGGACGTTCGAGGAAGTGTTCGCCACGCGGCAGCGCGACGCCGTCGAGCGCGCCCTCTCCGCGTATGTGAAGACGCGCCGCTGGTTCGGTGCGAAGTCGCGCGTCATCAGCACCGTGCACGTGCGCGATACCGTCGATCTCGACAAGACCTCGGTGCTCGCGATCATCGACATCATCTTCACTGAAGGGGAGCCGCAGACGTACGTCCTGCCCCTCGCCATCGCCGAAGCGCGCCGCAGCAATGAGACCGACAGCCGCGGACCCACGCAGATCGCCCGGCTGCGCGACGGTGCCATCCTCTACGAGCCGGTCAACGAGCCCCGCTTCGCCACGTCCCTGCTCGACACCATCGCCAAACGCCGCCAGCTCAAGGGACGCAACGGAGCCATTTCCGGGACGCCGTCGCGTACGTTCAAGGAGCTGCGCGGCACCGGCACCCTCGACTCGCACGTGCTGAAAGCGGAACAGAGCAACACCGCCATCATTTACGGCGACGCCCTCTTCCTGAAGCTCTTTCGGAAGCTCGAGGCGGGCGTCAACACCGACCTCGAGATCACCCGCTTCCTCAACGAGGAGACGTCGTTCACGCACACGCCGCGCCTGGCCGGCTCGCTCGAATACCGCGACGGGAAGGGTCACGAGCCGCTGACCCTCGGCATCCTCCAGCGCGACACCGAGAACTCCGGCGACGCCTGGGAGTACACGCTCGACCACATCGGCCGGTACTTCGACAGCCTCCTCAGCGACACCGACGCCATCCGCCGCCTCAACGAGGCGCTGCCGGACAAGCACGTCTTCGACCTCGCCGCGGAGCCGCTGCCCGACATCGTTCGCGAACTGATCGGCAGCTACATCGCCGACGCCGAGCTCCTCGGCGTGCGCACCGCGCAACTGCACATGGCGTTGGCATCGCGCGACGACGTCCCGGCGTTCGCCCCCGAGCCGTTCACGCCGCACTACCAGCGCTCCATCTACCAGTCCATGCGCACGCAGCTCGTGCAGACCATGCAGCTCGTCCGGCGCCGCGCCAAGGACAACCCGCAGGCCGCCGAGCTGCTCGCCGCCGAAGGAGCCATCCACGAACAGTTGCGGCAGGTGCTGCACGGCAAAATGACGGGCTCCCGCATCCGCGTCCACGGTGACTATCACCTCGGCCAGGTCCTGCACACCGGCAACGACTTCGTCATCATCGACTTCGAAGGGGAGCCGGCCCGCCCCCTCAGCGAGCGCCGCATCAAACGCAGCGCCCTGCGCGACGTCGCCGGCATGTTGCGTTCGTTCCATTACGCGCCGTACGCCGTCGTCTTCGGCCAGGCCCAGGGGAACGTCATCCGCGCCGAAGACCTGGCCCAACTCGAGACCGGCGCCCGCTTCTGGCACCGCTGGGTCGGCGCCGTCTTCCTCCGCAGCTACCTCGCCGAAAGCCAGACCGCGCGTCACCTCCCGGCCACTGGCGAGGACATGCAGACCCTCCTGACCGCCTACCTCCTGGAGAAGGCCCTCTACGAGATCGGCTACGAAATCAACAACCGCCCCGATTGGGCCCGCATCCCCATCCACGGCGCGCTGGAGCTGGTTCAATCCTGATGTGATCTCGGAATGCGGTGGCGAACAGCCACCGCTCTGCTCCACGTAGAAAGAGCGGTGGCGATTCGCCACCGCTCTCCGAGATCGCTACGCGTAGCTACCGCTGACCACCGACCGCAACTACCGGTCGCGCGGCCCCCGATCCAGCCCCTCGGGCGCACTTTCGTCCACCCGGCGAGCACTCTCACGCGCGGCGTCCGCGTTCGCACGCGCCGCGTCCACCTTCCTGCTCGAATCCGTCGTGTCCTCGGTGGCGGTCGTATTGAGGTTCGCCGCCTGCACCGGCGTATCGCGCACGTCCGGCGAAACCGACGCTTCGACGCGACGCGCCGACTCCGCCATGCGCTCGTGGTCCGCATGCACCCGATCCTGTGCCGCCGCGGCATCCGAGTCCGTGAATGCCTGATTCGGATCCGTCAGATTCGCCGGCACCGACGACTCCACCCGCCGCGCCGATTCCTCCAGCGCGTCATGGTCCGCCTTCACCTGATCCTGCTGCGCCGCCGCCCGCGGATCGGTCGCCGCCCGCTCCGGATCGGCCTGCCGCACCTCACCTGTCTTCCCCTGGTTGTCGCGATCGTTGTCCATCTCTCGCCTCCCGCAACGCGCTATCCGCGCCGCAGAGTCAGGAGATAGCAGAGCAGGTGCCACGGCAGAGCGGCAGTCCCACTCGCGCAACGTCCATGCTACCTTCGTGTCCCGTGCGCATCGCTATTTCGGGCACACATTGCTCCGGCAAGACCGCGTTGGCCGAAGATTTTCTCGCCGCTCATCGCGATTATCTTCACGAGCCCGAACCCTACGAATGGCTGGAAGACGTCTATGGCGAGCCGAGTGCCGCACAACCGACGCTCGACGACTTCTGGCGACAACTCGAGCTTTCCTCTGAGCGCCTCCGGAGTTACGGGGCCGGCGCAGCAGTGATCGCCGAACGAAGCCCTCTCGACTTCCTGGCCTACATGCTCGCGCTGGGTGATCTGCGCCGTGCTGGCCACGACCGCGAGCTGATCGCGTCTGCTGCAGAACTTGCGGCCGCCGCCATCGCGCATCTCGACTTCCTCGTGGTGCTGCCATTGAACGATCGCGATCGCATTGCCGCACCGGAGTCGGAAGACCTGGAGTTGCGGGATGCGATGAACGATCGGCTGCTCGATCTCATTACACAAGATGAGCACGCGCTTTTCACCAGCAGCTCACCACGGATCGTCGAGATTCACGGGACGCGGGAGCAGCGTCTGCGTCTCCTGGAACAGGCAGTTGCGAATTTGCACTAGCGTTGTGTGACACGACACTAGTGTCGCGTCTCGCTTAAGAACGTGGGTGATTTGCGAGCGCCGGTGGGCTGGATGCAAGTCGCCGCGACGCAGGCGATGCTGGGACATCGTCGAGGAGCGGCGGCGCAGCAGACCGTCCGCCGCCGCCGCAAAGCACCCACGTTTTTAAGTGAGACGCGACACTAGTCGTCTCCACCGGCCATACCCTGTCCCTGATCGAGGTCCCGGGCTCCCCATGAAATCAACGCTCCTCTGCCTCGCGCTCGCCCTCCTCTTCGAAGCAACCGCGCACCCGCAAACGATCTTCTCCCTCGAAGCCGACAACGCCACCGGCCGCGAAGGGATCGTGCGCTACGACGGCGCCGAGCGGCGACCGTTCGCCACGTTCTACTACCGGACCACCTTCGCCCCGACCGGACGCGTCCAGCTCACCGCTTACGACGGACTCGTGGTCGTCAATGGTTCGACGTTCTACGAGCTGGACGCCGCCTCCGGCCAGATGCTGCGGCGCTACGCGGGACTCGATGCGCGTTATCCCGGCTGGGCGTTGCGCAGCGTGGCGGTGGGGGAGAAGGATGCGGCGGAGCTTGGCATCACAGCAGGGTTCTACGGCTTCGTCATCTGTCCCCCGGCCGGAGGGCCCACCGGCATCGGTTGCTCCGGCAACATGGACTTTCCGGGGCACGGCTCCACCACTGCGAACCAGAACTTCCTGCACTTGTTCACGCGCCGCCCGCTCGACCCGGCCAGCAATCGCATCGAGGTCGTGCGAGAGCTCGCGCCGCCCTGGATCGAGCTCGCCGACAACCGACGGCATGTCGCTCTCGACGTGCCGGGGCGCCGGTTCTGGTTCTGGAGTGCGCGCTCGGCGGAGCAGAGTGTGACGACGAGCCTGGAAGCGGTGCCGGTCGTGAACGGTACGATCGGAGACCCCAGCGTGGTGCGGCAGGAAGCCGTCACGTCGCCCGGTGCACCGGATAATGCCAAGGCCCGTATCGCGGTCGGTTTCACGTATGAACCCGTACGCCAACAGTTCTATCTCGGCCTGGTCTACTACCGGCTCCCGAACGACCGCCGCCTCCTCGTTCAATCCTTTGAGGGCGACGACGAGCAAACGCTCGGTCACACCACCAACGGCATCTTCTCGTCTGTGACGCCGGCGCCGCGGTCGCACCCCGATCTCTTCACACAGGTGCTTCCCGCGATCGCGAACGGTCCGGGCGCCCACGACACCTTCTGGCGCAGCGACGCCTGGCTCTTCAACCCGTCGGACCAGCCCGTGACCGTCACGCTGACGCGCGTGGCGAAGCCGTCAGTCGTGCGCAGCGTGGAGCTCGCACCGCGTGCGTCGCACAAACTGACTGACGTCCTCGGGCAACTGGGCGGCGGCGCACAACAGGACGGCATCTCCGTCGACGCGCTCATCATCGAGTCCCCATGGATCGACGGCGCGCAACTGAGCGTCTACAGCCGCACCTTCACGCCCGCGCCTGACGGCGGCAGTTACGGCCAGGCCATTGCCGCCGTGCCGTCGCGCACCGGCTACTCCAACCACAGCTCCGCGCTCCCGGATCTCGCCGATACCGACTCCGTCTTCATCCTCGACAAGCACGATCCCGACCGCTTCCGCCACAACCTTGGTGTGGTGAATTCCGGCGGCGAGACGCTCGTGCTCACCCTCACGTACGGCAGGATTCCCGCCGGACAGGTGCCGCCGGAACTGGAGAGGGAAGTCAGCGTCGCGCCACATTCAGTCGGAGTGATCGCGCTCGAATCGCTCTTCAGCCGCGAAGTCATCGAGACGATGCCCCCGCGCGTCTCCATCCGCGGAACACGCCCGGCACCGCTGTGGCTCTCCATGGTCGACAACCTCACGGGCGACGCCAGCTTCGTCCCGTACTCGATCTTCGGCCTCGCCGCGGACCCGAGCGGACGGCTTGCGCTGCCCGCCGTCGGCTTCACCCCCGGAGCCAACGGCACCTTCTGGCGCACCGATGTCTATGGACTCTTTCCCGGCTCGCTGCAGCGTGCGATCACGCAGCAACCGCTGGCGCGCTTCCATCCCGCTGACGGCGGCTGCGCCGCACGTGATCTCGAGCTCCACGCCGAGCCTGGCTTCGCCACCGGAACGGACGAGTGGGAACCGTTCTGGTACACCACGTTTTCCAACGTGGCCAGGCAGTCGTGCGATGCCGCGAGCGTCCGCGGTACCCTCGAGCTGAATACCGGCACCTGGACCTCCGCCTTCTCCCGCACGTACACCACGCGCGCGGACGGCGGCACCTACGGTGAAATGCTCCCGCTCTATCCGCCGCGCGGCTGGCCATCGCGCCACTTCGGCGGCATCGAGTTGTCGCCCGCCCGCCGCGTCAACGTCGGCCTCTACAACGGCGCCGACGCACCCGCGCACGTGCTGCTGCGTCTCTATACCGGAACCGGCGCCGTCATTGCCGAGCGCATGCTCACGCTCGACGCACACCAGTCCGTCCAGACCACCCTGCGAGACCTCCTGCAGGCGAACGTTCCCGACGGCCTGTACGCGCTCTCCGTCCTGCCCCAGGACGGCGCCGGCTGCTGGCCTTACGTCTCCCAGGTCGACAACGTGACGGGCGATCCGACGAACTGGTGGTGAGCCGTGAGACCGAACGCCCTCCAATGGGAAATCCCCCTCGCAGCCGGTGAGCACAAACAATTGAAGTAGAGCGATCGTGATCAAGAGTGCCGTAGCACACGATCTAATTAGGTGTGCGGTGGCGGAGGAGGAGGCATTTTGCCTCCATAGCTACAGCTCTGTTACACGTGTAGCAGAGCGGTGGCTGGATGAAGCTCGCCACCGCACTCCGAGATCGCCTTTCCGCGACGAAGCTACCGTTCGTGTCGAGTGGGCGCTCAAGCTGGAGGCGAAGCCGAAGTACGTGCGTCGTCGACGCGAAAGGACTTCCCGTGGACCAACAGCCATCACATCGCCGGCGACCTGCGCACGGGCGTGCAGAAGCTCAAGGACGCGACCCCGGCCGGCGTGCTCCTCGGTAGCGGCAAGCTCGCGACTGAGCTGGACGGGCTGGATCTCATCGACGAGTACAAGTTCCTCGTCCACCGCAGGATCGCCGGCCACGGCCCGACCCTCGTACCAGAGCGGGCTGCCCAGCACGCGACGGCTCGAGCTGGTCTCGGCCAAGCCGCTCCGCAGCGGCGCGGTCGCCATGCACTACCGGCGCGCGCGCTGACTCAGAGCAGCCCATTGCGCCCAGCTCGCGGACACTTCGAGCGTCCCAGTCAAGGCTGGGGGAGGGTCCGACGGACACCCGGAGTGCCGCGCAGGGACCATCGAGGGTCCGGGCCGCTGCCGCGAGACTCGAAGCGGACGCTCGCGGTGTACCCGCGTGCGCTCGCGGTGTACCGGTGTGCGCTCGCGGTGTACCGGTGTGCGCTCGCGGTGTACCGGTGTGCGCTCGAGGTGTACCGGTGTGCGCTCGAGGTGTACCGGTGTGCGCTCGCGGTGTACCGGTGTGCGCTCGCGGTGTACCGGTGTGCGCTCGCGGTGTACCGGTGTGCGCTCGAGGTGTACCGGTGTGCGCTCGAGGTGTACCGGTGTGCGCT
>DASWMP010000113.1:0-4786 GCA_036399695.1 Thermoanaerobaculia bacterium | reverse complement strand
CCCAACTGATTCATCGGCAACCGCCAACTGCCCCTCAACATACAATCCCCCGGTGCGGATCGTTTTCTTTGGCACTCCGGAGTTTGCCGTTCCTTCGCTCGAGGTTTTGGCGCGGGAGCATGAGATTGCGCTGGTTGTCGCTCAGCCCGACAAGCCAGCCGGGCGGGGGATGAAGATGCAGGCGCCGGCGGTGGCGGTGCGGGCGAAGGAGCTGGGGCTGCCGTTGCTGCAGCCGCCGCGGATCCGCAACGAGGAGTTCCTCGGCGAGATCCGCCGCGTGGCGCCGGACCTCGGGATCGTGGTCGCGTACGGCAAGATTCTGCCCGGCGCCCTTCTGCAGATCCCGCGCGAAGGCTTCCTCAATGTTCATGGGTCGATCCTGCCGCAGTGGCGGGGGGCGGCGCCGATTCAGCGGTCCATCGAGGCGGGGGACAGCGTCACCGGGGTGACGATCATGCGCGTCGACGAAGAGCTCGACCATGGGGCGATGCTGCAGATCGAGACGACGCCCATCGATCGCGACGAGCGGACGCCGCAACTGGCGAAGCGGCTGGCCGTCATCGGTGCCGAGGCGCTGGCGCAGGTCGTGGGGCAGCTCGAGAGCGGGACCGCCGTCGACACGCCGCAGGACCACGGGCGCGCCACGCATGCCGCCAAGATCGACAAGGCCGAAGGGCGCGTCACCTTCGAGGAGACGACGGCCGCGCTCTACAACCGCTTCCGCGCCTTCGATCCCTGGCCCGGGCTCTTCATCGAGACAGGCGGCGAGACCATCAAGCTGACGGACCTGCGTCCGGCATCCGGCTCCGGCGCGCCGCGGACCGTGCTCTCGATGGACGACGGCGTCGTCGTGGCCACGGCTGACGGGGCCATACGACTGCTGGAACTGCAGCGCGCGGGCAAGCCGCGGACGCCTGCGGCGGCGGTGGCGCGCGGGCTGAATTGGCAAGTGCACCAGCCGATCCCATGAACGAACGCCAGCGCGCCTTTCAGATCCTCAAACGCATCGAGAAGGAGGATCTCTACGCCTCCCTGCTCCTGCACGACGAGACCGGCTTCGTCCGCACGTTGGTCCTTGGGGTGCTGCGCTGGCGCTCGCGGCTCGACCACGCCATCGCCACCGTCGCCGAGCGTCCGCTGTCGAAGCTCGACCGGGACGTGGTCGACATCCTGCGCGTCGGCGTCTACCAACTGCTCTACATGGACGTGCCGGCGTACGCCGCCGTCTCCGAGACCGTCGACCTCGCGCCGAAGCGGGCCCGCGGCTTCGTCAACGCGGTGCTCCGCCGCGCGGAGAAAGCGCCCGTTCCCACCGACCCGGCGGTGCGCAACGCCCATCCGCGCTGGCTGTTCGAACGATGGGTGAAAACCTACGGCGCCGAGAGGGCGGAAAAGATCGCCGCCGCGAACCAGGAGCTGTCGTATCCGGACGTGCTCTCGCTCAGCGGCGCCGTGCCGCCGGAGGCCCTGGCGTCGGAGCTGGTGGAGGACGTCTGGAAGCTGCATGGGTCGTCGTCCGAGCTCGACCGGCGGGACTTCTACCCGCTGGATGAGGGGAGCGCCGTCATCGCCGCCATCGCCCGCGCCTGCGGTGACGACGTCCTCGATCTCGCCGCCGCGCCGGGTGGGAAGACGCTGACGATGGAGCATCGTGGCGCGCGCGTCGTCAGCAACGACGTCTCCTTCTCGCGCATCCGGCCGCTGGTCGGGCGGACGAAGCGGCTGGTCATCAGCGACGGCCGGCAGCCGCCGTTTCGCCGCAAGTTCGGCGTCGTGCTGCTCGATGCTCCGTGCAGCGCCACCGGTACGATCCGCAAGAACCCGGAGCTGAAGTGGCGCCTGCGCGAACAGCATCTCGCCGCCTTCGCCACGCTGCAGAAGGAGTTGCTGGCGAAGGCGCGGGAGCTGGCGTCCGGGTACGTCGTCTACTCCACCTGTTCGCTCGAGCCGGAAGAGAACGATGCCGTCGTCGAGGGCTACACGCGCGTCGACATCACCCCCTTCGTGCCGGCCGGCGCCCGGCAGTGGGTGCAGGACGGCGTGCTCCGTCTCACGCCCGAATCGGGCGCGGACGGTTTCACCGCGTTCGTCCTGCGGTAGACTCCGCGCCCATGCCACGGGACCTGTCGATCGGTAACGGTTCGCTGCTCGTTGCCTTCGATTCCGATTACCGCCTCGCCGACTTCTACTACCCGCACGTCGGGATGGAGAATCACGCCGCCGCGCGCTTCCGCTTCGGTGTCTGGGCCGACGACGTCCTCACCTGGGTCGAGGATGCGTCGTGGAAGAAGTCGCTCGAGTACCTGCGCGAAACGCTGGTGACGGACGCGCAGTGCGAGCATGCCGAGAGCGGCCTGCGCATCCGCTGTCACGATGCCGTGGACGTCGATGCGAATGTCTTCATCCGCAAGATCACGGTGCGCAACCTTCGCGAGGACGCACGGAAGATCAAGCTCTTCCTGCACCAGGACTTCAACCTCTACGGCAGCCCGGTCGGGGACACCGCGATGTACGACCCCGACACCACGAGCATCATCCACTACAAGACGAAGCGCTACCTGCTGGTGAACTGCGCCGTCGACGGCCACGTCGGCGTGACCGAGTACGCCTGCGGACGGAGCGGCATCGGCGGCGTGGAGGGGACGTGGCGCGATGCCGAGGATGGCGTGCTGTCGATGACGCCCATCGCCCAGGGGGCCGTCGATTCGACGGTCGCCGTGCCGCTCTCGCTCGAGCCGGGCGGCTCGGCCACGGTGCTGTACTGGATCTGCGCCGGCACGAAGTACAACGAGGTGCGCGACCTCGACCGCCACGTGCGGGAAGAGACGGCCTCGCGCATGCTGTCGCGCACCGCTTCCTACTGGTACACCTGGGTCAACAAGCCGGGCGAAGACCTGTCGGACCTGCCGGAGGAGATCCTCGAGCTTTACCGCCGGTCGCTGCTCATCATCGCCACGCAGTGCGATCGCGGCGGGGCCATCCTGGCGGCCAACGACTCGGATATCGCCTGGGGGCACAACGATCACTACTCGTATCTCTGGACGCGCGATGCGTCGTTCGTCTGCGATGCGATGGACCGCGCCGGCTTCCCCGAGGGGACGCGCCGGTTCCTGAAGTTCGCGAGCCAGGTGGTGAGCGACGAGGGCTACTTCCTCCACAAGTACCATCCGGACGGCACGCTGGCCTCGCTCTGGACGCCCTGGATCCGCGAGGACGGCACCAGGCAGTTGCCGATTCAGGAAGACCAGACGGCGCTGGTGATCTGGCTCGTCGCCCGCCACTACGAGCGCACGCGCGACCTCGAGCTGCTGCGCGGCGTCTATCAGCGGCTGGTCGTGCAGACGGCCGATTTTCTCGCACGCTTCCGCGATCCGGAGACCGGCCTGCCGCAGCCCAGCTTCGACATCTGGGAGGAGCGCCTGGGCGTCTTCACCTACACCTGCGCCACGGTTTACGCGGGGCTGCACGCGGCCTCGGAGCTGGCGAATCTCTTCAACGAGCCGGAGCGCCGCGACGTGTACGCGAAGGCGGCGACGGAGGTGCGCGAGGCGATGGTTCGCCATCTCTGGATGGAGGACGCCGGCCGCTTCGCCCGCGGCCTCATCCTGCAGCCGGCCGGCGGCTACGTGCTCGATTCGACGATCGACGCGTCAGCCTTCGCCACGTTCTACCTCGACGTCTTCCCTCCCGGCAGCGCGATGGTCGAAGGGACGCTGCGCGCGGTGCGCGAGCATCTCTGGGTGCAGACGGAAGTGGGCGGCATCGCGCGCTACGAAGGGGATTCGTACCACCGCATCTCCGAGGATACGGTACGCGTGCCGGGCAACCCCTGGATTCTCTGCACGCTCTGGCTGGCCGAGCACGCGCTGACGAAGGCGCGCAGCGTCGCCGAGCTGCAGGACGCGCTCGATCTCGTCCGCTGGGCGCGCTCGAAAGGGACGCCGTCCGGCATCCTGCCGGAGCAGCTCAACCCCTACGACGGGCAGCCGCTTTCGGTGGCGCCCTTCACCTGGAGCCACGCGCAGATCGTGTCCGTCGTGCGCCGCTATCTGGACCGCCTGCGCGAGCTGCGGAACGTCGAGGAGGCTGCCGCGCGGGAGGCGAAAGCGGAAGCTGAAACCGAGGAGCCGGCTCCCGTTGACAACACCGTTCCCGCCCCCTAGATTTGCCGGGCACAGCAAAGGAGGAGCGTTCTTATGGCAGGTAAGAGCGACGTCATCACCGCCATCGCGGAGCAGGCCGGGATTTCAAAGAAAGAGGCGACTGCCGCCTTCGACGCGTTCGTCGGCTACGTCGCCGAAGCCTGCGAACGAGGCGAACGCTGCGCCATCCCCGGCCTCGGCAGCTTCACGGTGACGGAGCGGCAAGCGCGCGAAGGCCGCAACCCCCGCACGAAAGAGACGATCACGATCCCTGCGTCGAAGAACGTGCGGTTCAAAGCCGGCAAGGACCTGCGCGATCAGTTGAACGCGCCGAAGAAGAAACGCAAATAGATCTCGGAGTGCGGTGGCGAACGGAGGGTGTCTCAAATCCTTAGTCCGCCGAAAAGCCATTTCTTTACGGACGTCGACAGCCACGCGGATCGCTTGGACGAGCTCTGGTGAAGGAGCGGAAGTTGGTTGACGAGCGAGCGAAGTCGCCCAGAGGCGTTCGAAACGGGCCTCAGAATCGAGCGAAGCGGCGGTTCAGGCCGGGGTGAGTGCTCGATCCTGAAATGCGGCGATGATTTTCCGCAGGTTGATGGCCGTGCAGATCATCGTCCACTGCGCTGCGACCTTGTGGGTGC
>DASWMP010000112.1:0-20956 GCA_036399695.1 Thermoanaerobaculia bacterium | reverse complement strand
AAGGCGCCAAACTCAAGCGCAACCCCGACGGCACCGCGAACGAAGTGTCTTTCGTGGCCAACGGCGTCGAGCTCACGAAGTAGACCCCGGTGGGGCGTTGTTCGTTGGAGCGTTGTCCGTTATCCGTTGTCCGTTGTCCGTGCTGCTCGCCGAGAGTTGCACGCCCGAGGCGTGACGTAAATTAGGCGCCGTCACGCCGGAGGCGTGACGTAGATTAGCCGGTGGCAAGTGCCGAAGGCACGCCGCCACCGGACCCGATCAGCCTCTCCACATCGACCCCGGCAGGGGTCGCGTCCGCGCAGTTCCGGCACCCCTCCGGGGTGCCTTTTCTTTTGCCTCGAAACCGGTGGCGGCGCGCCTGCGGCGCTTGCCACCGGCTAATTTCCTACACGCCTCCGGCGTGTAGGAGTCGAAGCGGAAGCGGCGGAGACCGCGGGCGGCGTCGCCGTCGTTGTCAGTGCTGCGCTTTGCGATGATCGCCGCGGAGCGGAGCACGGATAACGGGCAACGAGCAACGGGCAACGAGCAACGCGCAACGCAACGGACAACGCGCAACGAACAACGCGCAACGCCTCCTACCGCCCCGACTTCACCTGCTCGAAGAACTGCACCAGCGTCGGTGAGAAGACCTTGCGGTCGAGCGTCAGGGCGCTGTTGAGCTGCAGGGCGGTGCGGAAATCGGCGCGGGCGCTGTCGAGGGCGGCGCCGCGCTGGCGGGAGAGCATGGCGGCGGTGAAGCGCGCGCAGCCGCGCAGCAGGTACGCTTCGCCGAGCTGGCCCCGTTCGAGGAGCTTCGTCAGCATCGTCTCGGCCGTCTGCAGATCGCCCGAGGCGTACTTGCGATACGCCGACTGCAACTGCGCGACCGCCGCTGACGCCAGTTGCGCCTGCGGTGGCTGCGTCGCCGCCGCAACGTGCGCGATCCGCGTACGGAGATCGCTGGCGGCGATGGCGATGCGTTGCGCGATCAGGCGCGACGTGTCGTCGTTCGGCTTGCGGTCGAGCTGCTTTCCGAGCTGCTCCGCCTCGCGTGAAGCACGCGTCACGTACTCCCGCAACTCCTGACTCTGCGAGCCGCGCGCGGACAGCAGCTCGCGGCGGTAGTTCTGCAGTGCCACCCGCGTCATCGCCAGGGCCGAGCTTTCGACGGCCGGCTGCGGCGCGGGCGGCGTCACCGCCGGTTGCGTCGCGGGCGGCTGCGGTTGCGGACGCCCCACCACCGGCTTCGGCTCCGCTTCGAACGTCACCGCCGCTTCGACCGGACGCTGCACCGGCTGAGGCGCCGGCTGCTGAACAACAGGCGGCGGCACGTTGCGCGCGGCCCGGATGCGCTTCCCTTCTTCCGCCGCGGCGGCAAAGAGCTCCCGTGCCTGCGAGGCCGTCTCGGCCACGCGCTGGAACGCCTTCACGTCCGTCCCGGCGTTCTTCCGCTGGGCCGTCGCTTCCTGATACTTGCGCGACGCCTCACGATACTTCTCCGTGCGATCGCCGCCCGCCGCCAGCGCGTCGCTCTGGCTCATGAGCGCGCGGCTCAGCGCCGCGTCGGCGGTGCGTTTCGGTTCCGAGGCCGCGCTCTCGGCGATGCGCTGCTTCTCCGTCTGCGCGCGGGCCACCCAGTCCTTGAGCGACGAGTAGTACTGCGACTTCTGCACGACGCCGTGCTCCTCGGAGATGGCCCACTCCCGGAGCGCGCCGTCGGTATCGCCGAGATTGAACTTCGCGATCCCGAGGTAAAAATGCGGGACGTAGATCTGCATGTAGACGTTCGTCGAGCCCTGGCGGACGTTCGTCGTCTCGTTCGGCATCGACGCGATGGCCTTCTCGATCGCCGCGGCGCCCGTCTTGTGGTCACGCGAGTTGATCGCCTTCACGCCGCGGTTGTACGCCTCCCACCACTGCTCGGCAGCCAGGGCCGGCATCGCGGTCAACAGCAAGAGCAAAAAGGCGAGGCGTTTCATCGGACCGCTCCTCCGAAGCTGGGAAGCGGCGCGCGATCCGGATCGGTGAACGCGACGTTCAGCGTCTCGTCCTGACCGCCGCGCACCAGCACGGTGCGCGTGATCGGCGCCGGGAAATCAGGATTCGTGAGTGTGATCTCGTAACGTCCGGGCGCCAGGTCGAGCGGCGCGGGCGTCACCAGCGGACCGCGGATGTCGACGGTCTCGCCGTTGTCGAGATTGCGGACCGCCGTCACGGTGGCCCAGGGGAAAGCGTTGATGGCCAGCCGTCCCTGCGCCAGCGGCACGATCACCGAAGCGGAGGTGGAGACGACCGGCGTCTGCACCGGTGCAGCCACGTTCTTCGGCACCTCGGCGATGGCGTCATTGCGGTCGAACATCTGCCATCCCACGACGCCCAGAGCGGCCACGATCGCCAAGGCCACGATCCACCCGAGTGACGCTTTCTTCTTGTTGCGCGGTGCAACGACCGTCGGCGTGGGGGCAATGGGACTTACGGGACTTACGGGACTCATGGGAGTCCCAGAAGGTCCCATAGGTCCCATGGTCTGCACGGTGGGCGCGTCACTGGCGATCGACACCACCGTTTTCGCGTCCTGCGCTACCCGTCCCCCGACCCGAGTCGGCTCTTCCGTCAGCTCGGCGGATGCGGGCAGCGGAAGTGGCGATCCGGGCGTGTCGGGCAGCAGCGGAATCAGCTTCTCGAGCGCCTGCGCGAACTCGCGCGCCGAGGCGAAGCGGTTGCGGCGATCCTTCTCCATCGCCCGGAAGATCAGCGCTTCGAGCTCCGCCGAAGCCGTCGTGGCCGGGTTCACCTCGCGCAGCGCCTTCGGGCGCTCCGAGGCGTGCAGCATCAGGTAACGGTGCGGCGTGTCGGCCTGGAACGGCGGCACGCCCGTGAGCATCTCGTAGAGGACGATGCCGAACGAATAGAGATCGGCGCGGCCGTCGATCCGCTCGCCGTCCGGGATCATGCCGAGGTGCTCCGGCGAGCAGTACTTCCACTTGCCTACGAACATCCCGGTCTTGGTCTTGTTGTCCATCTCATCGCCGCCCTTGGCGATGCCGAGGTCGATGATCTTGACCCGCTCCTCACCGTCTTCGCTGCGCGAGATCATGAGGTTCTCGGGGCTGATGTCGCGGTGGACGATGCCGGCGCGGTGGACGGCTTCGAGGCCGTGCAGCGCTTCGGCGGCGATGCGCGCCGTGTACTGCGGGGAGAGCGGACCGCGCTCGGCGATCAGCTCGTGCAGGTTGATTCCCTCGATGTACTCCCAGACCATGTAGAACGAACCGTCGTCGAGCTGCGAGAAGTCGTACAGCGCGGCCACGTTCGAGTGATGGATCTTCGTCGCCAGGCGCGCTTCGCGGAGGAAGCGGTCGCCGGCGCCCGGATCGGCGGCGATGTTGGGCCGCATCAGCTTGATGACCCGGATGGCGTTGAGATGGAGGTGGAGGACCTTGTAGACCTCCCCCATCCCGCCGACGCCGAGACGCGACAGGATCTGGTACTTGCCGTCGATCGGTGCTTCGAGATGCCGCCTCAGGAAATCGGTGATGGCCTCCCCGCAAAAAGGACAGGCCTTGTATTTCGGGTCGATCTCCGACCTGCAATGGATGCAGAAGAATGGCATAGCGGCCGTGGGGTTATTTTCAGATGTGACGCGTGCTCACGATTATATGCTCGTCCCATGAAAGAAAAGACGATTTCGGTGCGTACAAGCGAGCGCGAGCAGATCCGCATCATCACGCGCGAAGTCGACGACGCCCTCGGCGATCTGACCCGCGGCGACGGCCTCTGCACGATCGTCGTCCCGCACACGACCTGCGCCATCTCCGTCAACGAGAACGCCGATCCGGACGTCCCGGCCGACCTCGTGAAAGCGCTCCGGGCCATGGTCCCGAACGTCCGCTTCGCCCACGGTGAAGGCAACTCCGACGCGCACCTGCTGTCGATGCTCATCGGCTGTTCGCTGACCTGGCCCTACCGGAACGGCAAACTGGTGCTGGGACGCTGGCAGGGGGTGTACTTCGTCGAGCTGGACGGTCCACGGGAGCGGAAGGTCACGCTGTACGTGGCGGAGTAGGGACCCCGGTCATCCGCCGGCAGGCGGTTCCCAGAGCTCGACCTTGTTGCCTTCCGGATCGATGACCCAGGCGAACTTGCCGTACTCGGAGTCGTCGACCTTCTCGAGCACGTTGCACCCTTCCTCGCGCAGGACTTTCACGAGGGCGAGGAGATCCTCGACCCGGTAATTGACCATGAACGGCGCCGTGCTGGGCTCGAAGTAGTCGTTTTCCGCTTTGTTGATGGACCAGACGGTGGTGCCGGCAAACGGCTTCCCTTCAGCGTCGGTCCAGGTGAAAGCGGCGCCACCCCAGTCCTGGACGTCGATGCCGAGGTGCTCCTTGTACCAGGCCCGCAGCGCCGGAGCGTCTTTCGCTTTGAAGAAGATGCCGCCGATGCCAGTGACTCGTCTCATGGGACGGCAGTCTTTCACCGCGAGGTCATGCCGTCAATCCCTGAGGTTGCCGGATGTCAGATTGAGGTCGTCGCAGTCCGGCTTGAGGTCGTCGCACTTCGGCTTGAGGTCGTCGCACTTCGGCTTGAGGTCGTCGCACTTCGGCTTGAGGCCGTCGCACTTCGGCTTGAGGCCGTCGCACTTTCGGCTTGAGGCCGTCGCACTTCGGCTTGAGGCCGTCGCACTTCGGCTTGAGGCCGTCGCACTTCGGCTTGAGGCCGTCGCACCTCGAATCAAAGGTCGTCGCACCTCGAATTGAAGTCGTCGCACCTCAAATTGAAGTCGTCGCACTTCAAATCGAAGGTCGTTGCACTTCAAATCGAAGGTCGTCGCACTTCAAATTGAGGTCGTCGCACTTCAAATCGAAGGTCGTCGCACCTCAAATTGAGGTCGTTGCACCTCAAATCGAAGGTCGTCGCACCTCAAACGGAGGTCGTTGCACCTCAAATCGAGGGTCGGCGCACCTCAAATTGAAGTCGGCGCACCTCAACCGGCGGTCGTCGCACCTTAGGCTAGACTGCCGGTCATGGCTGAGCAGTTTGACGTCGTGGTCGTCGGCGGAGGCACCGCGGGGCTGGTCACCGCCTCCGGGTGTGTGCGGCTGGGCCGCAAGGTGGCGCTCATCGAGCGGGAGGCGCTGGGGGGCGATTGCCTCTGGACCGGCTGCGTGCCGACCAAAGCGCTCGTGGCCACGGCCAAGCTGGCCCACCAGATGCGCCACGCCGATCTCTGGGGCCTCGAGCGCGTCGAGCCTCGCCTCTCCCCCCGCTCGATCATGGACGCCATGCGCGCCGCGCGGCACACGATCAGCCATCACGACGATCCGGAGAAGTTCCGCGGCCTCGGCATCGACGTCATCGAGGGCAAGGCCCGCCTCCTCTCCCGCGATACCGTCGAAGTGGCCGGCCGGACCCTTCATGCGAAAGACATCGTCATCGCCACCGGCGCCCGCACGGCCGTGCCTCCAGTCGAAGGGCTGAAGGAAGCAGGCTTCCTCGACCACGTCTCCTTCCTCCTGCAGAACGAGTTTCCGGCTTCGCTGCTGATCCTCGGCGGCGGCTACATCGGGATCGAGTTCGCCCAGCTCTTTGCCCGCTTCGGCTCGAAGGTCACGGTCGTGGAGATGCTGGACGAGATCATCAACAAGGAAGACGCCGACGTCATCGCGCGCGTCCGCCATCTCCTCGACGCCGAAGGCATCGACCTCCGCACCGGCTGGGCCGTAAGGTCGGTGCGCGTCGAAGGGGGCAAGAAGGTCGCGCGCCTCGAGAACCGGGGCGGCGAGTCGAAGGAAGTGACGGTCGACGAAATCTTCGTCGCCTCCGGACGCCGCGGCAACACGGAGGACCTCGGCCTCGAAGCCGCCGGCGTGAAGGTCGAGCGGTCCTGGGTCGTCGTCGACCGGTTCCTGCAGACGAGCGTCCCCCGCATCTGGGCCTGCGGCGACGTCCATGGCGGCCTGCAGTTCACCCACGTCGCCGCCTACGAAGCGGTCAAGCTGGTGCGCAACATCCTCTTTCCCGGCAAGTCGCCCGTCTCGTACGACGACATCCCGTGGGCGCTCTACACCGACCCCGAGGTCGGCCACATCGGGATGACGGAAGCGGAGGCGCGCAAAGCCGTCGGGGACGAGAACGTGCGCGTCTACAAGGTGGAGATGGCGGACGTCGACCGCGCCGTCGTCGACCGCACCACCGCCGGCTTCATCAAGCTGGTCTGCGACGCGAAAGGCAAAATCCTCGGCGGCCACGCCATGTGCGCGAATGCCTCGACGGTCCTCGAAGAGGTGGTCCTGGCCCGCCGCAAGGGGATGAAGGTGGGGGAGCTGGCGCAGCGGATCTCGCCGTATCCATCGCTCGCGGACGGCGTGCAGAAAGCGGCCGGGATGTATTACCAGGATCTGGCCAAAAGCTGGGTTGGCGCGGCGGGCAAGAAGATCGCGAAACTGGTGCAGTGAGGCAATCCATGATTGCCCTAAGTGCTATCGTTCGTGCGATGCGCTTGACCGCTGCAGCGCTGCTGCTTCTGCTGGCCGCCGGTGCCGCGTACGCGGCCACCCCAACGGCCGACAAGACCCGCCGGGAGGTCCGCTTCACGGCCACGGTGCAGCCCACCGCGATGGACCGCCCGTTCGGCGTGAAAGGACATCACGCCATCGTCTGGAAAGGGGGCCGCGCCAGAACCTGGGCCCTCTTCGTGGCCGACGTCAGCGACCACGACGTCCGCCTGGCCCTCGACTCCATCGGCGCGAAGCGGGGCGAAAACCTCACCCCCGACTCCTGGAACAAGCGCGACGACCCGCACAGCCGCGAACCGGATAAACGGGTCGTCGGCACGCTCATTGATGTGCTGGTCGAATGGCAGGGCTCGGGCGGACGGATTCCGCTCCGCCGCCTGCTGGCCGAGGAGGGAAAGCCGTCGCCTCAGCTCGACTTCCGGTACGGCGGCAACGAGGCTTATCAGCAAGAATTCAAATCGGGGTGCATCGTCTGCCTTTACTCCTGCCCCGGCGGAGCGATCGGCAACCACGCACACCCGATCCGCGACTACGTTCGCGACGGCGCAGTCTACGAATCCGTCCCCGAGCGGCTTCCGAAGCCGGGGACGAAGGTCACGATCACTTTGAAGGTTGGGCGGTAGGCAGTTGGCGGTTGGCAGTAGACCGTTCTCCTGCCTACCGCCAACTGCCAACCGCAAACTCGTTAAAAAAGGAGCACTGATGAAAAAGCTCGCTCTCCTCGCATCCATGATCCTCGTCGCCGCCGGTTGTGCGACGACGGCCAGCGGCCCCTCGGCGGTGGCCACGCTCGCGCCGACGGCGAACAACACGCCGCGCGGCAGCGTCAACTTCGACCAGCTCGGCGACGGCAGCGTGCGCGTGACGGTCGACCTCACGAACGTCCCGCCGGGCGTGCACGGCTTCCACGTGCACGAGAAGGGGGACTGCGGCGATAACGGCAACGCCGCCGGCGGTCACTTCAACCCGCTGGCCACGCCGCACGGCGCGCCGGACGCCACTCCGCACCACGCCGGTGATTTCGGCAACGTCACGGCCGACGCGAACGGGAACGTGCGCACGACCTTCACGACGCGCTCGCTCACGCTCGGCGAAGGGGCAAACTCGGCCGTGGGCCACGCCGTCATCCTGCACGCGAATCCCGACGACCTGACGACTCAGCCGACCGGCAACGCCGGCGGCCGGATCGCCTGCGGCGTGGTTGAGGCACGCCCGATGCAGCCGTAAGGCTGCATGAAGCGTGTTGCCGTTCTTCCTCTCTTTCTTCTGCTGACGTTCTGCGCCGGCGGCCGCGGCGGCGATGACACCATGTCGCAGCCCGGCCACGGCGCCCTCTCGATCCAGATCGTCCCGAACCCGATCGTCGCCAGAGGCGCCGGCGGGAACATGTACGACTTCCCGTTCGAGGTGCTGATCCGCGAGACCGGCGGCCGCGCCGTGACCATCGATCGCGTCTCCGCCGACGTCCTGGCCCTCGGCAGCATCCCCGTAGCCAACGAGTCCTACGACTCGGCGAAAATCGCCGGCCTCGGCTACGCCACCACGGTCCCGGCCAACGGCGAGCTCCGCTACCGCTTTACGCCCCGCCACGAGGTGACGGACGAACGCCTCTTCGGCGGCGTGAGCGCGCAACTGTCGGTGGAAGGCCGCGACGACACCGGCACGCCAGCAACGGCGCGCACGACGGTCACGGTCACGCGGTAGCAGGTTCTCGGAGTGCGGTGGCGAACGCCACCGCTCTTGTACACGTATCGCAGAGCGGTGGCGTTCGCCCCCGCACTCCGAGATCTCTTCTTAGCTCCATAGCTCCCCTACAATGGCTGCACCCCCATGCAGCCGCTCGTGTTCATCAGCCACAGCGCCAAAACGCCTGCAGCCGCGGCGCTGCTCGCGCAATTGGAGCAGGGGCTGAAAGCGCTGCAGTGGGACGTCTTCGTCGACCGGCAGCGCATCACCGCGGGGATGCGCTGGCGCGATCAGCTCCACACCGCGCTGGCCATCGCCGACGCGGCCGTCATCCTGTTCTCTGAAGAAGCGTACAGAGACTCGGTGTGGGTGCAGAAGGAAGCGACGATCTTCGGCTGGCGGCACGCGCTCGACCCGACGTTCCATGTGGTCCCGGTGCTCTTCCCTGAAGTCACCCCGCCGATGCTGAGCGAAGGAGCTTTCGCGGCCATCCAGCTCGGAGAGATCCAACCGGTAAAAGCGGCCGATCCGAACGTCGTCGCCAAAGTCCACAAGGCGCTGGGTCCGCAGCGGTCCACCAATCCACTGCAGCGCATCCAGGACGCGATCGCCTTCCGCTTCCGGCAGATCGACGCGGCGAAGCTGAAGCTGGCGGCCGAGAAGCTGGGGACACGGCTGGAGTGGTCGCCATCGCTGCCGCTGCACGCTCAGTTCGCGCGCGATCTCTTCCACGCCGACCTGACGCTCGTGAATGCCGCCCTCTCCGATCTGGCCATCTACATGAGCGCGGACGACCTCCGCGTCGTCATCAACCTGCTCGCCCCCTTCACCGCGAATCCACTGGCGGTCGTGCCGATCCCGCGCGTGGCACTGGCGAAAGACGCGGGCAAACGTCCCGCCGTCGCGCTCAGTTCGAAGCTCGAGCAGACCGGGACGTTCTACGTGCAGCGCGCGCGCTGCCATACCGATCACTGGACCGTCATCACGCTGACGAACGTCGGCGGGCACGACCTGGTCGGCTCGCTTTCGGACGAGCTGCTCAATCAGCTCGACGACGGCTCCGATCCCGACTTCAGCGCAGACGACGTCCCGAAAGAACTGGAGCGACGGCAGAAGAAGGGCGACCCAGTGTTCGTCCTGCTGCACGGCCCGGTCGAGACGGACGTCCTCGACGAGTTACGCACGGCGTTTCCGTACTGCGTCTTCGTCGTGCTGGCCGGAGCGCAGTGGGACGAATCAGCGCTGAAGAACGCCGGCGTCGAGATCCTGCTCCCGAAGATCGATCCGGTGAAGGAAGAGGAAGTACGCCAGCAGATCCGCGAGGCCCGGCGCATCGCGAAAACACGCGAGAGCCTCGGCAGATGAGGAGACAACACCATGAGCGTGCAGTACAAACGGATCTTCGAAGCCGACAAGCCGCTGCCGAAGGACGTGCAGCCGCGCTCCGCCGCCGGCGACCGGCGTGACGGCGCCGTCTACGTCTACAACCCCGACATCGAGCTGGCGGTGAACGTGGCCATCGCCACCGCGCGCCCGCTGCTCGTGCGCGGTCCCTCGGGATCGGGCAAGTCGTCGCTGGCGCAGAACGTGGCGTTGAAGCTCGGCTGGCGCTATTACGAGCACGTCGTCTCGTCCGTCACGGAAGCGCGCGACCTGCTGTGGCGCTTCGACAGGGTGCGCCAGCTCGCCGACGCCACCGGCAACAAGACGTACATCGCCAATCGCTACATTCAACCGGGTCCGCTCTGGTGGGCCTTCGACCGCAGGACGGCGAGGCTGCGCGGGCTGGACGAACCGCATGACGACGTCGAACCGGCAGTCGATCCGGCCGGCGACAAGTACAAGGACGAGCGCGCGGTCGTCCTGCTCGACGAGATCGACAAAGCCGATCCGGACGTGCCGAACAACCTCCTGGTGCCGCTCGGCTCGATGCAGTTCTCGCTCACCTATCCGGAACGGACGATCAAGGTGCCGGACGGGGAACTGCCGCCGCTCGTCGTCATCACGACGAACGAGGAGCGCGAGTTGCCCGCCGCCTTCGTGCGCCGCTGCGTCGTGACCTCGTTCGACCGCCCGGACAAGGAACGGCTGCTCGAGATCGCCCGCGAGCATTTTCCGAAGGCCGATCCCGGACTCTGCGAACGGATCGCCGACTTTCTCTTCGAGGTGGTCGACGAGAAGAAACGAGCGGGCGAAGCGCAGCCGAGCACCGCCGAGTATCTCGACGCCATCGCCGCCTGCGATCGTCTTCTCTCGACGCGCGACATGCGCCAGAAGAGCGATATCTGGAAGGAGATCGCCCGCGTCGTTCTCGAGAAGACGCACACGACGCAGGAGGCCGGAGCGAAGTGAGAGCGACGCTCTTCCTCGGCGATCTGGCGACGGCGCTCGAACGGCTCGATCCGGCCGACGCCGCAATCGAACGGCGCATCGCCGAGCTCCTCGGCCTGCCGGTGACGCAGGCGTTGTTGGAAGAACCTCCGTTACTACCTCCGCTGCCCGAGCCCGCACCGCAGCCGCTGCCACCATCGCCGGAGCCGCCGCAGACAGTGGTGTCATTCATCCCCAGCCGTCTCGAAAGCCACAGGCCCGAAGGGAAGGCTCCGTCGTTCCAGCTCACTACCGAACGCACGCCGCCGTCCGCCACCGGCTCTGAACGCGACGAGCCTCGCCCTCCGCTCGAACCGCTCCTGGCGCCGCTGTCGACGCGCACGATCCTGACGGCCGCGCTGTCGACGCCGGTAAGCAGCGGGATCGACGTCAGCCGGGCCATAGAACGCGTCGCCCGCCGCGAACCGCTCGACCGCCTGCCGCTGCGGACGCGCCAGAGCATGCGCCGCGGGATCCAGCTCCTCCACGACAAGAGCAGCGGCATGATGCCGTTTCTCCGCGATCAGGCCAGCTTCAGCGCGGCGGTCGTGCGCGTCGCCGGACGCCAGCGCGTCGCCAGCGGCGCTTTCATCGGCTCGCCGCTGCGCGGCCTCACGCGCGGACTACGCGGTGTTCGTCCTTACGCTTTCCCCACGCGCGGTACGCCCGTGGTCCTGCTGACGGACCTTGGCATTGCCGAACCCGAAGCACTCGACAACGCGGCGAGCACCGAGGAGTGGCTGCGCTTCGCCACGGCCGCACGGCAGGCCGGCTGCCCCGTCATCGCCTTCGTTCCCTATCCGCCGCGACGCTGGCCCGCCCCGCTCCGCCGCGTCATGACGATCCTGCAGTGGGACCGCCCGCTCACCACCGGCCGCGCGAGAAGGGCGGTCCGTCGATGAAGCTCGCCCTGCTGGCCTCACTGGCCGCGCGCGTAGAGCCGGAGCTGCTGCGCAAGCTGCGCCTCGAGCTCCTCCCGGAGGCCGGCGCCGACGCCGAAGCCGATTTCTGGTTCAGCGATTTCGTCGAAGCGCGCAGCACGTCGTGGCTGGTGCTGGCGCCGGAAAAAGCGGAAGCGCTGCGCGAACGCTGCGCCGTCGAATTGACCGAAAGCGAGCGACAGCGCGCCCGGGCGGTCATCGTCGCCGCACACGCACAAGCGTCGCCGCTCGTGCAATTGGAAGACGAGCTGCACTGGCACACGATGCGCCGCGACGAAGCGGCCATCGATGCGATCCTGAAATCAATCGTGGAGGCGCTGCACGGGACCGACGCGATTGCGGTGGCGCGCTGGGCACTGCGCACGCTGCCGCGCCTGTCGTCGTGGGTGCGCCAGCTTCCCGCGGCCTGGGCGGTGCGCCTCGTGGCGGATCAGCAGCTCGGTCACGCGCTGCGTATCGAACCAGGCGCACCGAACGTGCCCCCAGAAGTGTGGCCGCTGTTGCGCGGTGCGCTCACGCCGACGGAGATCTGGGCGCGATTGACGGCCGAGCCCCGCGGCTTGGAACTCAGCCGCGAGCCGCTGCTCGGCGGCAACGCCATCACGGTGCCGCTCACCGATCCGCTGATCCTGCGTGTACAAAATGCGCCCGTGACGGTGCCTCGCACCGGCAGCGTCCACGTGCCCGCGCCGGGCGTGGAGCAGATGAACGAGCGCGAGTCTCAGGGCCGCTACCTCGCTCTGATCCGCCGCTTCGCTGAGGATCGCCGCAGCGACTACGCCAAGGTGGCGAAGGAGAAGGGCCGCAAAGCCGCCATCTGGGCGATGGAGGACGCACTGCAGGAACATCGTATGTCCCTGAGGGCGATGGATGGCTCCGAGCATTCCCTGATAGCGGCCGGAGAGCCGCGCAATTTCGTGACGTTTCGCTTCCTGCTCATCAGCGGCATGTACGCGGTCGACGCCGCCCCCACCGCGGTCGAGTATCAGATTGCCGAGCACCTGAGGCGCGAGCCGGTGGATGCAATTTTCGTCGCTGGCGGCCTGACGATGCGCGGCTCGAGCAAGCAGTTCGAGGCCGTGGTGGAAAGGATCAAGAACATGCGGCGCGCCGCAGGCGCTACGCCTGTCGTGCTGCTCCTGCCGGGGGAGAATGACGATGTCCGGGAATTCCTCGTAGCGGCTACGCATCTCGACCCGCCATCGATCCGGCGTAGCGCGAATCCAGGCGACTTCGCGGCGACGCTCGTGCACCACGGCGCCTTCATCGGGGTTGCCGGCTGCCGGTCATTCGAGAACTACCTGCAATTGGAGCAGGCCATCGGCCGAGGCCTCCAGGAGTGGCAGAACGCGCATCACGTCACGATTCTCCTCACCGCCACTACTCCCCAACGCGACGAGCGTCAGCACCCGTTCACCGTGCAGCTCACCGGCCACGAGTCGAAAAAAAAGATCAAACGTTCGTTGATCGTTGCGCCGTTGCTATCCGACAGGTACGGCGACCGAGCGTCCAGAAGCGGCTACATGGTGGGGGCACTGGAGATTGGAGCACGGACGCGGCTCCGCATCACACAGCGCAACGGCAGAACCGAGAAGTCATACGGCCATATCCCGCTTCCGACGCACATACCGTTGCGCCAATCAACGTCGCCGAAGGAATGGATCCTCGTCGCCGGCAGCGCGCGCAAGCTGTCGCAGAACTCGGAGCAGACGGCGCGCGCGCTCGGAGCGGCGCTGGCGAATGCCGGCTATGGTCTGGCTACCGGCGGCTGGCGCGGCATCGACGAAGAGGTCACGGCAGGCTACGTGGCGGCGTACCTCGGCGCGCCCGACACGCTGCACGACGCCATCCGCCATTACGTCAGCGACCGCGTCGAGCCGCGTCCGTCATTGCCGGGGCGGCGGCTCTTCTTCGACGCCGATCATCGGGCTGTGACGCGCTCGGTCGAGGATGCAACGGCGGTCGTGCTCATCGCCGGGATCGGCGGGACGGAGTGGATCGGCGAAGAGGCCATCCGCCAGCAGCGGCGCCTCCTGCCGATCGCCGCCACCGGCGGTGCGGCGGCGAAGATGGCGGCCGATCTGCCGATTCCAGCCGAGCTCCGCGATGTGGAAGCCACGCCTCAGCAACTGGCGGCGATCACCGTAGAGGCTATCCGTAACCCTGTTCATGTGGTGCAGATGGAAAGCCTCGCGAGCGAGGAGCGCGTCGGCCAACCGACGATCGAAATGATTCCGCCGAAGCCGAAGGGCGGCTCGAGGAAGAAGGGCGGCTCGAGCAAAAAGTCCGGGAGCTCGAGCAAGCGAGCCAGCAAGAAGAAGTAGGCCGCGGCGCTGACCTCAGTCCCAGCTGCGATTCGTCCCCATCCTAAGCAGAACGCTCTGGACCCGCCACAAACGTTCGCTCCCCCGGCCCTCGCACGCACAGTATGGAGTGCGGCAGCGACGCTTCATCGGCTGCCGCTTTCCTACAGCCGCAGCGTCGAGCTGCGGCCCGCCTGGCGCAGCGTGACGAACAATGGGGGTGGCAGCTCGACGCTGCCACTGGGGGAAAGCGGCAGCTGATGAGGCGTCGCTGCCGCACTCCAAACGCGTTTCGCGGGCCGTGTGAAAAGGAACTGGGCAGTTGGCGGTGGGCAGTGGAGCGGCGGAAACGATTGCTCGTTCTACTGTCAACCGCCAACTGCCCGCCGCCAACTGGTAGCGGCGCCTAGTTGCCCCTACTCCACCCACCTCGCGATGAACAAATTCGTATCCGACCCCTCGGGGTTCGACCGGTTCGACCCCCACACGATCCACTTCCCATCGGGGCTGAACATCGGAAAGCCGTCGAACGCCGGGGCGGTGGTCACGCGCTCCGGGGT
Source organism: Thermoanaerobaculia bacterium (assembly GCA_036399695.1). Lineage (GTDB taxonomy): Bacteria > Acidobacteriota > Thermoanaerobaculia > Gp7-AA8 > Gp7-AA8 > DASVEE01. The sequence continues at coordinate 6,599 of DASWMP010000112.1, read as the reverse complement.
GCCGGTGCCGTCCTTGTTCACGATGAACAGGTCGAACTCGCGGCCGCGGGGATCGAGCATGTTGCTCGCGTAGATGATGCGTTTACCGTCGGGCATGAAGAACGGGGCGAAGTTCGCGGCGCCGTTGTTCGTGATCTTCCTCGCGCCGGAGCCGTCGCTCTTGGCCACGTACAGCTCCATCTTCGACGGGCGCACGAAGCCTTCGCCGAGGAGCTTGCGATAGTCGTCGTAGGCGTCGTCGTCATCGAAGCGGCTCGCGCGCCAGACGATCTCGGTGCAATCCGCGTTGTAGAACGCGCCGCCGTCGTAGCCGGGGCTATCGGTGAGGCGCTTCACGTTTCCGCCCTGCTCGTCCATCTCGTAGAGATCGAGGTCGCCGTCGCGCACGGAGGTGAAGATGATCTTCCCTCCCTTGTGACACCAGGTGGCCTCGGCGTCGTAGCCGGGCGTAGTCGTGATGCGCTTCGCGTTCGAACCGTCGGCGCTGGCCACGTAGATGTCGAACGCCGGGTACACGCCCCAGATGTAGCCGCGCGAGCGATCGGGCGGCGGCGGGCACTCCTCGGCCACTGCTTCGGTCGACGCGTAGAGGATGCGATTGCCGTTCGGGTACGAGAAGTAGCCGCAGGTCGTGCGCCCCTTCCCGCTCGACACCATCTTCGTCTCGCCGGAGGCGAGGTCGATGACGTACTGCTGGTCGCAGCCGCCCCGCTTCGCCGTCGACTGGTAGATCAGCTTCTTCCCGTCAGGCGAAAAGTAGGCCTCGGCGTTCTCACCGCCGAAGGTGAGCTGGCGGACGTCGGCGAAGTGTCGCTCGGCTTCAAAGGTTTTGGCGAAGGGTTGGCCGGCCCGGACAGACAGGAGTGTCTGTCCCACATTGGGTTGGATTGCTGTATGTGGGACAGACACTCCTGTCTGTCCGTGGTCCCCTGACGGAGCCGGAGCACCGCCGCCACGCGCGGTGAGCGTCGCCTTCAAGGTCACCCGCTCGCCACCACGCAGCACGACCACGTTCACGGTCTCGCCGGGCTTGTGGTCCTGCAGCGCGTACGTCATGTCGTAGAGGTTCTCGATGCGCGTGCCGCCGAGTTCGACGAGCACGTCGCCACCTTTGATCCCCGCTTTCTCAGCAGGACTGCCGGGACGGACGTCCGCGAGCTTGACACCGCCCGACGTCGCTTCCATCGCGCCGTAATCCGGGACCGTGCCGAGGTAGGCGCCGTAGCCGCGACTGTCGCCTTGCATGGCGGGAGCGGCGGTGGCGCGGGCATACGTCGGTGTGACTTCGCCACGTGCAAGGGCGGCCGCGACCTGCGCGGTCAGCTCGGCGATGCGCGTGGCACCGGCGAAGTTGACGGCATTCGTGTCGTCCTCGGGCGTGTGGTAGCGCTCGTGCGCGCCGGTGAAGAAGTGCAGCACCGGGATCTGTCTCGCGTAGAAGGACGTCTGATCGGACGGGCCGTAGCCGTCGCCGCTGGAACGGACGTCGAGCTTCAGAGGCGTGGCCACGCGGTCGACGAGCGCTTTCCACTCCGGCGCCGATTCGCTGCCGAAAGCCATGACCACGTCGTCGCGCAGCGCGCCGACCATGTCGAGGTTGATCATCGCCACGGTCTTCCCGATCGGCTGCGGCGTGTGCTCGACAAAGTACGCCGACCCGCCGAGCCCCGACTCCTCGGCCGAGAAGAAGGCGAAGACGATGGTGCGGCGATGGAGCTCCCCGGCGAGGAGATCGGTGAGACGGCGCGCGGCGACGAGGACCGCCGCGGTGCCTGAGGCGTTGTCGTCGGCGCCGTTATGGATGGCGCGGGCGTTCGGCTTCATCGAGCCCGTGCCGCCGTAGCCGAGGTGGTCGTAATGCGCGCCGATGACGACGACCTCCGAGGCGAGGCGGCCGGCGCCCGGCAGGATCGCGGCGACGTTCTCCGCCTGCACGAAGCTGGGGATGACGGCGACGGTGCCGGAGAGCGTCTTCTCGAGGACGCGCGAGCGGGGGCGGAGATCGGCGTCGATCTCCTTCTGCACCTGGGCCAGGTCGATGCCGAGGAGCTTCTGGGCGACGGAGGTCTCGACCTGGAGGACCGGCAGGCCGGCCGGGCTCTCCGGGCCGTCGTTCGTCAGCGGCGGGAGCTTGTCTTTGCCTTCGTCCTGCAGCGGACCGGTGACGAAGATGACGGCGACGGCGCCGCGCTCGCGCGCCTGGAGCGTCTTGTAGCGGAGCGCGGACCAGCGGCTGGGGCGCTTGCCGTCGAACTTCGAGGCGTCGTCGCGCTCCTGCGGCTCGTAGCGCAGGATGACCGCGACCTTGCCGGTGAGGTCGATGCTCGCGAAGTCGTTGTAGCCGAGCGCCGGCGCGTCGATGCCGTAGCCGGCGAAGGCGAGCTGACCGGAGAAGGTGCCGCCGCTGGAGAAGCCGAGCGGCGTCCAGTCTTCGCGCGCGACGCCCGCGAGCTCGTTCGTCTTGCCGAGGGTGACGCCGGTCTTCACGGGGAAGGGCTGGCGATAGGAGTCGCCGAAGGCCGGCTCGAGGCCAGCGGCGCGCAGCTCCGTCTCCAGGTAGGCGGCGGCTTTCTGGATGCCCTGCGTCTCGAGCCCGCGCCCTTCCATGGCGTCAGAGGCAAGGGTACGGATGTGCTGCTCGATGGTGGGCGGCGGCGCCTGCGCCATCAGAGCAAAGGCGAGAAGGGCGCACGAAAGGCGGACGATCATGGGCGCAGTTTAGGACAGGTGGGCGTTGCCCGTTGTCGGTTGTCCGTTGTCCGTTGAGCCTTCAGAGAACACGGACAACGGACAACGAGCAACGGACAACGCCCGCTACGCGGGCTACCAGCCCAACACGTACGCAAACATCAGCGGGGCCACGATCGAGGCATCGGACTCGATCACGTGGCTCGGCGTGTCCACGCCCAGCTTGCCCCAGGTGATCTTCTCGTTCGGGACGGCGCCGGAGTAGGAGCCGTAGCTCGTGGTGGAGTCGCTGATCTGGCAGAAGTAGCCCCAGAGCGGGACTTCGACGCGCTGCAGGTCCTGGTGGAGCATCGGGACGACGCAGATCGGGAAGTCGCCGGCGATGCCGCCGCCGATCTGGAAGAAGCCGATGGGCTTCTCTTTCGTCGCAAGCTTCGTGTACCACTCGGCCAGCTCGATCATGTACTCGATGCCGGTGCGGACGGTATGGACGTTCTTCACGTCGCCCGAGATGCAATGGCCGCTGTACATGTTGCCGAGCGTGGAGTCTTCCCAGCCCGGGACGAACATCGGCAGGTTCTTCTCCGCCGCCGCGACCATCCAGGAGTTCTTCGGATCGATCTGGTAGAACTCCGCGATCGAGCCGTCGCGGATGATCTCGTACATGAACTCGTGCGGGAAGAGGCGCTTGCCTTCCTTGTCCTTGTCCATCCAGTGCCGCAGCACGGCCGTCTCGATGCGGCGCATCGCTTCACCCTCGGGGATGCAGGTGTCGGTGACGCGGTTCATGTGCCGCTCGAGCAGCAGTTGCTCGTCGAGCGCGGAGAGGTAGCGGTAGTGGGGCACGCGCTCGTAGCAGTCGTGGGCGACGAGGTTGAAGATGTCTTCCTCGAGGTTCGCGCCGGTGCAACTGATGGCCGAGACTTTCCCCTGGCGGATCATCTCGGCGAGCGAGAGCCCGAGCTCCGCGGTGGACATGGCGCCGGCGAGCGTGACGAGCATCGAGCCGCCCTTGTCGAGGTGCTTGTTGTAGTCGACGGCCGCCGCTTTGAGCGCGGCCGCGTTGAAGTGACGGTAGTGGTGATCGATGAACTGCGTAATGGGGCCCGGCATCGGCGTTACCTCCCTGGTGTGGATAAAGCGGGGGCGAATGGTATCGCAACTCTCTCTTGACTCCCCTCCTCCGGCCTGCTAGATTTCCAGCACTGCTAAAAATTCAGCACAACACGAAGGTGGCGTGATGCCCAGGCAAACCGATCCGTTGAGCCGGCGCGAGCGGGAGATGATGAACATCATCTTCACGCGCGGGCGGGCCAGTGCCAGCGAAGTGATGGAGTCGATGGCGGAGCCGCCGAGTTACTCGGCCGTCCGGGCCACACTGCGGGTGCTGGAGAACAAAGGTCACCTGAAGCATCAACATGATGGCAGCCGTTACGTATACCTACCCACGATGAACCGGGAGAAGGTGCGCAACTCGGCTCTCGACCAGCTCCTGACGACGTTTTTCGACGGCTCGGCCGCCAATGTCGTCGCCACGCTGCTCGAGCGGCAACGGGGAAAGCTCACCGACGATGAGCTGGATCGTCTAACGGTCCTGATCGAAAAAGCCCGCAAGGAGGGACGCTGATGAACACGCTGTTCGAGATCGCCGCGAGACTGCAGAGCGCCGGCAGTGCCGAAGCACTGCTGCTCATCGCCGTGAAAGCGACCCTGATCCTGCTGATCGCGCATCTCCTGCTGGCCGTACTGTCCCGCTCGTCGGCGGCGACCCGGCACGTCGTGGCCACGCTGGCGCTCGTCAGTGTGCTCGCGCTCGCCTTCTTCACGCCTGTCGTCCCGACCTGGAACCTGGCCTGGCTCGATGCGCCGGAGAACACGATCGGCGCGCTGGGCGATGAAGAGCCGAGCTCGATCGGTACCGCCCTCTCGCTGGCCCGCGAGACCGGCATCGTGCCGGCCAAGCCGCTCTCGATCGCCGAGCGCGCCGTGAACGTCACCCGCAACGGCTGGAAAGGGATGATCGTCCTCGGCATCGGCTTCATCTCACTGCTGCTGCTCGCGCAGATGCTGGCCGGGATGGTCGGCGTGGCCCTCGTGGCCCGCAACGCCGAACCCTTCGGTTCCGAGACCGCCGAACGCGAGCTCGAAGCCGCCCGCGCTCACCTCGGCCTCACCCGCCCGATCCGCCTGCTCCGCTCCGAGCGCGTCAGCGTGCCGGTGATCTGGGGCATCGCCGCTCCGGTGCTCATGCTCCCGGCCGATAGCATCACATGGTCGCGCGAGCGGCTGCGCGTCGTACTCCTGCACGAGCTGGCGCACCTCCGCCGCCTGGACGGCGTCACGCTCCTCATCACCCGCGCCGCCGTCTCGCTCTTCTGGTTCCATCCGCTGGCCTGGTCGATGAACCGCGCCGCACGCAACGCCTGCGAGCGCGCCTGCGATGACCTCGTGCTGGCCAGCGGCGCGAAGCCGTCCGATTACGCCGATCACCTGCTGCACATCGCGAAAGCGCTCCCGTCGTTCGATCCGTTCCGCTCAGTTACGCTCGCCATGTCCCGCAAATCAGAACTGGAGGGACGTTTGCTCTCGATCCTGCAAGCCGGTATCAGCCGCAGCGGTTTCACGAAGCGTGGCGTGGCCATCGCCTGCGCCATCGCCGCGTTCATCGTGATCCCGATCTCCGCCGTCCGTCTCATCGCCGACGGCGACGCCCCGCCACCTCCTCCCGAGAAGCTCATCGCGAAGGCCAGCGGCTCGAGTATCGACGTCGTGGACGACTTTGACGACGTGATGCCGGACTTCGGCAAGTTCTTTCGCGAAGGCAAGGTGCCGAAGACGGGCGAGGACTGGAACGATCGCGGAAACGATCTGTATAAAGACCAGAAGTACGCCGAGGCAGCGGAAGCGTATCGCCGCGCGGTGGAGCTGAAGTTCCGCCCCGAGATCACCGCCTACAACATGGCCTGCGCGTACGCGCTGGCCGATAAGAAGGACCAGGCGCTCGGTGCGCTGGCGACGGCGGTACGTGCCGGCTACGACGATTTCGATCACATCAAAGAGGACTCGGATCTCGATTCGCTCCGCTCGGATCCCCGCTTCGCGCAGATCGCCGGCAGCGCCTCGACGGAACGGCTGCGCGCGGTTCTGGCCGACTACACGAAGGCAAAGACCGGCGACGAGTGGTTCGACGCGGGCCTCGAGCTGCTGCGCCTGCGCCGCTTCGACGAGAGCGTAAACGCGTTCCAGCAGGCGATCGCCGCGAACGAGAAGCCGGTGACGTCGATGTACAACATCGCCTGCGCCTATTCTCTGAAAGGCGACGCGAACAACGGTATGGCCTGGCTGTCCCGCGCGGTGGCGAGCGGCTTCCCGTCGACGGCGAAGCTGGACGAGGACGCGGATCTGGAACTGCTCCGCCGCCAGCCGCAGTTCGCCGGGCTGCGCCGCCTGGCGCAGGACCTCGAGTTGAAGGATGGCGGCTGGCTGTTCTTCGAAGATTGGAGCGAGGCGACGAAGCATCACCGCGAGATGGCCGCGAAGCACCCGGACAGCGGCCGCGCATGGTTCAACCTCGGCTACGCGTCACTGCAGGCGCATGACTACGGCAACGCGGTGATGGCGTTCGAGAAGGCTTTCGCCCGCGATTACCGCCGCGGCCCAGCCGCGTACAACATGGCCTGCGCCCACGCCCGCGCCGGTCAGAACGACGCCGCCATCGCCGCACTGATCCGCGCCCGCGATCACGGCTTCGAGCTGAAGAACTATCTCGCCCACGACAGCGATCTCCGCAAACTCCGCAAAGACCCCCGCTTCCAGGAACTAAAGCGCCAGACACTACGCAAGTCGTCGTAGTCAGCGTCCGTGATCGGCCTTCGGTTGGGAGAACCGACCGGAGGCCTCCGGCGGGGGGG
>DASWMP010000111.1:0-5753 GCA_036399695.1 Thermoanaerobaculia bacterium | reverse complement strand
CACTCCGAGGAACCGAGGTACTCCGAGGAACCCGAGGAACTCCGTCACTACCAGTGCATCAGATTCGCTTCGTCCACATCGATCGTGTCTCGGTGATGGAAGAGCGAGATGAAAATGGCGAGCCCGACCGCGGCTTCCGCGGCTGCGACCGCCATGATGAAAAAGACGAAGATGAGCCCGTGCAAGTCGTGGAACTGGCGGGCGTACGCGAGGAACGTCAGGTTCACCGCGTTGACCATCAGCTCGATGGACATGAAAATCGTGATGCCGTTCTTGCGCGTCAGCACGCCGACGACGCCGATCGTGAAGAGAATCGCGCTCAGGATCAGAAACCAGTGGGTCGGGATCACTTCGTCACCTCCGCGGTGGCCGCCGTTGAAGTCACGGTTGCAGCGACGGCAGCGGCCGGCGTGCGGTTTGGGGCCGGCAGCGCGGCGTTGCTCACGTCCGTGGCCACCAGGACGTCACCACCCGGTTCGCGGCCGGGCGTGGCTCGCGGCCTACCGTACGAGCGGCCGGTCAGCGCCAGGGCGCCGACGATCGCCGCCAGCAGCAGGATCGACACCATCTCGAATGGGAAGATGTACTTCTCGAACAAGGTCACGCCGATGTCCCGCGCCTCACCACGAAATACGGCCGGCGCCGCTTCGGTCACCCCGTACTTCACGAGGAAGTACACCAGGCCGATGCCGAACGCCGCTCCGCTCGTGTAGCCGAGGAACTGCTGGATCGGACGCGTTGCCGTCTCGGTCTCGTGCTGCAGGTTCAGCAGCATGATGACGAACAGGAACAGCACCATGATCGCGCCGGCGTAGACGATCACCTGCAACGCCGCCAGGAACGGCGCGTCCAGCAGGACGTAAATCACCGCCAGCGCGAAAAACGACGCCACGAGCGACAGCGCCCCGACCACCGGATTCCGGTGCAGGATGACCACGAGCGCAAAGATCACGGCGACCGCGGCGAAGAAGAAGAAGATTGCGAATTCCATATCAGTTGGCAGTTGGCAGTAGGCAGTTGGCAGAGGTTGAGAAGCGTTGACGGTTCCACCGCCAACCGCCAACTGCCAACCGCCAACTCATCAGATCCACCCCGCGGCGATGAAGGCTGCCACGATGACGATGTTCACGAACGCGAGCGGCAGGAACACCTTCCAGCCGATCTTCATCAGGATGTCGTATTTGAGCCGTGGGATCGTCCAGCGGACCCAGACGAAGACGAAGAGCAGGAACGTGACCTTCGCCAGGAACATGAGCGCCGACAGGATGAAGCCGAGGAACGTGGCCGGCTCGTTGTACCAGGGGATGTCCCAGCCGCCGAGGTAGAGGGTCGTGACGAGCGCTGCCATCGTGCCCATGGCCATGTACTCCGCCATGAAGAAGAGGGCGAACTTCATCGACGAATACTCGGTGTGATAGCCGGCCACGAGCTCGGCCTCCGCTTCCGCGAAGTCGAACGGCAGGCGGTTCGTCTCGGCGAAGCCGGAGACGAAGAAGACGATGAAGCTGATCCACATCGCCGGGGAGAGGATGTTCCACGCCGGGATCTTGAGGGTATCGAAGAGGATGAAGTAGCCGGCCTGCTGCGCGACGACATCCGTCAGCCGCAGCGAGCCGGCGGCGAGCAGCACGCTCACCGCCGCCAGCGTCAGCGACAGCTCGTACGAGATCATCTGCGCCGAAGCGCGGATGCCGCCGAAGAGCGAGTACTTGTTGTTCGACGACCAGCCGGCCGTGACGATTCCGTACACGCCGAGAGAGGCGAGGGCGAAGATCACGAGGATGCCGACGTCGACGTTGACGACGACGGGATCGAACCAGCGGCCGTTCTCGAACAGCGTCCGGCCGGCCACCTGCATCTCGGGGATGCGGAACGGGCGGCCCCAGGGGACGACGGCGATGGTCGTCAGGGCGGGAAACAGTCCGAAGGTCGGCGCCAGGATGTACAGCCACTTGTGCGCGCCGGCCGGGATGATGTCTTCCTTGAGGATGAACTTCAGGGCGTCCGCGAACGACTGCAGCAGCCCGAACGGGCCGACGCGGTTCGGACCGGGACGGTCCTGAATCAGCGCGCTGCCGCGGCGCTCGACCCAGACCATGATCGGCGTGATCTGCAGCATCATCACGAGGACGATGACGATCTTGACGATGGACAGAATGATATCGGTCGCGTCGAAGGCCATTTACGCACTCACCTCGGCTGCGGCGACGTTGCCGGCCAGCGCCGGGACGGTCGCACGGATCGCTTCGAAGACGTCGAACGCGTCGGCGGTACGGAAGACCTCAGCATTCGGGAAGAGCTGCGCGCCGATGCGGCGGAACACTTCCAGGTCGGCCGCTCCCTGACCCTTCGGAGGGAAGGCCTGATGGATGCGCTGCACGCGCCCCTGCAGGTTCGTGAACGTCCCTTCCTTCTCCGGATGGATCGTGCCGGGGATGAGGACGTCCGCGACGTCGTTGAGCGGATGGTTCGCGTCCCACGAGTGGACGACGAGGAACTTCGCCTTGCGCAGGTTCGCGATGACGGCCGGGTCTTTGGCCCGTTCGCTGAAGAAGGCGTCGGTGATGTAGAGGACGTCGATGCCGTCGGCGCCCTTCGTCATGAGGTCGTCCACGAACTGATGCGTCGGGGCGGCCAGGACAGCCTGGACGCCGCGGAAGTTCGGGGCGCCCTGCTCGCCGATGAGCCACTCGGTGCGCGACTTCATCTTGATGGGGCCGATCTTGTCGACCATCACGCCGGCGCTCTTCGCGCCGAGGTGCTCGAGGAAGAGCTTCTTTGCGAGCCACGCTTCCTCGTTCGTCATGTGCGCGGAGAAGACGACGCCGAGGTTCTTCGCCCCGCGGAGGGCGGTCTCGAGCGCCTCGAGCGCTTCGCCCCACGTCGAGATGCCGAGGTAATCATCCTCGGTGCGCACCTTCGGCACGACGACGCGGTCGGTGTCGTAGCGCTCGTACGAGAAGCGGCCGAAGTCGCACAGCCAGTGGTCGTTGACTTCGGGGTTCACGCGCGGCCGGTAACGGAAGACCTGGCCGTTGCGGTGGTTGACGAACATGTTGCAGCCGACGTCGCAGCCGTTGCAGACGGAGTCGGTCGACTCGAGGTTCCAGACGCGGTTCTCGAAGCGGAACTCGCGGGTCGTGAGCGCGCCGGTGGGGCAGATGTCGGTGACGCAGGCGCTCATCCAGTTCTCGAGCGGCGTGCCGGGGAAGACGCCGACTTCCGTCGACGCGCCCCGCTTGAAGAAGGCCAGCTCGCTCGTCCCGGTGATCTCCTGGGTGAAGCGGATGCACCGCGTGCAGTGGATGCAGCGGTTCATGTTCTGCACGACGTGCGGGCCGATGGCCGTGCGGTCCATGCCGGGGTACGTCCGCTTGAACTCGCCGTAGCGCGAGGTCACGGATCCGTAATTGAAGGAGTAGTCCTGCAGAGGGCACTCGCCGGCCTTGTCGCAGATCGGACAATCGAGCGGGTGGTTGATCAGCAGGAACTCCATCTGACCCTTGCGCGCCTTGTCGACCTTGTCGTTCCAGACGTGGATCTTCATCCCGTCTTTGACCGGCGTCGCACAGCCCGCCTGCAGCTTGGGAACGCCCTCGACCTCGACCAGACACATGCGGCACTGCCCGACGACCGTGAGGGAGGGGTGATAGCAGAAGTGCGGGACGTGAATATCGGCCGCTTTTGCGGCTTCGATGGCGTTGATCCCGTCCTGGACTTCGACTTCGATTCCGTCGATGGTAACTTTAGCCATAGATTGCTTGTTGTCGATGCAGTTTGAGCGCCCGATGAGGGCCCAGGGGAGAGCCGGGCGTGAGATGATTTCACGGAAGAGTCCGTGAAACTTTTCACAAGGGCGCAGGATATAGAACCGACCCCCGCCCGTCAACGAGCTTCAAGAGTCCAGCCGAGAAAGAGATTCCCGTGAGAAAAGACGTTGTGATCGCTGTAGTTGTCGTCGTCGCCATTGCCGCAATTACGTTCGGAATCGCGCAGATGCGACCCGACCTCATCCCTTCGAAGTCGACCCCCATTTCCACGGCCACCGGTACCACCGCGACGCCGGCCGGAAGCGAGATGGTCGTCATGCGCATCAACGGTGAAGCCATCACCGAGGCGCAGTTCAACGAGTTCGTGCAGCTTGCTCCCGAGGAGTCGCGGGCCTTCTACGCCAGCCCGCAGGGACGGCGCGCCCTCTCGGACGAGCTGGTCAAGCTCAAGACGCTCGAACAGGAAGCACGCCGTCTCGACGTGCAGAAGGACCCGGCCGTCGCCACGCAGCTCAAGATGTCGGAGGCGCAGATCCTCGCCGCCGCCGCGCTGCGCAAGCTCGTGACCGAGCCGACCGACGCCGAGCTCCGTGCCGAGTACACGAAGCAGCGGGCGCAGTACGAGACCATCGAGCTGGCCCACATCCTCGTCGCGTATGAAGGCGGCATGGTCCCGCCGCGCAAGGCTCCGGCGCTGAAGCCGGAGCAGGCCATGGCCCGCGCGCAGGAGATCGCCACGCAGCTTCGCGGCGGTGCCCCGTTCGCGCAGGTGGCCCGCCAGCTCTCCGACGACACGCAGACCTCCAACCAGGGCGGCAACCTCGGCCAGGCGCCGGTCGGCGCCCTGCCGCCGGAAGTCGTCCCCGTGCTCGCCAACCTGAAGGAAGGCGACATCTCGCAGCCGGTCCGCACGACCCTCGGCGTCCATGTCTTCCGCGTCGGCAAGCGCGAGGCGAAGCCGTTCGAAGACGTCCGTCCGCAGCTCGCGCAGAAGATGCAGCAGGAGAAGGCGCAGACGACCGTCACCAAGCTGGAGAAGGACGCGAAGATCGACTACGACCCGAAGTTCTTCCCCCCGGCCCCGGCTCAGCCCAAGGCTCCGGCAGGCGGCGCTCCGGCCCCGGTGCAGCAGTAGCGACCACCCCGCACGTCATGAGCCGCACAGTCCTGGTCGTCGAAGACAACGACATGAACATGCAACTCGTCGAGTATCTGCTCGAGGAGGGCGGCTACACGATCGTGAAGGCAACCAGCGGTGAGGAGGCGCTGGCGATCACCCGCGACGCGGCTTCGCCAGCGCCCGACCTCATCCTGATGGACATCCACCTGCCCGGTCAGGACGGCCTGACGGTCGTCCGCCAGATGAAAGCCGAGCCCCGCACCGCCGGTATCCCCATCCTGGCGCTGACCGCGCACGCGATGCGCGGCGACAAAGACCGCTTCCTCGAAGCGGGCTGCGACGGCTACATCTCCAAGCCGATCGACGTGAAGACGTTCCTGTCGGCCATTCAGCCGTATCTGGCGTAGGTCAGGACCACCACTCCGGACTCTCGGAGCTCCGCCGGAGGTCCGATCGAGCACCGCCGTGCCGTCCAAAGCCGCAAATTCGCTTTCGAGAGCAACGTGCTTGCTTTCGAAAGCAGCGAGGTTGCTTTCAAAAGCAGCGAGGTTGCTTTCGAAAGCAGCGAGGTTGCTTTCAAAAGCAGCGAGGTTGCTTTCAAAAGCAGCGAGGCTGCTTTCAAAAGCAGCGAGGTTGCTTTCAAAAGCAGCGAGGCTGCTTTCAAAAGCAGCGAGGCTGCTTTCAAAAGCAGCGCGGTTGCTTTCAAAAGCAGTGCGGTTGCTTTCGACGCTCCAGCATCGACGTCAGCTCTTCCTCCGTGACCTCCGGCTCCTTCGACTCCCGCAATCTAGAGTGCGGTGGCGAGCTTCATCCACCCTTCAGGGCCACGAGCGTCGCACCCGTGAGACGGCGGCTCTGACGAG
>DASWMP010000110.1:0-1694 GCA_036399695.1 Thermoanaerobaculia bacterium | reverse complement strand
CGTGCCCGCGGGTGCCCGATATTCGGCGGAATCTGAATGTGGGACAGACACTCCTGTCTGTCCGCGCCCGCAGGCGCCGGTTCATCGACGGCAGAACCAAGGGAGTAGATCGAGGCGCACCGTTTGAGACACCCTCCGCATAGCCACCGCTCTCCGAGATCGGCTATCGGGTTACGCCGTGGAGCACGCTGCGGACGATGAGCGCCGGCAGGTCGCCGCTGGTGGTCATATGGGAGACGAGCAGGCGTGCCCACAACGGGCCGACGAGCAGGTCCGTCACCAGCTCCAGATCCTGGTTACCCGGCATCTCACCGCGCGATACGCCCCGTTCGAGCACGGCCCGGAAGAGCTGCCGCCTCGGCGCGATAATGGAGCGCACGATCTCGATCAGCTCCGGGTCGTGCTGCGATTCGGCGATGAGCTCCGCGGCGATCGGGCCGAGCTCACCGGCGAGCAGGTCGCGCGTGCTGGTGAGGAGCGTCGTCAGGTCGGCTTCGAGCGAGCCTGAGTCCGGCGGGGCGGCGGCAGCGGCGGCGAGCGGGGCAACGGCAAACGCGACGAGCGCTCCCTTCGACGGCCAGCGGCGATACACCGTCGTCTTGGCGACGCCGGCGCGCTCGGCGATGGCGTCGACCGTCAGGTCGCGGTAGCCCTTCTCGCGCAGCATGGCCAGAGAGATCGTGAGGATCTCCTGATCCGTCCCTTCGCGCCGCGGACGACCGCGCCCTCGCTTCGTGTCGCCGGCCATCAGAGCTTGACGAGCCCCCCGTAGGTCTCGGGACGGCGATCGCGGAAGAACTGCCATGTGTTGCGCACCTCGCGGATCTTGTCGAGGTCGAGCTCGGCGACGACCAGTTCGTCCTTGTCGCGCGAAGCGGTCGCCAGGAACTGCCCGCGGGGATCGCAGAAGTAGCTCTGCCCGTAGAACTCGCCGATGTTCCACGGCGCCTCGGTGCCGACGCGATTGATCGCGCCGATGAAGTAGCCGTTCGCCACCGCGTGGGCGGGCTGCTCCAGCTTCCAGAGATACTCCGAGAGTCCGGCCACGGTGGCCGAGGGGTTGAAGACGATCTCGGCGCCGTTGAGTCCGAGCTCGCGTGCCCCTTCGGGGAAGTGGCGGTCGTAGCAGATGTAGACGCCGACGTCCGCGTAGGCCGTCTTGAAGACCGGGTACCCGAGGTTGCCGGGCTTGAAGTAATACTTTTCCCAGAAGCCGGGGGCGACGTGCGGGATGTGGTTCTTGCGGTACTTGCCGAGGTACGTGCCGTCGGCGTCGATCACGGCGGCGGTGTTGTAGTAGACGCCTGTCGACTCCTCTTCATAGATCGGCACGACGATGACCATGCGATGCCGCTTGGCGATCTCCTGCATGAGCTTCGTCGTCGGTCCCTCGGGGATCTTCTCGACCGACTCGTACCAGCGGGGATTCTGTTCCGCGCAGAAGTAAGGACCGGTGAAGATCTCCTGGAAGCAGAGGATCTGCACGCCCTCGGCAGCGGCGCGCTCGATCTGCGTCAGGTGCTTGTCGATGTTCGCCTGGCGGATCGTCTCGAGCTTCTCGTCCGTCGAGCAGGCGTGCGTCGCCTGAATCAATCCGCACTTCACTAGCTTGGGCATGTTGGTCTCCTTCTGGTGCGTCGGTGGGGCTTCGTTGTTGGTTGTTGGTTTTTGGTTGTTGGTGCTGGCGCTACACC
>DASWMP010000109.1:0-5394 GCA_036399695.1 Thermoanaerobaculia bacterium | reverse complement strand
CCGTGTACAGCGGAACGGCGTGCGCTGTAAAGGATGCGGAACGGCGATTCATCACGCCGGAGGCGTGTCGTAGATCAGCCGGTGGCCATGTACAGGTGCGGCAGCGACGCTGTGCAGCGATTCGGACGATTCAAAACGCCGGAGGCGTGTCGTAGATTAGCCGGTGGCCATGTACAGGTGCGGCAGCGACGCTGTGCAGCGATTCGGACGATTCAAAACGCCGGAGGCGTGTCGTAGATTAGCCGGTGGCAAGTGCCGAAGGCACGCCGCCACCGGTTAGGGTGGAAAGAAAATTTGCACCCCGGAGGGGTGCGGGAGATCGATGCCATCGACGCACCTCAGCCTTAACTACCACGTCGTGTTCAGCACGAAGAATCGCCACTCATGGATCGAGCCCGGCTGGCGGGGACGATCTGCACCGGTTTCTTGGCGGCTGCGTCAAAACGCTCGACGGCATCCCGGTGGAGATCGGCGGGGTCGCGGATCATGTGCATCTGCTCCTCGGGCTTCGCGCCACGCATTCCCTTGCGGACGTCGTGCGCGAGCTCAAAACGGCTTCCTCTCGCTGGATTCACGAGGAACTGCGCGTGCTGCGATTCGGATGGCAGGACGGATACGGTGCCTTCACAGTCAGCCGCTCCAACGTGCCGCCGGTGCGGAAGTACATCGCCACGCAGGAAGAGCATCATCGGACGCGGAGATTCGAGGATGAGTATCTCGATCTGCTGAAGAAACATGAGATCGGATTCGACGAGCGATTCTTGTGGTAGCGGTGCGGACGCGACCCCTGCCGGGGTCGAGGGGAGGGGCGGATCGTGTCCGGTGGCGGCGTGCCTTCGGCACTTGCCACCGGCTAATTTACGACACGCCTCCGGCGTTTCGAATCGTCCGCCTCGCTGCACAGCGTCGCTGTGCACCTGTACACGGCCCGCACCGGCTAATTTACGACACGCCTCCGGCGTTTCGAATCATCCGACTCGCTGCACAGCGTCGCTGCCGCACCTGTACATGGCCCGCGCCGGCTAATTTACGACACGCCTCCGGCGTGATGGATCGCCGTTCCGCCTGTACACGGCCCGCCGGGGGAATCTCATAGGTCCCATAGGTCCCATCCTCACCCCCCCACCAGCGCCTCGGTGCGCAGCGCTTCCAGGCGCCACTTGATGGCGCGCTCGGCTCGCTGCAGCGCTTCGCCGTCGTGGCGCAGGAAGTAGGAGAAGTTGGCGCCGAAGAAGAGCGAGTTCAGCTCGAAGGCCAGTTGCGCGGCGTCGACCGTGGGGTCGAGATGCCCTTCCTCCTGCGCCATGCGGATCGCTTTTTCGAGCGCATGGATCCAGTCGTCCATGAAACGCACGATCAGGTCGCGCACGACGCCCGGGCGGCTGTCGAACTCGAACGACGCCGCGGCGAAGAAGCAGCCGCCGGGGAAGACGGAGCGGTGGATGTACGAGAGCCAGGCGTCGCAGATCGCCATCAGGCGAGGATAGCCGCGCGGCGCTTCGAGGGCGGGGCGGAAGATCTCCTTGATGTAGCGCTCGGAGGCCGACTGCACCGTCGCGAGCTGCAGCTCTTCCTTCGACCCGAAGTGCGCGAAGAGGCCGCTCTTCGACATCTTCAGCTCCTCGGCCAGGCGGCCGATCGTCAGCCCTTCCAGCCCTTCGAGGGAGGCGATGTCGACCGCGCGGTCGAGGATGCTCTGCTTCGTCCGCTCGCCTTTCACGCGTAGGCCGGGAGGTCTTTCTGCAGGCCGGCGTGGCTCGCCACGAACGAGGCGCTCCAGGGGGCCGGCTGATGCGAGCGGGGATCGATGTTGACGACGTTCCGCTCGCCGCGGGCGTAGGCGACGGTGCCGTCCTCGCTCGAGACCGTGAAGCCGTAGGTGCAGCTCCAGCGGTCGAGCGTCTCGACCCAGAGGTCGACGCGCAGCGTGGTCGGTCCGAGGACCGGGTTCAGCAGCTCGGCGATGCAGTCGCCGGCCAGGGGGGCCTGTCCGTCGAGGGCGATGATGGCCCGGTCGATGTGCTCGGCGAGGCCGCGGCTGTCGAGGGTGTCGGTTCCCACGGGGGAGAAGAAGATGAATTTCGGGTTCAGGGCGTCGTTGAGCGGGTCCATAGAGCTGCCTCCTTCGTCGTACGTCGACAAATTAGAACGAACGTTCGTTTTATGCAAGAGGCAGTAACGGAACCGCGATTCTCGGTGCACGCACTGGATTTTCCGGTTCACGCACCGAGATTTCCAATGCACGCACCGGATTTTCCGGTACACGCACTGGATTTTCCGGTTCACGCACCGAGATTTCCGGTACACGCACTGGATTTTCCGGTTCACGCATCGAGATTTCCGGTACACGCACCGAGATTTCCAGTGCAAGCACCGAGATTTCCAGTGCACGCACCGAGATTTCCAGTGCGTGCACCGGATTTTCCAGTGCACGCACGGGGCTTGCCCGTTACTCCTTGTAGATCTTGACCGTCGCCTTGCCGTCGCTGCCGATCCAGCCGCGGTACATCCCCTCGGAGTTGAACGGCGTCGCGAAGTTGCCGTTGCGGTCCAGGGCGATCACGCCGCCTTCGCCGCCCGCGGTCTTCAGCTTCTTGTTGATGACCTCATCGGCGGCCTGCTGGACCGTCAGGCCGCGGTACTTCATCAGCGCGGCGATGTCGTACGCCACCGTCCAGCGGATGAAGAACTCGCCGTGACCGGTCGCCGAGACGGCGCACGATTCGTTCTCCGCGAACGTGCCGGCGCCGATGATCGGGGAGTCGCCGACGCGGCCGTACTGCTTGTCCGTCATGCCGCCGGTCGACGTCGCGGCGGCGAGGTTGCCGGCCTGGTCGAGGGCCACGGCGCCGACGGTGCCGAACTTCTTTTCCGATGCGGGCGCCAGCTCCGCCTGCGGCTTTCCGGTCAGCTCCTGCTGCAGCGCCTTCCAGCGCCGCTCGGTCCAGAAGTAGGAGGGATCGACGATCTCGAGCCCCATCTTCGTCGCGAACAGCTCGGCGCCTTTGCCGACCATCATGACGTGCGGCGACTTTTCCATCACCGCGCGGGCGGCGCTGATCGGATTGCGGATGATCGTCACTCCGGCAACCGCGCCGGCCTTCCTGGTGGCGCCGTCCATGATCGACGCGTCGAGCTCGTTGCGTCCTTCATGCGTGAAGACCGCCCCTTTGCCGGCGTTGAAGAGGGGGTTGTCCTCCAGCACGCGGACCGTGGCCTCGACGGCGTCGAGGCTCGAGCCGCCGCGCGCCAGCACCGCGTGGCCGGTCTGCAGCGCCTGCGTCAGCGCGTCGCGGTACTGCTTCTCCTGCTCGTCCGTCATGTTCGCCTTCAGGATCGTGCCGGCGCCGCCGTGGATCACGAGCATGATGGGTCGGGTTCCTTTCGACAGGGTCGTGATGGTGGCCGACTGGGCGAAAGCGGCGGTCGATGCGAGCGCGACAACGAGCATTAGCAGTACGCGTTTCAACATGGTCGGTACACTACCACGCGCATGACCCGACCCCTGACTCTCCGGCTGCTCCTCTTTTTCCTGACGACGCTCCTGACCGCATGCCTCGCGGCGCCACTGTTCGCACAGGGACCTTCGGCCGACTGGCGCACGATCGAGACGGCGCACTTTCGCGTGCACTACCCGCGCGAATACGAGGCCTGGTCGCAGCGCGCCGCCTCGCGCCTGGAATCGATCCATGCCGCCGTCTCGGCGGACGTCGGCTACGTCCCGCCGCAGAAGATCGACCTCTTGATCCAGAACCCGGTGGCGCAGGCGAACGGCAGCGCCTGGCCGTTCCTCGACTCGCCGCGCATCGTCTTCTGGACCGAGCCGCCCGGGCCGGAGGAGGAGATCGGCGCCTACTCGCACTGGATCGACCTGCTCGCGGTGCACGAGGTCGCGCACGTCGTGCACATGCTCCGCCCGGCCCGCAATCCCTGGGAGCGCGCCTTCGAGAAGTTCGTCCTCGGCCTCAATCCCATCACGCTCGGCGCGCCGCGCTGGGTGCTCGAAGGCTACGCCACGGTCATCGAAGGACGGCTCACCGGCGCCGGCCGCCCGACCAGCACGATGCGGGCGATCATCCTGCGCAAGTGGGCGCAGAACGGCCGCCTGCCGAGCTACGACCAGCTCGATTCCGACCAGCGTTTCCTCGGCATGTCCATGGCCTACCTCATGGGGTCGGCCTACCTCGAATGGCTCGAGCAGCGGGGCGGTCCGGACAGCCTGCGCAACCTCTGGCGGCGCATGACGGCTCGGCAGCGCCGCTCGTTCGACCAGGCCTTCACCGGCGTCTACGGCGAGTCCCCCGAGCACCTCTACGGCCGCTTCGTGGCGGAGCTGACCGAGGCCGCCGTGACGGTGGGCCGGACGGAGCTGCGGGAAGGGGAGTTGTGGCAGGAGACGACCCGCGCCGCCGGCGATCCGGCCGTGTCTCCCGACCTGAAGCAGCTCGCCGTCGTCCTGCGTCCGAAAGACGAGCCGGCGCAGCTCGTGATCTGGTCGACCGACCCGCCGGAGAAGGAGGAGAAGGAGCTTCAGGAGCGGCTGCAGAAGATCCGCGAGCGCGATCCGGAAGACGTGATGCCGGTGCGCGTGAAGCCGCTGCCGCGCGAGCCGCTGCACACCTTCACCGCGCCGAACGGCGGCGACATCGAGAACCCCCGCTGGACGCGCG
Organism: Thermoanaerobaculia bacterium; assembly: GCA_036399695.1. Classification (GTDB taxonomy): domain Bacteria; phylum Acidobacteriota; class Thermoanaerobaculia; order Gp7-AA8; family Gp7-AA8; genus DASVEE01. The sequence continues at coordinate 724 of DASWMP010000109.1, read as the reverse complement.
ACGGCCGCTCCCTCATCTACTCGCACCGCATGCCGGACAGCGAAGGCATCCTGCACCTCGATCTCTTCCGCTGGACGCCGGAGACCGGCGAGCATGCGCGCATCACGACGCTGGCCGACGTCAGCGACGCCGACCCGATCGACGCCGATCGCGCCGTCGCCGTCCGCAGCCGCCATGGCGCGACGCAGCTCGTGACCGTCGGCCTGACCGGCGGCACCGTCCAGGAGCTCACGCCGGCGTCAGTGGACGTCGTCTACTCGCACCCCCGCGTCAGCCCCGATGGCAAGCGCACGGCTTACGTCGCGCATCGCGAAGGCAAATGGCGGCTGCAGTGCGACGGCTGCAACGCCGCTCTGGACGTCGTGGACGTGGCCTCACCGGAGTGGATCGACGACGGCCATCTCGTGGCCACGCTTTCCTCGCGCGGCTTCGCCGAGCTGCATCGCATCGACGTCACGACGGGCGCCGTCACGCCGCTCACGCAGAGCAGCGGCGGCGCCTTCGATCCGGCGCCGGCAAAGGACCGGATCTTCTTCATGGGGCTGGAACCGGACGGCCTGGTCGTGCGCGTGCTCACGCCCGCGGAGACGCCGCCCGCGCAGCGCCTCTTCGACCGGCCGCTGGTGCCCGCGCTGCCGCCCGAACCGTCGCGCCCCACCGTCTTCGCCGCGCAGGAGCTCCCGCCCGCCCGGCCGTACGGCATCGGCCGGCAGGAGTTCTCCTG
>DASWMP010000108.1:0-9996 GCA_036399695.1 Thermoanaerobaculia bacterium | reverse complement strand
TCTCGACTCATCCTTCGCGCTCTCCTCCTCTAGGAGTGACGCAAAACGGAGCGCACACACTCTGATAGCCTGATTAGAAACCGGCGCCTGCGGGCGCAGACAGACAAGAGTGTCTGTCCCACATTGAATGCCAGCGTGCCCGCGGGTGCCCGATATTCGGCGGAATCTGATTGTGGGACAGACACTCCTGTCTGTCCGCGCCCGCAGGCGCCGGTTCATCGACGGCAGAACCAAGGGAGTAGATCGAAACGCACCGTTTTGAGACACCCTCCGTTCGCCACCGCACTCCGAGATTGCCTTGCGCCTAGCGCATCGTGGTGCTGAACACTACGAACGGCGCCCAATCGGCTGGATGGCCGCCGCGGGCGAGTGAGGCCCGTTGGGCGGTGCGCAGGGCTTCGGCGGGGGATTCGTGGCCCAGAGCGCGGTGGAACTCGGTGGCGATGAACGCCGATGGTTCGTCGTCGATGTCCCACAGCGTGCCGACGACCGTGGACGCCCTGGCGCCGAGGAAGGCGCTGGCGATGCTGCGGGTGCCATCGAGGCCGGTGCTGCGTCCGCGGAGCGTGCTGCAGGCGGCGACGAAGACGAGCGGGCGGCGCGGGAGCGTCAGGTGGCTGATCTCGTGGGCGTACATGCGACCGGACTCGCCGGCGAAGAAGAGCGCCGGGGAGAGCTCGGCGTCGCCGAGGCCGTGGCCGGCGAAGTGGATGACGTCGGCGTGGGGGACGGCGGCGAGGAAGTTCGCTTTCGTCGCCTGCTTGCCGGAGAGCGCCTTCGGTGAGCCGTAGAGCGCCGCGATCGCATCCGCCTCCCGCTCGGCGAACGGCAGCGACACCATCGACGAAAGCTGCGGGTTCGCGACCACGAGCAGGTTGCGGTATCGCGCCGCCGGCTTTTTCGAGCCCGCCACCAGCACCGAGGCACTCGGCGCGACGACGAGCGACGCCTCCTCGAACAGCCAGCGCTCGGCCGTCCAGAGGCCGGCGAACGGGACGCGCTGCAGGACGTAATCCGGCACGAGCACGATCGAGCGGGCGCCGGTCGTCAGCGATCCGAGTTGCCCGAAGAGCAGGTCGTACAGCTCCTTCGCGTCGCGACGGACAATGTCGAGCGGCGCCCGCGCGGCGATGAGCGTGGAAAGCCGGTCCACGCGGCGCCCCAGATCGATCGGCCGGAGCTGCGCGGTGAAGACGCGATAGTCGTTGTTGCGGATGGCGAAGGTGACGAGCTGGTCGCGCAGCACGGCGAACTCGACGAAGAGCACGTCCGGCGGCAGCAGCGCCTGGATCGTCCGGCGATCGACGGCCGCCGCGTTCCCGTCGTCGATGAGATCGAGCAGCGAGCGCGCGCGGGTGCGCTCTGCGTAACTGAAGGCGAGGTCGGTGTCCTTCGTCGCCACCAGCAGCGCCAGCGCTTCGTCGACCAGATCCTCCGCCGCGTCGAGGACCTGCGCGCGGCCAGCGGGCGCCACCGAGGCGAGGCGCTGCGACTCGACGGCGTCGAGGCCGGCCGCGTACTCACGCCAGGCACCGGCCTGGTCGCCGGCCGCGGCGTAGGCGCGTCCACGCTGGAGATGGACGTCAGGAACGAGCCACGTCCGCTGGTTGCGCTGGTAGAAGTCGAGTGCTCTGGTGAGCACCTCGATGGCCCGCGCTGGGTCGCGGTCGCGGAGCACGGTTCCTTCGGCGGCGTCGAGCACCGCGGCCATGTGCGCGCGTGTTTCGGGTGCCGCGATGCGCGCGGTCTCGGCCCGTCCTTCGCGCAGCGTCCGCTCCGAAAGGACGAAGTCTCCGAGGCGATGCTCGACGATGGAACGCAGCGCCAGGCTGTTGACGCGCGGCTGCACCGCATTGCCGGCCAGTTCCACATCGAGGCCGACCAGCGAGCGTGCCAGAGACCAGCGCTCGTCGCGGATGGCGTTGCGCTCGCCGGCGGTCAGCGTCACGCTCAGCCGCCTCGCATCCCCGGCGATACTGAGCAGGCGCATGGCCGACATGCGACGCGCCCACGCCTCCTCGCCGCGGCCGAGGCGGTCGAACAGCTCCGCGAGCTGCCCCTCGGCTGCGCCGGCGTTCTCCGTCTCCCCGAGCGTGTTGAAGATCGACAGTGCCTCGAGGGTGAGCGTCGTTGCGTCGAAGAGGGCACCGCGCAGGCCTTCGGCGAGCGCCAGTTCCCAGAGCACCTCGGCCGTCAGCGCACGGTAAGACGTCGGCCGGACGCGTGCGAGTACAGCATTCAGCTCCGCATGCCCTTCATTGATTTGACTGCGGTCGATGAGCGTGTTCGCGGCAAAGTAGTCGGCCGAAAGCGCCATCGGGCTGCCGCCTTCGGCGAAGAGGGCCGACGCTCTGCGCAGCAACGGCTCGGCTTGCCCGCACTCGTCTTTGCTATACGCGAGCCGGCCGGCGTCATACGACGCATGCGCCTCGGCGAGCAGGCGGCGGCGCGAGCTGTCTGCAGCATCGACGGCGGCGACGGCATCGGACAGCAGCGTTTCGTCGCGCACCTTCAGAGCCGCACCGATGATCCGCGCGACCCGCAGATGCTGCTCGGCGGCGGCCACGTCGCCCTCCAGCACGGCCTTCCCCCAGGCCCCCAGATATTTGACTTCCGAGTAGCGCCGCGCGGGCTGCGGCAACTGAGTGACGAGCTGGCGAATGCGTTGCGCGCTGCTCGTGACGAGCGTGGGGTCCGCGGCCCGCCAGCGTGCGTTCTCCGTCTCCCGTTCGACGCGCCGGAGAGCATCGCGTGCGGCCGTGAGCAGACGCTCGTCGTCCGTCGTCAGCAGACAGGCCTGCCACGACGCCGCGGCGACCCTGTAGACGCCGAACGCTTCGAGGATCAGGCCGCGGTTGTAGAGGGCATCGCCGTTCTTCGCATCGAGGCGCAGCGCGCGGTCGACCGCCACCAGCGCGTCCAGCATGGAAGAGGTCGTACCGAGCTCGTAACGTGCCGCGGCGAGATCGCTCCAGAGCAGGGTGTCGTTCGCGTCACGGGCGACGGCGCTTTCGAGACGCAGGATCGCCGCGGTGATGTCGCCGCCGATCACCGCGGCGACGGCAGCAGCGCGCGCCGCCTGCGGCGAGGTCAGGCCGCTGGCCTGTTCCAGCACCGCCGCGGCGGGAGCGACGTCGGCGGTCGAGGGTTGCGTCGTCGTCGCCAGCGTGGAGTTGCGGACGGCGCCGAGGGCACTGAAACGGGCGCGCGGGAGGCGTGCCGTCGGGGTGGCATCGGCCAGACGGGTGACCGCGCCCCGCAGGCGCGCCTGCTTGACCGCACCCGTGCCGACGGCCAGCCAGACCGCGGCCACTGCGACGGCGAGTACCACGAGGCCAGCTACGACCCGGCGTGAGACGACGCGCAAGGAGTCCCCCTGCGCGCCATCTTACGCCGGAATTAATTACGGTCCGCGCCGAATGGTCACGGATAGTTACTGTTGGAACAGCCGCCCGAGAGCCCGTGGAACACCTCGACCTGCGGGGCGTTCTTCGGCTGCGTCGCGGCGAGGCCGTAGTACAGGCCGAAATGGCTGCCGCCGTCCTCCTCGTCCACGGCGCGGATGGAGGCGTCGGTCTCGTTGCCGATCGTGATCATCCGCGTGCCGGGCTTCAGCGCGATCTCGCGCGGCTGGCCGCCTTTGATCGGCGTCAGACGGATGCGCGGCGTCTCCGGCACTTCGACCAGCAGCTCGACCCAGGAGGCCAGCTTCGCCGCCGGCCATTCCGTCTCGCCGCCGGTGAAGCGGGTGGCGAACGGCTCCGGCGGGCCGCCGTACAGCGTGCCTCCCGGCATGTCGAACACCGCCGCCACGAACGCCGGATCCATCTCGTACGGATCGCCGAGGAGTTGCGGAGCGACCGGTCCGAGTCCCGGCGCCACCTTGTGCAGGCGGGGGACGCGCTCGTCGTAGCTCGGCAGCGTCGTCAGCGTCGAGCATCGCACGCCGACCAGCTCGACGATGTCACCCATCAGCTCGAACCGTACGTAGCGGCCGGCGTCGCCGGCGCGCTGGTAGGCGGGCGACGGCTCGACGCCGCGGCTCTTCTCGAGATCGACGTCGCCGGCCACGCACTCGATGTAGGCGATGTGCTCGTCGCCGACACCGGCCAGATGGGCGTGGCCGTGGCCCTCGTCATGGCCGTGGTCATGCGCACCGGCGGCGGTGGCAGCGTGGCCATGATCATGACCGCTGCCGTTGCCGTTTCCATTTCCATTGCCGTTGCCCTGGCCGTTGCCGGGCACACGCGTCTGACGCAGCACCGTCCGCTTGATGAACTTCTCCCCGTTCGGCGGATCGATATGACAGCAGATTCCCCTGAACCGTACAGACAGATTGGACATAGGCTCCTCCTCTTCCTTTACGTGAACCACTCCTCGCACCCGTACGTTGGAGGGCCGCGCGCGACGAATTCCTCCCGCTTGTCCCACTCACCGGTCATGCACACATATGACTGGACCGTGATGCTCTTCGTCTCCTCCGATAACGGCCTGCATCCGCACGGCGAGGAAGTGCTCCGCAAAATCAGGGAAGTAGGGACGAGCGGCCGTGTCGCCGTCGTCCTGCAGCTCGACACTGCCGAGGTGGGGCGGCCGACGGAGCGCCACTTCGTCAACGACAACGAGATCCTCCGTCTCGGCGAAACATCCAACGGCGATCCGCAGACAGTGCTCGAATTCGTCGGGGCCGCGACGCGGCGCTACCCGAGCAAAAAGCAGGCGCTCATCTTCTGGGACCACGCGAACGGCTGGCAGGACCACGCCACACTCCAGGAACGAAGGAACGCGCCGTCCCGCCGCAGCCCCTCGCGCCGCATCATGGGTCACGACGATCATCCCTACGACGATCTCTCGATCGAAGAAATGCGCTGGCTCGCGGAGCAGCTCCCGCGGATGCTCGGCAAACCGCTCGACGTGATCGGCTTCGACGCCTGCCTCATGAGCATGGTCGAGGTGGCGTACCAGTTCCGCGGCAGCACCCCGGTGATCGTGGCCTCGCAGGAGGTGCTGCCGGCGCAGCCCGGCTGGCCGTACGACGCCATCCTCCGGAGGCTGCTGGCCTGTCCGACGATGTCCGGCGAGGAGCTCGCGGCCGACATCGTGGCGGCGTTCCGCGAGGCCTATCGCGGCCGCGATGCCCAAGTCACGCTCGCGGCCGTCGCTCTCGACGGCGTCTCCTCTCTGCTCGATCCGCTGTCGGCACTCTCCCTCGCCCTGCTGGACGTCTTCGGGCGCGAAGGGCGGAAGCGCATCGACCTCGCCCGCGGCTATGCGCAGACGTTCCGGAGCACCGCCGGCTTCATCGACCTGCACCATTTCTGCGACCAGGTCGTCCGGCAGTTCGGCGACGAGCCGGTCGGGCAGGCGGCGCGCTCCGTCCTCTCCGTCAACGGCGTCGTCAAGACCTCCACCGCCACCGCGGGCATGGACGTGGGTCACGCGAACGGCCTCTCCATCACTTTTCCGATGACGCCGATCCCGTTGCGCTATTCGACGCTCGACTTCTCGTCGCACTGCCGCTGGGTGAATTTTCTGCACGCCTACAGTGGTCTGCTGACCGAGCCGCCGCAGTAAAATTGCGAACGATGCCGCTCGCAATCCGTCCCGCCGCTGATTCCGATGCCGAAGCCGTGGCCCATCTGATGACGCAGCTCGGCTATCCGCAGGACGCAGCGGCGGCCGGGCGGCGCCTGCGTGCGATGGCCGAAAGCCCATCGCACGCGGTGCTCCTCGCCGTGGACGGCGGCGAAGTGCTCGGCTGCATTCACGTCTTCGGCGCACTCCGGCTGGAGAGCGATTTCGCCGAGATCGGCGCGCTCGTCGTCGACGAAGCAGCGCGCGGCCGGAAGACCGGCAGGCTGCTCGTCGACGCCGCAGTCGCTTGGGCCGCGGCGGCCGGCTGGCCGCAGTTGCGCGTGCGCTGCAACGTCGTCCGCACCGATGCCCACCGCTTCTACGAGACGGCCGGCTTCGCCCGGTCGAAATCGCAGCACGTCTTCACCCGCCCGCTGTGATCGCGCTGCTCTGCACCGTCCGCGACTGCGCCACGCCGCTCGTCCGCGAAGAGCGCCGCTACGTCTGCGCGAACGGCCACTCCTTCGACGTGGCACGCAGCGGCTACGTGAACCTCCTGCAGCCGCAGGACCGCCGCTCGAAGACGCCCGGCGACACGCCGGAAGCGGTGAACGCGCGCCGCCGCTTCCTCGACCGCGGCTTCGCGCAGCCGCTCGTGCAGGCCATCGTCGATCTGCTCCCGCTCGGCCGGGACGAACCGCTCCTCGATGCCGGCTGCGGCGAAGGCCATCACCTCGGTGCCTTCCGCCGCGCGCATCAGGTGGAAGGACACGGCGTCGACATCTCCATCCCCGCCATCGACGCGGCGTCGCGGCGCCATCGCGATTGCCTCTTCGTCGTCGCCAACGCCGATCGCTTCCTTCCCTACGCCGATGCCTCGTTCGCCGCCGTCGCGTCGATCACCGCGCGGATGAACGCGGAGGAGTTCCGCCGCGTGCTCGCGCCCGGCGGCCGGCTGCTGGTGGCCATCCCCGGTGCCGACGATCTCGTGGAGCTGCGCGAAGCCGTGCTCGGCGGACGTGTCGAGCGCGACCGCGTCGAGCGCACCATCGAGCTCTTCCCCGGCTTCACGCTGGTACGGCACGAGCTCGCAAAAACCATCGCCACGCTCGACCCCGCCGCGATGATCGACGTGATGACGTCGTCCTACCGCGGCCTCCGTCCACGCGAACGGGAGAAGCTCGAAGCGATGAGCGCAATGGACGTCACGCTGGCGCGCGACCTGCTCTTGTTCGCGGCCACATGAACAATTCCCTGGTGACAGCTCTCGGTTTTGCGGCAGCGTTCGGAACGACTGCCGCGTGGTTCCCTCAGGTCTTGAAGACGTGGCGCTCGCGCAAAGCAGATGACTTTTCGTGGAGCTATCTCGCGCTCTTCTCCGCCGGCGTCGCGCTCTGGCTGGTCTACGGCATCTTCCGCAAAGACGCGGCCGTCATGGTGGCGAACGCCGTCACGCTGCTGCTGGTGGTCTCGGTGGCGTTCGTGAAGATGCGGGAGAAGTGACGGGAGAGCGATTCCGGATTTCCGCGCTCGGCTCCGCGTGCGATGAAAGCGAGAAGCACGGCTAGCGAGGGAGCGTCCGGAAATCGGTAACGCGGGGACGGCATCGCCGTCCCCGCACCGTCGCGCTTACTTCTGCGCCGCGGCCGGCGTCGTGTCGAACGAGATCGGCCGGATGTAGTGGCAGGTGTACCCGCCCGGATTCTTCTTGAGGTAATCCTGGTGGTACGCCTCGGCGGTCCAGAAGGCCTTGGCCGGGACGATCTCCGTCACGACCGGACGCTTCCAGGCGCCTGATTTGTCGACCTTCTCCTTGACGCGCTGCGCGACCTGGCGCTGTTCGTCGTTGTGGAAGAAGATTGCCGAGCGGTACGACGAACCGACGTCGTTGCCCTGGCGGTTCAGCGTCGTCGGATCGTGCATCTTGAAGAAGAACTCGAGGATTTCCTCGTAGCTGATGCGCTCGGGGTCGTACGTCACCTCGATCGCTTCGGCGTGCCCTTCGTGGTTCTGGTACGTCGCGTTCGCCACGTCTCCGCCGGTGTAACCGACCTCGGTATCGAGGACGCCGGGCAACTGACGGATCAGCTCTTCGACACCCCAGAAGCAGCCGCCGGCGATCGTCGCCTTTTCCTTCCGGCCGCTGGTCTTCTTGAAGAGCTTCGCGTATTCGCCGTAGCCCTCGGCCTCGAGACGGTCGGCCGGGACGAAGCGCATGGCCGCGGAGTTCATGCAGTAGCGAAGGCCGGTCGGCGCCGGGCCGTCGTCGAAGACATGTCCGAGGTGCGAGTCACCGTTCTTCGAACGGACTTCGGTGCGCACCATCCAGAGCTTGCGGTCCTTCTTCTCGACGACGTTCGCCGGATCGAGCGGGCGGGTGAAGCTGGGCCAGCCGGTGCCGGATTCGAACTTGTCGGTCGAGGCGAAGAGCGGCTCGCCGGAGACGACGTCGACGTAGATGCCGTCCTGATGGTTGTCCCAGTACTCGTTCTGGAACGGAGGCTCGGTGCCCTCGTGCTGCGTGACTTTGTACTGGATGGGTGTGAGCTTTTGCTTCAGCTCCTCGTCCGAGGGCTTCTGGAACCGCGTCATTCGTCCTCCTTTGGACTCGCTGTTGCCGGTGGCAGCGGCGGGAAGCGGCGCGGATTGCGTCTGCGCGCACGCGATGAAGAAGAGGAAAAAAGGGATGAGAGAGAAACGTTGTCGGGGCACGAAACCTCCTGCGCGAACTCGAAACGGACCGTGATGACTGAAAGTTCCAGGCGGGTCCGTACAGGAAGGTATTCACCGGGAGGGAGAGAAACGTTACAGGGGGGCGCTGTCCGTTGTCGGTTTTCCGGGGGGCGATGGGACGTGTGGGACAGATGGGACCCCATGGGAGTCATGGGGGTGGGTGTTCATTGGTCCTATAGACCTGTTGCGCGCGCGGGTGAGGGGATCGACGGAACCCGAACGAAGAACGCAGAACGCAGAACGCAGAATGAAGAACCGAAGCAGTCACGGCCGTCGTGGCTTCACGCGCAAGATTCACCGTCACTCTTCATCGTTCTGCGTTCTGCGTTCTGCGTTCTGCATTCTGCATTCACGCTCTGCCCTGGCCGGGCCCTGCCCCTGAGAAACATCCCTCCCCCATTCCACGTTCATATCTCCACGATGAGACGACTCCGCGCCCTGGCGGTCACTGCTGCTCCGCATACGCGGCTGCTGTTGTTTGCGGCCGTGCTGATGTCGCTCTTTGCTTACGCGGGGCGGCCTCTGCTGATCGCCGCCGCGGCCGCGGGCGCTCCGCCGGCGCTCGCCTGGAGCTCGCTCTTCGTCCTGGCGATGCTGCCGATGCTGGCCTGGTTCGGGCGCGGACGCCCTGCCGCGCACTGGATCGGCTACGCCACCCTCGCCCTCTTCTCACTGCTCTTCACGCTCGTCGTCCTCGGGGACGTGGTCCGCCTCTCGTTCCGCATCGCCGGAGCGATGCTCGACGCCCGCCTCGCCGCCTACACGATCCTCGGCACGGCCGGCGCCCTCTCGCTCGTCGGCCTCTTCCAGGCGCGCCGCCCCCGCATCCGCCGCGTCGCCATCCCCATCGACGATCTCCCGCAGGAGCTCGACGGTTACCGCATCGTGCAGTGGAGCGACGTCCACGTCGGCCCGACGATCCGCCGCCGCTTCCTCCAGGCCCTCGTCGACCGCACGAACGAGCTGCAGCCCGACGCCATCGCCATCACGGGCGACTTCGTCGACGGCTCGTTCGATGAGTTCCGCTCGGAGCTCGAGCCGCTCTCCAATGTCCGCTCGCGCGACGGGATCTTCTACGTGACCGGCAATCACGAGTACTACTGGCGCGTCACGGACTGGCTCAGCGAGTTCGAACGCTACGATTTCCGCTTTCTCAAGAACAGCCACGAGGTGATCGCCCGCGGCAAAGCGAACCTCGTGATGGCCGGCGTCACAGACCCGGTCGGCCGTTACACGCACAAGCAGAACCCCGATGCCGCCCTGGCCGGCACACCGTCGGGCGCGATCAAGGTCCTCCTCTCGCACCGCCCGCAAACCGCCACGGCCGCGGACCGCCTCGGCGTCCATCTCCAGCTCTCCGGCCACACGCACGGCGGGCAGTTCTTCCCCTTCAATCTGATGATCAAGTGGTTCCAGCCAATCGTCGCCGGCCTCCACCGCGTAGGCAAAACCTGGCTCTACGTAAACCGCGGCACCGGCTACTGGGGCCCCCCCACCCGCCTCTTCGTCGGCGGCGAGATCACAGTCGTCGAGCTCCGCCGTTCGGCGTAGTCCACAGGGGACGACCGAGAGCGCCTCCGGCGGGCGGCCACGGGCCGCAGCGCTTGTTGCCTCAGGCTCAGCGCACGGTGTTGCGGTCAACACGTTCATAAGTAGGGTCGACTGAGGCTCGGCCAACAAGCGCTGCGG
>DASWMP010000107.1:0-29963 GCA_036399695.1 Thermoanaerobaculia bacterium | reverse complement strand
CCAACCGCCAACTACCTCCATCATGTCTGACTACAAATCGATCCTCGACCGGGCTGATCGGCACTTCACCTCCGTGGTGGAGACGCAGGCGCGCAACCTTCAGTGCGGCCGAGGCTGCTCACTCTGCTGCCATGGCCTCTTCGAGATCGGCTCGGGCGACGTCCCCCTCATTGCCGAAGGACTGGCCGCCCTTCACCCCTCCCGCCGCCGGGCCGTGATCCGCCGGGCCACGGAGATCATGGAGAAGAGCGAGCACCCGAATCTCCGCGAGAGCACGCCCGACGAGAAAGAAGCCTTCTTCGACCGGACCGAGTCCACCCCCTGCCCCAACCTCGACACGACCGGCGCCTGCCTCATCTACGAGCACCGCCCCCTGGTCTGCCGGACGTTCGGCCTCCCGCTCCGCGATGCCGAGGCCTATATCGGTGACATCTGTGAACTAAACTTCACCAGCGCCACTCAAAATGAGAAGGATGTTGCCGCCTGGGACCTGCAGTGGGAAGACGGATTGGGTCCCGAGGACGAGTACACGATCCCTGAGGCGATCATCCTGGCCGCCCGCATGAACGGCTGGAAGTAAGGGCGGAAAGACGCGGAGCGTCGGAGCGCCGGCAGCTTGCCGGCCGGTACGCCGGCTGCCAGCCGGCGGCTCTTCACGTAGACGAACACCGCCGGCAAGCTGCCGGCGTACCGGCCGGCCGGCAGCGTCCGTGATGAGTGGGATCGCGTCCATCTTCCGGGCGGCCAGGTTCTCGATACGCGCGAGCCGCTACTTCCGCCCGCCGGCGCCATCGACGGTTACCCGCAGGGGCGCGGCCTCTATGTGGTGCAATTCGACGCACCGCTCATTGAGGCCGACAATGACGCGCTTGGCCGCTCCGGCCTGGCGTACCTCGGTTACCTGCCGTACAACGCGGCGCTCGTCGTCGGGAACGCCCCTGCGTTGCGGGTCCACCCCTGTCTACGACCGCCGCAATAACGTGGAGATGATCGTCATCCCGGCCGGCACGTTGACGTCGTTCGCGGCCGATGTGAGCGTGAACACGTGGGGCTTCGGGTCACACAATCAGAAGTTCGCGATGTACGTGTCGAACGCGTACTGATCGAACCGCGGAGTTTCGGGGGCGGGCATTCGGGTGACCGGATGCTCGCCTTTCTTTTGGGGGAGGCGGATGGCGATGGTGATTTCCGGGATGTCAATCTGGTATCCGCGCTTTCATCGATCCTTTCGCGCCTTTCATCTTTGAAAGCGCCGCTTTCATCGATGCTTTCCCGGTATCGATTTGAAAGCCGCGCTTTGATTAATCTTTTCCCGCCTTTCAGTTTGAAAGCCGGGCTTTTATCGATCCTTTCGGGCCTTTCGTTTTGAAAGCCGCGCTTTCATCGATGCTTTCCCGGCTATCAATCTGAGTTTCGGTGCTTTTATCGCCGCAGTTGTGGTGCAGTTTTCTGCACAATCGCTGTCTCAGCTCTTGGTGGCGATGTTCGTGACGCTGGCGGCTTTGCGCTCGCCCATGACGCAGTTGCCCTGGAAGATCGCTCCCTCTTCGATGACGAGGGCCGGGGTGTCGATGTCGCTGTAGACCTTGCCGTTGCGGTGGATCTCGACCTTCTGGTCCGCCACGATCTTGCCGACGACGGTGCCGCTGATGGCGATCCGGCCGACGTGGATGTCCCCTTCGATATGGGCGCTCTCGCCGACGATCAGCTCGTTCTTGGAGCTGATCCTGCCGTTGAACTTGCCGTCGATGCGCATCGTGTCCTCGAACTCGAGCTCGCCCTTGAAGGCCGAACCGCGGTCGAGGAAGCCATTCAGATCGCCGCTCTTTGCTTTCATCGTCTTCTCCCCATCAGTAGTAATCCTGAGCAAAGCGAAGGATCTGTGGAGCAACAGCGACGCTGCTCCCATACGATCTTCGCTGTGCCTCCATTGATCCTTCGCTTCGCTCAGGATTGTGAGTCAGCGTCTTCTCCCCATCAGTTCGTCGACCACGCGGATCAGCTCGTCCTCACTGCCGAAGCGGATGTGAATGATGCCGCCGCGACGTTTGCGGTCGATCTCGACTTTCGTACGTAAGGTCCGGGCCAGTTTCTCTTCCGCGTCGCGCGTGAAGACGTCCTTTTCCTTGTCCGGCTCGTCGGCCGCCTTCGGCGAGCTTTCGGCCGCCAGCATCTCGGTCTGCCGAACCGAGAGGCCACGCTTCACGACGCGCTCGGCGAGCTGCTCCTGCTTCTTGGCCGACTCGACCGCAAGAATGGCACGTGCGTGTCCCATGGAGAGCTGTCCGGACGCCAGCAGCTTCTTGACGCTCTCCGGTAACCTCATGAGCCGTAAGAAGTTAGCCACCGTTGATCGCTCTTTGCCGACGCGCTTGGCGATCTCTTCCTGCGTCAGCGCGAACTCCTCATGGAGCTGGTGGTAAGCGAGCGCTTCTTCGATCGGGTTGAGGTCTTCGCGCTGGATGTTCTCGATGAGGGCGATCTGGAGGGAGTCGCCATCCGTCATCGCATCCTTGACGACGACGGGGACAGCTTCGAGGCCGGCCTTCTGGGCGGCGCGGAAGCGGCGCTCGCCGGCGATCAGGCGGTATTTGTTGTCGCCGAGGCGGACGACGACGAGCGGCTGGACGATGCCGTGCTCGTGAACGCTGCGGGCGAGCTCTTCGATCGAGGCCTCGTTGAAGGTCTTGCGTGGCTGGTAAGGATTGGGCGAGATCTGCTCGATCGGGACCAGCGCCAGACCGGAGCCGGCGACGTGCGCCGCCTGGGGAGGCGGTTCAACGGGCTTGCTCGGGATGAGCGCGCCGAGGCCGCGGCCGAGGACTTTCTTCTGCGGATTCATGTCAGGACGGTCTCCGCTCGCTGGATGAACTCTTTGGCCAGATTGATGTACGCCTCGCTGCCCCGCGATCGGATGTCATAGAGAATGATGGGTTTACCGAACGAAGGGGCTTCGCCGAGGCGGACGTTGCGGGGAACGATGGTCTTGTAGACCTTCTCCCCGAAGTGGTTGCGTACTTCCTCCGCCACCTGCTTGGAGAGGTTCATCCGCTCGTCGTACATCGTGAGGGCGATGCCTTCAATCTCAAGGCCTGGATTGAGCATGTCGCGGACGCGTTCGATGGTGTTGAGGAGCTGCGCCACACCTTCGATGGCGAAATACTCGCACTGCATGGGGACGAGCACCGAATGGGCGGCGGTGAGGCCGTTGATGGTGAGGAGGCCGAGCGACGGCGGCGAATCAATGAGGACGTAATCGTAGTTGGCGATGACTTCCTGCAGGGCGCGGCGGAGGTAGAACTCCCGTCCGATGGCGTCGGAGAGCTCGAGCTCTGCCGCGACCAGGTCGACGGATGACGACGCCACGTGGAAGTTGGGCAGCTCCGTCTGCTTGATGACGTGGCTGATGGGCATGTTGTCCGTCAGCACGGGGTAGATGGATTTTTCGTCGTGCTTGGAGAGACCAAGGCCGGAGGTGGCGTTGGCCTGCGGATCGAGGTCGACGAGGAGCACGTTCCGCTCGCAGGCAGCGAGGGAGGCTCCTAGATTGATGGCCGTCGTCGTTTTACCGACGCCGCCTTTCTGATTCACGAGCGTGACGATCTTGGCCATTCAGTGTTCCACGTGGAACGTCAGGATCGCGAGGTAGTTCGAATCACCGCGCGGGAGCCGGACGACCTCTCCCTTTTCGAACCCGGCCAGCTCCGGCGTGTCGGGCGAGCTCTGAAAGAGGGCGATCCGTGCGCCATCCTCCAGATGCTCCTTCAGCGACGGGACCCACTCCTCCGGACTTCCCACCGCACGTGAAACAACGAGTGAGAAGCGAAGGTCCTGAGGGAGCCGCGGCAGAAGGTTGCGCAATCTATCACCGTAGACCCGGGAGTTCAATCCGCACTCACGTACTACATGCTTGAGAAAGGCCCATTTCTTCTGGTCTGCCTCCACCAGGTGGAACCGCGCCTCCGGCCGAACGAGGGCCATCGGGATGGCCGGCAACCCGCCGCCGGAACCGAAATCCATCACTTCTCCGACCGGACGGAGGATGTCGGCGGCATGCAGGGCCTCGGTGATGTGCTCGTCCAGGTGCTCGCGCGCCTCGGGACCGATCAGGTTGACCTTTTCGGTCCACTTGAGGAGAAGGGCTTTGTAGAGGGTGACTTTCTCGTTCATGGATGTGTCAGTTGAATGCAGAACGCAGAACGCAGAACGATGAATGGAGAAACGCTCCGCGTACGCACTGCTTCTTCATTCTGCGTTCTGCGTTCTGCGTTCTGCGTTCATGGTTCCCCGTCTCACGTGCATCCGAATGATCGCCACCGCCGCCGGCGTCACTCCAGGAATGCGGCTCGCCTGCCCGAGTGATGCCGGACGCACGAACGACAGCTTTTCCGTCATCTCCCGGGAGAGCCCAGGCAGCGCGTACGTCATCGTGGCCGGGATCTTCAGCGCTTCGTCCTCGTGGAGCTTGGCCGCTTCACGCTGCTGGCGCTCAATGTAGCCGGCGTAGCGCAGACGGCTGACCACGCCCTCCTCTTCTTCTTCGCTGAGAGCGCGGAAGGACTCCGTCAGCTCCGGGAGGGCTGGTTGCGCCGCGTCGAGGAGGCGCGGGAGGTCGAGATTGGGACGTTGGAGGAGCTTGGCCACGCTCGTGGGGCCGTTCAGGGAGAGGTCAGCGGCGGCAAGCCACTCGTTCGTGGCGCGATCCGGGCGCAGGTCGAGCTCTCCTGCGCGTTCGGCGCGCTGCATGCGGGCGATGCGGGCGTCGACACGGCGTTTGCGCTCATCGTCCAGGATGCCGAGACGCTCCGCTACCGGGGCCAGACGCTCGTAGACGGAGTCGCAGCCGAGGAGCAGGCGGTGCTCGGCGCGCGAGGTGAACATCCGGTACGGCTCCTCGGTACCGAGAGTCACGAGGTCGTCGATCATGACGCCGGCGTACGCCTGATCGCGGCGCAGAACGACCGGCTCACCGCCACGAACGACCTGCAGGGCATTGATCCCGGCGAGCAGCCCCTGCGCGGCCGCTTCTTCGTAGCCTGAAGTGCCGTTGATCTGCCCCGCGAGGAACAGACCGTCGATGCCCCGCACCTGGAGCGTCGGCTCGAGCTGCTCGGGATTCACGAAGTCGTATTCGACCGCGTAGCCGTAGCGGGCGATCGTCGCCTGCTCGAAACCAGGGAGCGAGCGGACGACGCCGTCCTGCACGTCCGGCGGCAGCGACGTGGAAATCCCATTGAGGTACAGCCAGGGATGCGTCAGCCCCTCGGGCTCGACGAATACCTGATGGCGCTCCTTCTCCGCGAAGCGGACGACTTTGTCCTCGATCGACGGACAATACCGGGGGCCGGTGGCGTTGATCTGCCCGGAGTACATCGGAGCGCGGTGCAGATTCGCGCGAATCAGTTCATGCGCTTCCGGAGCGGTGTAGGTCAGCCAGCAGAGGATCTGTGGCTGCTCAATACGGTCCGTGAGGATGGAGAAAGGGCGCGGAACGGCATCGCCGGGAGCTTCTTCCATCTTCGAGAAGTCGACGGTGGTGCGATCGATGCGCGGAGGGGTGCCGGTCTTGAGGCGTCCGAGCTCGAGGCCGAGCGCCTTCAGGGAGTCGGAGAGCGTTTCAGCGGAGGCTTCGCCGAAGCGGCCGCCGACGCTCTTCACCTCTCCGGAATGCATGAGGGCACGAAGGAACGTCCCGGTCGTGACGATGACGGCGCGGGCGGTGAGGCAGGTCCCATCGCCCAGAATGACGCCGCGGACTTGCTGCCCCGTGTAGAGCAGAGAAGTGACGGAGCCTTCGACGATGGTGACGTTCGGCTCTACGGTCAGCAGTTGCTGGACGGCAGCGGCGTAGAGATCGCGATCGCACTGAGCGCGCGGTCCCTGGACGGCTGGTCCCTTGGAGCGGTTCAGGACTTTGAACTGAATCCCGGCCCGATCGGTGGCCTCTCCCATCAACCCGCCGAGGGCGTCGATCTCCTTGACGAGGTTCCCCTTGGCCAGACCTCCGATGGCGGGATTGCACGACATCCGGCCGATAGCTTCCCGCTGCATCGTGACCATGGCCACGGAGGCGCCGCCTCTGGCACAGACGCGAGCAGCCTCGGCGCCGGCGTGACCGCCGCCGATGACGAGGATGTCGTAGTGAGTGAGGTGCGGCATGTTCCACGTGGAACACGGGAGAGGCGGAGGATCAATCCCGCGAGCCTTCAGGGAGACGATGGGACCTATGGGACCCATTGCCGCCCAACCCCGACCAATCCACAGGCGGGGCGGGACATGGGGGTCCCATAGGTCCCATCTGTCCTATAGGACCCATCATCTCCCCGTGGCTCACTTACCAATACAGAACTTACTAAAGATCTCCGTGTAAATCTCCTCCCGGGTGATGGCCCCGATCAGCAGCCCCAGCGCTCCAGCAGCCCGGTGCAGATCTACCAGAATCATCTGCTCGTCGAACTGAGCGTCCAGCGCCTCGAGCGCCGCCTCCAAGGCCGCTTCGCACTCCCCCACCGCCGCCCGCTGGCGTTCATTGACCACCACGGCCGATCCTTCCGGCGCGGCAAAGCGCTCGCGGACCACCGCATCAAGGCGGCGGAGCAGCTCACCAATCCCATGCTCTGATACGACGGAAATGGAAAGCTGATCCATAGGTGCTGCGGCCAGATCGGCCTTCGTATAGATGAGGAGGACATCCTCCAGGACGGCCAGCTCCCGCCGGTCCTCCTCGGTGATCCCGCTGCTGGCGTCGACCAGATACAGAATGACGTCCGCCGTAGCAGCGGCTTCGCGCGCCCGGGCGATGCCGATTCCTTCCACGACGTCTGCGCTGTCGCGCAGACCCGCTGTATCGGCGAGCGTCACCGGGAGTCCGCCGATCTCGATGGTCTCGCGAACGATGTCCCGGGTCGTCCCGGGGATCGGGGTGACGATGGCCCGGTCGCTGCCGACGAGGCGGTTGAGCAGCGTCGACTTGCCGGCGTTCGGCCGGCCGAGGATCACGGCCGAGAGTCCTGCGGTCGTGGCCCGGCCGCGACGATACGACTGCGCGAGCAGGCGCACGTCGGCAAGCGCACCGGTGAGCTGCGCCCGCGCTTCGTCCCGGCTGATGAATTCGTAGCCTTCCTCGGAAAAATCGAGGGCCGCTTCCAGGCGGGAGATCACATGCAGCAGCGTTTCGCGAACGGCCGCGGCCTTGCGGCTCAGGATGCCGCCGAGGTTGGAGAGCGACAGCTTCGCCTGGAGCGGCGTGCGGGCGTTGATCAGATCCGCGATCGATTCAGCCTGCACGAGATCGAGCTTGCCGTTGAGGACCGCGCGTTCGGTGAACTCCCCCGGCTCGGCCATTCGCGCGCCGAGGGAGATGCAGGCTTCGAGCACCCGCTCGACGAGCAGCGGGTTCCCGTGCAGCGTCAACTCGACGAGGTCGTTCCCGGTGAACGAATGCGGCGCCACATACCGGATGGCCACACATTCATCGAGCTCCGCCAGCCGGGTGAACGTGGCCACCCGCGGCTCCGGCACCGCGGCTCCGCTGAGCCCCGTCAGAATCGCGGCGCTCTCCGGCCCGTCGATGCGCACGATGGCCAGCGCGCTGCGGCCCATTGGGGTTGCCGGAGCGACGATGGTGTCGATTGGGGGGATTTCCGGCTTGGGATGCACAACAAGAACCGCTACTCACTCCTCCGCATGATGGCCACCCTCTTATAAAACCCGTCGCCGCGCGAGTCGGTCGTCAGTTCGGGGTCGTCCTGCAGAGTGAGATGGACGATGCGGCGTTCGATGGGGGTCATGGCCGGCAGCAGCTCTTCCCGTCCGCCGCTGCGGACCCGTTCCGCTACTTCCAGAGCGCGTTGACGCAGCTCCTCGGTGCGCTTCTCCTTGAACTGCAGGCAGTCGAACTCGATCTCTTTCTCGATCTTGCGGCCCGTGAGGGTCTTGTTCGCCAGCACCTGGATGGCGTCGAGCAGCTCTCCATGCTGGTCCAGCAGGCGCGCCGAGTCGAGGCCGTAGAGGCGGACGATCACCTGCGTGTCGTTTTCTTCGGTGCGCACTTCGAGCTCGAGCTTCGCGAGGGAGATGACCTGCTCGCACCAGCCGCGCACGATGACGGCCGCTTCCGACTCTGCACCCTGCGCCGGCACTTCAGCGTTGATGAACTTCTCGAAGTCGCCCGGCTGCAGCGCGTCATCGCCGGCGGGACCACGTCCGCGTCCGCGTCCGCGAGAGCGATCTTCGGTGCGCGGTGCGGCATCGGGACGCGGACCGCGATTGCGATCGCGTCCTCCGCCAGCACCGCGACGAGCACCAGCGCCGCCGGTCCGCGCACCACCACCGCCACCACCACCACCACCACGAGGACCGCGATCGTCGCTGGGACCACGGCCGGGACGGGGACGATCCGGGCGATCTACGCCTTCGGTACGAGGACGGCGGTCGGGCGGCAGACCACCTTCACGTGTGTGTGGCGCGCGCGCCGGCCGCTCGTCCGGAACGAACGGCAGCGGTGGCAGCGGCTGGAGCGGTGGCGGCGGGGCCGCTTCGTTTACGTCCACTTCAATGACGACGCGTTTCACGCCACCGAGGAAGCCGCGCTTTTCCAGCAGCACGCGATAGGTGAGCTGCGAGCGCTCGACGGCTAACGACTGCGTCGCCGTCTGCAGCGCATCTTCGAGATTTCGTCCTTCGAATCGCTGGGCCATGATCGTTCCCTGCACTCTTGAAATCGAGCCGGAGGCTCAGACTTTCGGATCTTCCTTCGGATGATCCTTCCACCACTTGTTCATGATCAACTGCTGAATGATGGTCAACACGTTCTGCACGAGCCAGTAGAGAACGAGCCCGCTCGGGAAGTCCTTGAAAAGAAAGCCGAAGAAGAGCGGCATGATCATGAAGATCCGCCGCTGCATCGGATCGCCGGTAGACGGTGTGATGGCCGTCTGCAGCAACCAGGTGATCGTCATGAGGATCGGCGTGATGTAGTACGGATCCTTATCCGAGAGGTCCTGGATCCAGAGGATGAACGGCGCGTTGCGCAGCTCGATGGCGCGCGAGAGCAAGCCGTAGAAGCCCCAGAGGATCGGGAGCTGCAGCAGCATCGGGAAGCAGCCCGCCATCGGGTTGACTCCTTCCTTCTGATAGAGCTGCATGACCTCCGTATTCATCTTCTGCCGCTGGTCCGGATCGGTCTTGGCTTTCTTGTACTTTGCCTTGATCGCCTCCATCTTCGGCTGCAGCGTCTGCATCTTCCGCATCGAGACGATCGACTTGTACTGCAGCGGGAAGAGACAGATCTTGATGATGATCGTCAGGACGATGATGGCGAAGCCGTAGTTGTGGGTAAAGGTGTTGATCCAGATCAGCGCCTGGAGGAAGAAGCGGCCGATGATGCTGAACCAGCCGAACTGCAGCGCCTCGCCGAGGTTGTAGCGGTCGAGGATCTGGGTTTCCTTCGGACCGAAGTAGGCCTCGCCGGCGACGATGCCGTTGCCGGTGGCGTTGAGGGCAGCGTAGAGATCCTTGCGCTTTCTCTTGGCGTCGACCTGGAACTCGCCGCGGCGAAGGATGCCTTCGCCCGACTGCTGCGGACGGAGGACCGTCAGGAAGTAGTTGTCCTCGATGCCGATGAACTCGGGCCGCTCGAAGAGCTGCAGCGCGTCCCCTTTTTCCCGGCCGATGATCTTGAACTTGCCTTCACGCTGGACGACACCGTTGCCGGTGATGATGACCTGCGTATCTTTCTGCTCTTCGTCCGAGAGGGTGCGGATGCCGGGGCCGATGACCAGGCGGTACGGCTGGGCCGGGGTGATCTGCGCGCTGAAGCCGAACTGGTACTCCGGCGACATGCGGTACGTCTTCGTGACGGCCACACCGCCGGAGGACCAGCGGTACTCGAGGACGCGCACGCCGCGGTCGGTCCGGTCTGAAACCGTATAGAGAGAGGTGTTGATCGGGACGAGGAGCTGCGCGTTGGCGGGCTGGATCTCGAACGGGAAGTCGTAGCGGTGCGGCTCACGCGCCTTCACGAGCTCGACGAGCTGGCCGTCGTCTTCTTTGTAGTGCTTGAGCCTGAAGGAGATGAGCTGGCCGCCGCGGTTGGAGAAGCGGGCGGTGTAGTTCGGTGTGTCGACTACCGTGACCTGAACGCTGGTGGCAGCGACGGGTGCGAGCGTCTGCGGCGTGGCTTGCGCGAGCGTCGCGCCCGGAGCCGGAGCGGCGGTAGACGTAGCGGTCGCCGGAGCGGTCGAGGAAGCGGCCGTCGAGGTCGAGGTGCCGGCCGTGGAGGTGGAGGCGGTCGACGTGACCGGCTCCTGCGTCTTCACGAGGTCGGGGAACAGCTTCGGGGCGATCGCGGCCCAGCCCCAGAGGAGGGCCAGCGAGATCACGATCGCAAGAAAAATTCGTCTTTCCATGTCACGGGACGGGGTCCCAACCTCCAGGATTCAATGGATGGCAGCGCGCGAGGCGCCGGATGCCGAGCCAGAGGCCGCGGAGCAAACCATACTTTTCGATCGCCTGCATCATGAAAACGGAGCAGGTTGGTTCGAAGCGGCACATCGGCGGGAGCAGAGGAGAGATGAAGCGCTTGTAGGAACGGAGGAAGAAAAGCGCAACGCGACCCATGACCATCAGCGTCCAGCCTCGGTCACGACACGCGCGAGTGCGCGGGTGAGCTCGCGGCGGAACTCCTCGAAGGTGGTCTGCACGGCGTTGTTCTTGAGGTTCACGACGACGTCCACCATCCGGCTGTCGATCCCGAGCGGCTCTCGCTGCTGACGGTAGATCTCACGGGTCCAGCGTTTGACGCGGTTGCGGACGTTCGCCTTGCCGATCTTTTTGGTCGCGGTGATGCCGAGCCGTGAATGCGGCTGGTCGTTCCGTGCCCAGAAGAGCACGGCATAACGGGAGTGGACCTTCTGCCCGGTGTCGTAAACACGAAGAAACTCGCGGCGTTTCGCGAGTCTCCTGGATTTGGGAAAGGCGGTACGACCGCCGGAGTTCGTTGCCAAAGGCTCCGTCACCGGCGTCGTGGCCCCCGAGCTGAGCGCCGAGCGGTTAAACCGCGAGACGCTTGCGGCCTTTACGGCGACGGCGCGACAGCACCGCCTGTCCATCCTTGGTGCGCATCCGGACGAGGAAACCGTGCGTGCGCTTGCGGCGGCGATTGTTCGGTTGAAAGGTACGCTTCGTTGCCATTTGTAACCCTCTGAAAAGAAAGAGATGAGTATATTCGCCGGACGCAGCTCGGTCAAACGGCAGTGCCCAGGCCGGACGCGCAAACCGCATTAGGAAAGAAGGAAATTCCGCTGGGGCTCGGAGCCCGGGGCCCAGGGCCTGGTTGGGGTCGGGCCCGAGGTCGGGTGGGCCGCGCTGGATACGTCGACGGAGAGCTCGTCCGCCACTCCCCCCTGTGCCCCGCCCCTCCCCCCGTTTTTGTAGGACAGACACTCCTGTCTGTCCGTGTTCCCAAGGGTGCATGCGGAAGCGAAAGTTTCGCTTCCGGAAGCGAAATCCTGGGATCTGATCTGTAGGACGTGGGGTGGCCGGCGCCGGCCTCGCATCAACACACCGCCCGGCCTAACCGCCACTGGGCCCCGGCCAGGGGGGTTCCCCCTTCCGCGCCCCCAACCGCTGTGCTAGACTCGCTCCCCCTTTAGCAGACTCCCTGATTTTCCACAACTGCGGAAAACCTGTGGATTCTCAAGGAGATACACCGTCCCTCCTGATGAACATCTGGCACCAGGTCCTAGGCCGTCTCGAGCAAGTCATTGACACGACGGAGTATGAGAGTTGGCTGGCGCCGACGCGACTCGTCGCACAAAAAGGGGACACCATCGATATCCGGGTGCCCTCGCAGCGTTTTGTCGAGGAAATCCGCGAGCGGTACGGCGTCCACATCCGTTCGATCCTGAACGAGATCTCCCCCGAACGGATCCAGGTCCACTTCGTCGTGGAAGGCGTGGGACTCGATGACGAGCTGATCGCTCCGGCCCCGATCATCACGGCCGACATCCCGGTTGCGGTCTTCAATCCCCGCTACCGCTTCGACTCGTTCGTCATCGGTAACTCGAACCAGCTCGCCTACGCCGCCTCCAAGTCGGTCGCCGAGAATCCGAGCGGTTCGTTCAATCCTCTCTTCATCTATGGAGGGGCCGGCCTCGGCAAGACCCACCTGATTCAGGCCATCGGCCAGCAGATCAGGGAGTCGCGGGCGAACGTAAAGGTGCTGTACATGTCGGCCGACACGTTCGTCACGGAGCTCATCACCTCGATCCGCTACGACCGGATGGGTCCGTTCCGGGAAAAGTACCGCTCGCTCGATGCCCTCCTGCTCGACGACATCCAGTTCATCGCCGGCAAGGAGCGGACGCAGGAAGAGTTCTTCCATACCTTCAATGCGCTCTACGAGTCGCAGAAACAGATCGTCTTCACCTCCGACCGGCCGCCAAAAGAGATCCCTACATTAGAAGAGCGTCTCCGCTCACGCTTCGAGTGGGGTCTCACGGCGGACATCCAGGCGCCCGACCTGGAGACGAAGGTCGCCATCTTGAGGAAGAAGGCCGAAGACAAGCACATCGATCTGCCGAACGAGGTGGCTCTCTTCATCGCCGAGCGGGTGCGCTCGAACATCCGCGAGCTCGAAGGACACCTGAACCGTGTCATCGCTTACGCTTCGCTGGCCGGTACCCGCCTCATCAGCATCGATCTGACGAAGGAGGCGCTCCGGGACGTTCTCTCGAAGGAGAACAAACCGATCACCCCGACGGAGATCCTGCGCATCGTCTCCGCGCACTATGGCCTCAAGGTCGGCGACATCAAATCGAAGAGCAACGCCAAGACGATCGCCTTCCCTCGCCAGGTGGCGATGTTCATCTGCAAAGAGCTCACGGACCTCTCGTATCCGGAGATCGGCAAGATCTTCAACAATAAACATCATTCGACCGTCATGTACTCGGTCCAGCGCATCACCGAGTTGATGGAGCAGGATCAGCAACTTGCGAACACCATCGAGATGCTGACGAAGCAGTTCCGATGAGCCGCGATTCCTCTCCCGCGACGTTTTCCGCAGAGCCTGCGGATTCCCTCATCCAAAACATGTGGATGATTTTCGGTGCCGACGACGACTTCGCCAAAACTGCGGAAAGCTGCGGAAAACCGGGCTGCTTTTCCACACCGATACCCGCAGGCGTGAATGACTCCGACTGCTATACTTTCGAAGCGTTTGCGACGATCGTCCCCGATATCCACAGCAACTACTACCACCACTACTAAGAAAAGAAATATGGTTTCAAAGAAGGAAGAGACTACATGGAGCTGACCGTCGCAAAAGCGGATCTTCAGAAAGAACTCCAGCTTTGCCAGGGAGTGGTCGAGAAGCGCTCGACGATTCCGATTCTCTCGAACGTGCTTCTCCGGGCGCTCGACGGACGGCTTCAGATCGCCGCGACCGATCTCGACGTGACGATCCTCAGCTCGACCGGCGCGCGCATCACCACGCCCGGCGGAGTCACGCTCGAAGCGAAGCGTCTCTTCGACATCGTCCGTTCTCTCCCCGATGAAGACGTCCACTTCGCGCTGCAGGAGAACAACTCGATGCTCATCGAGTCCGGCACCGCCAAGTTCCGCATCCTCGGCCTGCCGGCCGACGACTACCCCACCCTGCCGACGGTGAATGTCGACGACGCCTACGCCATGCCGCTCGACGAGCTCAAGACCATGGTCGGCAAGGTGAAGTTCGCCATCACGCACGAGGAGACCCGCTTCCAGCTCAACGGCGCGCTGCTCAAAGTGCAGCCGACGAAGATGGAGATGGTCGCGACCGATGGCCATCGCATGGCCCTGATCAATTTTCCCGCCTCCGGCGGGGGGAAGAAAGGCAAAGGCTCGGACCTCACGATCCTCGTGCCCCGGAAGGCGCTCGACGAGATCCTCCGCTTCGAAGCAGGCGAGGACGGCAACGTGCGCTTCGGCGTCTCCGAGAACCAGCTCTTCTTCGAAGCCGGCGACCGCCGCCTCCTGGCGCGCATGATCGACGTCAATTTCCCGAACTACATGGAAGTCATCTCTCGCGACAACGACCGCAGGGTCTTCGTCGACCGCGAGCGGCTCCTGGCGACGATCAAGCGCATTTCGCTCGTGGCGAACGAGCGCACCCGCGCCATCCGTTTCGACTTCGCGCCGGGGAAACTCACGGTCTCGTCGACGAACCCGGAGCTCGGTGATGCCCGCGAGACGGTTCCGATCGATTACGCCGGCGCGGCGTTCTTCGTCGGCCTCAACGCCGCGTACGTGATGGACTTCCTCAGCGCCACCGACACCCCGAGCGTTTCGCTCGACCTGAAGGACGAGAACAGCCAGTGCATCGGCCGCCCGGCCACGCAGGCCGAGGATCTGCCGTACGACTATTTGTACGTCGTGATGCCGATGCGGCTGGCGTAGAGACGGCGCGTTGTCCGTTGCCCGTCGTCCGTCGTCCGTGGCTCAGTCGCGGTAGGGTACGGACAACGGGCAACGGAAAACCGACAACGTGATTCTGAAGCGCCTCACGACTCAATCCTTCCGCAACCTCGCGCCGGGGGAGATCGAGTTTCACGACAAGTCGAACATCGTCGTGGGGCGCAACGGGCAGGGGAAGACGAACCTGCTCGAGGCGATCTACTTTCTCGCCACGACGAAATCGTTCCGCACGAACCGCGTCTCGTCGCTTTTTCAGTTCGACGAAAAAAATATTTTTGCCGCCGGCGCGCTGGCGCGCGCCGGGGTTGAAAAGAATCTGTCGGTCGGCCTCGAGACGGGCGAGACGAAACGGCGGGTCCTGATGATCAACGGCGAGAAGGTCACACTCCCCGCCTACCTCGGCACCCTCAGCGTCTTTGCCTATTCGAGCGCGCGGCTGGACGTCATCCGAGGCACGCCCGAAGACCGGCGCCGGTTCATCGACCGCGGCATCGCCAGCGTGCAGCCGGCGTACGTCGAGCAGCTCGCGCGCTACACACGGGTGCTCAAGCAGCGGAATGCGCTTCTGGCCGAGGTCGCACTGCACCGGCAGGTGGCCACGACGCTCGACGCCTGGGACAACGAGCTCATGGTGGCTGCTGCTGCTGTGCATCGGACGCGGGGCGCGTACGCGGTCGACCTGAGCGCCGTGTTCCGCGAGATCGTCGAAGCGCACCGCTACCACGTCACCGGTGTGACGATGTCGTACAAGCCGAGCACGACCGAGGACCTGGCGAAGATCCGGAGGCACGAGCTGCGGGCCAAGATGTCGCTGGTCGGGCCGCAGCGTGACGTCATCGAGTTCCTGGTGAACGGGAGACCGGCGGCCGAGGTGCTGAGCGGAGGGGAGCAGAAGATGATCGTGTTGTTCCTCAAGTTCGCCAAGCTGGAGCTTTTCCGGCGGCGGCACGACGACGCGCCTCTCTTCCTGCTGGACGACGTCGACGCCGAGCTCGACCTGCTGATTCTGCAGGATCTGTTGACGAAATTGCCGCCTGAAACGCAGGTCTTCGCGACCTCCGCGAAGGAGGCTTTTCTGCAGGTGCTGGAGGCCGGTCCGCACCGCCGCCTAAACGTTGAAAATGGGCGAGTTACGGCTGCAAACGATTTCGGCTGAAATCGCAATTTTGCAGTACAATAAAGCGTTTCAATTCCCCGGTTACTCTTCCGCTCACGAACTGGGCAAAAGAGGGCGCCAGAAGAGGCGCCCGAAGGGCGTCAAGGGATGGCGCCCGCAACCTTCGAACAACCTCTTTCGAAAGCGACGGATGGCAGAAAACTACACAGCAGAAGACATCAAAGTCCTCAAGGGACTCGATGCGGTGCGCAAGCGCCCCGGGATGTACATCGGCGACACGGACGACATCAGCGGCCTGCACCACATGGTCTACGAAGTCGTCGACAACGCCATCGACGAAGCGCTGGCCGGACATGCGGACAAGGTCACGGTCACG
Organism: Thermoanaerobaculia bacterium; assembly: GCA_036399695.1. Classification (GTDB taxonomy): domain Bacteria; phylum Acidobacteriota; class Thermoanaerobaculia; order Gp7-AA8; family Gp7-AA8; genus DASVEE01. Next base: position 14,016 of record DASWMP010000107.1, on the reverse strand, counting down.
GTGCACCTCGACAACTCCGTCACGGTCACGGACAACGGCCGCGGCATCCCGGTCGACATCCACAAGGAAGAAGGGCGGTCGGCGGCCGAAGTCATCATGACGGAGCTGCACGCCGGCGGTAAGTTCGACAACAATTCGTACAAAGTCTCCGGCGGCCTGCACGGCGTCGGTGTCTCGGTCGTCAACTTCCTCTCCGAATGGCTGGAGCTGGAGATCAATCGCGACGGCTTCGTCTGGCGCCAGCGCTACGAGCGCGGCCTGCCGACGACGTCCATCGTCAAGGGCGAAAAGACGACGCTGCGCGGCACGCGCGTGACGTTCAAGGCGGACGCCGAGATCTTCTCCGTCACCGAGATGAACTTCGACACGCTCTCGCAGCGTCTGCGCGAGCTGGCGTTCCTGAACTCCGGGATCCAGATCGAGATCAAGGACGAGCGGAGCGAGAAGCACCACGAGTTCATGTACGAAGGCGGCATCGTCTCCTTCGTCCGCGACCTGAACAAGAACAAGACTCCCCTGCACGAGAACCCGATCTTCATCCGCGAGGAAAGAGACGGCGAGCAGGTCGAGATCGCGCTGCAGTGGAACGACGGCTACAGCGACAGCATCTACACGTTCACGAACACCATCAAAAACTCGGACGGCGGCACGCATCTGGCCGGCTTCAAGAGCGCGCTGACGCGCACGGTCAACAAGTACGTCACGGAGACGGGCGTCCTCGAAAAGCTGAAGCTGACGCTCGAGGGCGACGATATCCGCGAAGGCCTCGTGGCCATCATCTCGATCAAGATCCGCGACCCGAAGTTCTCGTCGCAGACGAAAGACAAGCTCGTCTCGTCCCACGTGAAGACGTGGATCGAGGCGATCATGAACGAGAAGCTCGCCGAGTACTTCGAGGAGAACCCGCGCGAGACGAAGCGGATCACCGAAAAGATCATCGACGCCGCGCGCGGCCGTGAAGCGGCCCGCAAGGCACGCGACCTGACCCGCCGCAAAGGCGCCCTCGATTCGGCGTCGCTGCCGGGCAAGCTGGCTGACTGCCAGGAGCGCGATCCGCAGTGGTGCGAGATCTACTTCGTCGAAGGCGACTCGGCAGGCGGCTCGGCCAAGCAGGGACGCGATCGCCGCTTCCAGGCGGTGCTGCCGCTCAAGGGCAAGATCCTCAACGTCGAGAAGGCGCGTCTGGACAAGATGCTCTCCTCCGAGGAAATCCGCCTGATGATCACGGCCCTCGGCACGGGCATCGGCCGCGAAGACTTCGACGTCGCGAAGCTCCGCTACCACAAGATCATCATCATGACGGACGCAGACGTCGACGGCTCGCACATCCGCACGCTGATCCTGACGTTCTTCTTCCGCCACATGCGGGAGATCATCGACCGCGGCTACCTCTACATCGCGCAGCCGCCGCTCTACAAGATCGCCCAGGGGAAGAAGGACACGTACCTCAAGGACGAGTTCGAGAAGTCGCGCTTCCTGCTCAACCGCATCGCCGAGTCGGTGTCGATCACTCCGCAGGCCGGCATGGCCATCAGCGGTGAAGCGCTGATCAACATGCTCCAGCGGATGGACGAGTACCGCGCCTATGCACGGAAGATCTCGCTCCGCGGCGCGCCGCGCGAAGCGCTGGACGTCCTGTTCGCCGAGAACTTCACCGACCGTACCGCGCTCGCCGATCGGGAGAAAGTGGCGGCAATCGCCGCCGCGCTGACGAACGCCGGCCTGCAGAACGTGGAGATCGTCACGGACGAAGTCACGGAGACGTCGATCGTGCAGTTCTCCTACGGCGTGAACGGCAGCGCGCGCAAAGCGTCGCTCAACAACGACCTGCTCAACCAGTACGAGTTCCGCCAGATGGGGAAAGCGTTCGAGCAGCTCTCGGCCTTCGGCCTGCCGCCGTACACCGTCACGCACAATGATGAGGCGATGGTCTTCGCGACCATCGACGATCTGCTCGACCAGATCTTCAAGATGGCCGAGAAGGGACTGACGATCCAGCGCTACAAAGGCCTCGGCGAAATGAACCCCGAGCAGCTCTGGGAAACGACGATGAACCCCGAGACCCGCCGCCTGCTGCAGGTGACGATCGAGGACGCCGTCGGCGCCGAGCAGCTCTTCACGATCCTCATGGGCGACCAGGTCGAGCCCCGCCGCGAGTTCATCCAGGAGAATGCGCTGGACGTGAAGAATCTGGACATCTAGAGAGAGTTTTTGGTTGTTGGGTTCTTGGTTTTCGGTGCTGCGCGCCGCGAGCCTTTCACCGAACACCACGACGCGCGACTTAACCAAAATCACAACCGAAAACCGAAAACCAAATACCAAAAACTAACGAATGGCTGATTTCGATTACACAGGACTCAACGAGACCCGCATTCCCGTCAACATCGAAGACGAGATGCGCAAGTCGTATCTCGACTACGCGATGTCGGTCATCATCGGGCGTGCGCTGCCCGACGTTCGCGACGGGCTGAAGCCGGTCCACCGCCGCATCCTCTACGGCATGTACGAGCAGGGGAACACGGCCGGCAAGGCGTACAAGAAGAGCGCGCGTATCGTCGGCGACGTGATGGGTAAGTTCCATCCGCACGGCGACTCGGCGATCTACGACACCGTCGTCCGTATGGCGCAGGACTTTTCGATGCGCTACCGCCTCGTCGACGGCCAGGGGAACTTCGGCTCGCTCGACGGCGACAACCCGGCGGCCATGCGTTACACCGAAGTCCGGCTCACGCGCCTCGCCGAAGAGCTGATGCGCGACGACATCGACAAGGAAACGATCGACTGGGTGCCGAACTACGACGGCTCGCTCTCCGAGCCTTCCGTGCTGCCGGCCAAGTATCCGAACCTCCTGGTCAACGGCTCGTCCGGCATCGCCGTCGGCATGGCCACGAACATCCCGCCGCACAACCTCGGCGAGATCATCGACGCCGTCCTGATGCTGATCGACAACCCGCGCGTGACGGTGCAGGAGCTCATGACCGTCGTCCCGGGTCCCGACTTTCCGACGGCCGGCTTCATCCACGGCCTCGAAGGGATCAAGCAGGCCTACGAGACCGGCCGCGGCATCATCCAGGTGCGCGCCCGCGCCCACTTCGAGACCATGAAGAAGTCGGAGCGCCAGCAGATCGTCGTGACGGAGATCCCGTACATGACGAACAAGGCGCGCCTGCAGGAAAAGATCGCCGAGCTGGTGCGCGAGAAGCGCATCGAAGGCATCTCCGACATGCGCGACGAGTCGAGCCGCGAGGGCATCCGCATCGTCATCGAGCTGAAGCGCGATGCGATGGCGGAGGTCGTGCTGAACCACCTGTATCGCAACACGCAGATGCAGACGACGTTCGGCATCATCTTCCTGGCCATCGTCAACAACAAGCCGGAGGTCATGGACCTCGGCACGATCCTCCGCCACTTCGTCGAGCACCGCAAAGAGATCGTCATCCGCCGCACCCGCTTCGAGCTGCGCAAGGCCGAAGAGCGTGCGCACATCCTCGAAGGCCTCGTCCGTGCGCTCGACGTGCTCGACGAGATCATTTCCCTCATCCGCTCCAGCCGCACGCCGCCGGAAGCGAAGACGGGACTCGTGCAGAACTGGCAGTTCAGCGAGCTCCAGGCGCAGGCGATCCTCGACATGCGCCTCCAGCGCCTGACGGGCCTCGAGCGCGAGAAGCTGATCAACGAGTATCAGGAGATCCTCGCCCTCATCGCGCGCCTCAAGGAGATCCTCGCCTCCGAGCGCCTCGTGCTCGAGATCATCGCCACCGAGCTGCGCGAGATCAAAGAGGCGTACGCCGATGCGCGCCGCACCGAGATCATCCCGGACTCGAGCGACATTTCGATCGAGGACCTCATCGCCGACGAGGACATGGTCATCACCGTGTCGCGCGGCGGCTACATCAAGCGCTCGCCGCTCTCCCTCTATCGCGCGCAGCGCCGCGGCGGCAAAGGCCGCATCGGCATGCAGACGAAGGAAGAGGACATCGTCGAGCACCTCTTCGTCGCCAGCGCCCACTCCTACATCCTGGTCTTCACCGATCGCGGCCGGATGTACTGGCTGAAGGTGCACCAGATTCCCGAAGTCGCGGCGAACGCGCGCGGCAAGGCGATCGTGAACCTGCTGCCGATCGAGCAGAACGAAAGCGTCCGCGCACTGCTGACGACGCGCGACTTCACCGAAGGCAAGTACGTGGTCATGGCCACGCGCGGCGCGAAGATCAAGAAAACCGAGCTGGCGGCGTTCTCGAACGTGCGCGCGGCCGGCATCATCGCCATCGACATCGCCGAAGGGGACGACCTTTATGCGGTGCGCCTCTCGAGCGGGCACGACGAGATCTTCGTCGGCACGATCGGCGGCATGGCCATCCGTTTCCCCGAGTCGCACGTGCGCCCGATGGGCCGCGGCGCGGCCGGCGTGAAGGCGATCTCGCTCCGCGGCGACGATTCGGTCATCGAGATGGACGTCCTGCCGGCAGCGGCCAACGAAGTCGCTCCCCCGCCGGTGGCCGACGAGGATGCGGGCGAAGAGACGCCTCCGGAAGAGATGATCGAAGAAGCGGCCGACATCGAGGGTGACGAGGACGTCACGCCGGCGGCCGACGATCGCGGCTACATCCTGACGATCACGGAGAAGGGCTTCGGCAAACGGACGCCGGTCTCCGCGTATCGCCTGCAGCGCCGTGGCGGCTTCGGTCTGGCCAACGTGAAGATCACGGACAAGAACGGCAAGGTCGCGGGCATCGCCCACGTCGGTGAAGACGAGGACGTGCTGCTCATCACCGAGCAGGGCATGATGATCCGCACCGGCATCGACAGCATCCGCATCGCCGGCCGCAAGACGCAGGGCGTCCGGGTGATCAACATCGACGAGGGCGATACGGTGGTGGCGGCGGTGAAGCTGATCGACCGCGACCAGCCCGCCGAGACTGGTGACGGGGAAGACGAAGAACAGGAGTCGACCGAAACGGCCAGCGAGCCGGTGGAGGAAGGTTCCACAGATCCGACGGACGATACAATCCACTGAGCGTAGAATCAGATATGGTCCGAATGTCGCGCGAGCGGGTCAACCAGCTCGCGCGCGAGCTGCTCGACGCATTGATGCGTACGAAAAACGTCACGCTGCTCAAGGATCGTGAAGTCGTCCGGCAGTCGATCGCGCACGCCCTCGCGGAGGAGCTCCGCCGCGAGGAAGAGCGCGAAGAGACGGTCCGCCGCCGCCTGGCCACCATGCGCGACAAACCCCGCGAAGGCACCCGCGAGTGGGAACAGCTCTTCCGCCGTTTGATCGAGGAAGAGTACCTGCGCGAGGGCCTGGATAACTAGGCGAGTGCCGCCGGCTGATTTCCGAACAGAACCGTCGCAGAGTTAAAAGCCCATGCAGGAAACAGCCACCGCTCTGCTACACGTGCAAAAGAGCGGTGGCTCACCGGTTTGAAGTGTGGCGAATTCGCCGCGCCGTGTCTCGGGAGCCAGCCCGAGTCTCGAAGATCGGTCTGGAGTGTCAACACTCAAAACCGATTTCCGACCACTCAAAACGATCTCAGTCTCGTCTGGAGGACACTTTAAGTGTCCGATTTCGTCTCGGCCGATTACACCGGCTCGTCGAGCTCGGGCGCGTCGGGGAGGCGCTCCTCGTGGCGGTGCATCGAGGCGGTGTCGTCCTCGTCGCTGATCATCCGGCGGAGGCGCTGGGCCTTCATCCGCTCGAAGATGCCGCCCGAGTGACCGGCGGGAATCCAGCTATTGCCCGCGCACTTGGGGCAGCGGCCACGGAACGCGATGTTCTTGCCGCAATCCGGGCAAATGATCACGAGCGAATGGGATAGCTCGAACTTCTGCTCCCCTTCGGCATCGAGACTGTTCAGAAAAGCGGCTAGGTTGTTAAACGTGTCTTCCAAAGACAATCAACTCCGGACCCGGCAAAAGTGCACACGGCGTGCCGAGGGATCGGGGCCCAGGGCTCGGCGCCCAGTGGGTCTCAGGCCCGAGGTTCGAGGAGACGCGCCGCCAGTAGACGCAGCCCCCCGAACCAAGCGCCTGACCCCCAACCGGGCCCAGCGCTGATCCCCGGGCCCTCAGGTCAAATCCTCATCACATCGAATTGTTCGTGGTGGAGCGACTCCTCCGGTTTGAACACCAGATGGATGCCGAGGGTGCGTTCCAGCTCCTCGAAGATCGGGTCGCCGGTGTGGAGCGTGCCGTACACGATCGGGTTGACGCGGACGATCACGTCCTGCCCCTCGTTCAAGTCGCGCACCTTCATCAGCTCGCGCCAGATCTCCAGCGCGATGGTCGTGTTGGACTTGATGCGGCCGCTGCCGCCGCAGTAGGGGCAGGCCTGCGTCAGGGAACGCTCCAGGCTCTGGCGGACCCGTTTGCGGGTCATCTCGATCAGGCCGAACTCCGAGATCTGCAGGATCTTCGTCTTCGAGCGATCCTTCTTGATCTCGTTCTCCAGCGTCTCGAACAGCTTCTGCCGGTTCGCCGGATCTTCCATGTCGATGAAGTCGAGCACGATGATCCCGCCGAGGTCGCGGAGGCGGATCTGCCGGACGATCTCCTTCGCCGCTTCGAGGTTAGTGCGAAAGACCGTCTCCTCGAGGTTCTTCTTGCCGACGTACTTGCCGGTGTTCACGTCGATGGCGACGAGCGCCTCGGTCTGGTTGATGACGATGTAGCCGCCCGACTTGAGCCAGACCTTCGACTTGAGCGCCTTAGCGATCTCCGGCTCGATACCGAAGTCGTCGAAGATCGGCTCATCGCGCCGGTAGAGACGGACGCGCGGCACGAGTGCCGGCTGAATCTGGTCGAGGAACTCGACGACCCGCTGGTACTGATCGACCGAATCGACCCAGACGCTCTTGAACTCGGGCGAGAGCACGTCGCGGATCGTCCGGAGCACGAGGTCGAGGTCGTGATGGATGGCCGTGGCCGCCGACGACTTCTCGGCGCGGCGGCGGATCTGCTCCCAGAGGTCCGTGAGGTACTTGAGGTCGGCGAGGAACTCCTCCTCGTCGCGCCCCTCCCCGGCCGTGCGGACGATGAAGCCGCCGTGACTGGAGGGGCGGATCCGTTCGAGGATCTCCTTGAGCCGCGTCCGCTCCTCCTCACCGTCGATGCGGCGGGAGACGCCGATGTGGTTGACCGTCGGCATGTAGACGAGGAACCGGCCCGGCAGCGTGATGTGGCTGGTGATGCGGGCGCCCTTGCCGGCGATCGTGTCCTTCGATACCTGGACCACGATCTCCTGCCCCTCGCGGAGCAGGTCCGAGATCGAGGCTTCCGAGCGGTGCGGGTGCGGGACGTCATCCAGGTGGAGCTCGTCACGCGTCTCGCTCTCGTACTCCTCGAGGTCGTCGAGGACGTCCGAGACGTAGAGGAAGGCGTCGCGCTCGAGGCCGAGGTCGACGAAGGCCGACTGCATGCCGGGCAGGACCTTGGTGACGCGTCCTTTATAGATGTTGCCGACGATCGTCCGGTGGCGGGTGCGCTCGACCCAGAGCTCGACGCACTGGCCTTCGTCGAGCACGGCAATCCGCGACTCGTGTTTGGTGGCATTGATCACGATCTCGCGGGACATTCGGGGCGAATTGTAGACGACGCTCGAATAAAGTCCGGAGACTTCCCGTTAACCCGGCTGCTTGCCTTGACGGGGGCAGGTGGCAATGGTATTTTCCGTCGCCTTTCGGAGCACCGAGTATTCCGACATAGCTCAGTTGGTAGAGCAGCGGACTGTTAATCCGCGGGTCGTAGGTTCGAGTCCTACTGTCGGAGCCAAATCGAAATTCACCACGGCCGCCCTTCCCGGGGCGGCCGTTTTCGTTTGTTGCCGCGCGCGAAGCGAGACTGCTCGCGCTACACCGTCGTTTCGGTCGGCGCCGGGTTGACCGGTTTCGGGTCCCAGGTCTTCGGGGGGAAATCGATTTTGCGGAGCATCTTCTGGAAGCGGGGGTCCAGGCGCAGCGGCTCGAACCGCGGGCCGACCAGCAGCTCGCCGATGTCGCCGCGCATCCGGAAGAAAGCCTCCGCGTAGTTCAGCGCGCGGTCGATGTCTCCCATCCCCATGCACACCTCGGCGAAGAAGATCGGGGCCACGAACTTCTCGACGCTCATGTCTTCGAGGCGCTGCAACACCGCTTCGGCGCGCTCGCGGGCGCCCATGCGGCCGTAGATGTAGCCGAGGCCGCCGATCAGCTCCGGGTACTCGCCGGACTCGGCGGCGATGGCCGTCTGCACCGACTGCAGCGCCTCGTTGTACATCCCCTTCGTCGAATAGATCCGGCTCACCAGCAGGTGCGCGAGGAAAAAGTCGGGCTCGAGCTCCAGCACCTTGCGGCTGGCCTGCAGTGCGTCGTCGTGACGGCCGGCGAAGTAGAGCAGGTCGGCGTAGTTGATGTTGAGCAGCAGCGAGAGCGGCTCGAGATCGGCGGCGATCTTTCCTTCGCGCAGCGCGTCGTCGTGATGCTCCATCCAGGAGAGGAACGCCGAATACCAGTGGTGCGCCGTGGCGTAGCTCGGCTCCAGGTGAATCGCTTCGCGGAACTCGCGGTCGGCATCCCCCCAGTTCCAGCGATAGAGGAACTGCAGCGCGGCCAGCGTCGCGTGCGGCTCGGCCAGCGTCGGATCGAGCTCGATGGCCCGCCGCGCCTCCGACTCCACGCGCGTGTAGCCCGCCGCCGGCGGCGCGAGGAAACGGCTGCTCAGGACCATGTAGCAATCGGCGAGACCGGCGTGCGCGAGCGCGTACTTCGGGTCGACTTCGATGGCATGCTCGAACTGCTCGATGGCGCGCTGCACGCCCTCGATCGTCCGCTTGTTCACATGGAAGCGGCCCTTGAGATAGAGCTCGTAGGCTTCGGAGTGCCGCGTGGGACGGCGGGCCAGGCGGCGCTTTTCCGTCGTCGTCAGCTTCACCTTGAGCTGCTCGGAGATCTGCGTCGCGATCTCGTCCTGCACCTCGAAGACGTCCGAGAAGGGGCGGCGATAGCGGTCGCCCCAGATCTGCGAGCCGTCGCGCGTGCTCACCAGCTCCACCGTAATGATGAGCGTGGCGCCGATGCGCTGGACGCGTCCGGTGACGACGGCCGTGACGTCCATCTCCTCCCCCAGCTTCTGCGGGGTGACGTCGCGGCCCTTGTACGTGAAGACGGTGCTGCGAGCCATGACCTTGAGGCGTTTCCCGACGCGCGACAGGAGTTGAATGATGCTCTCCGTGATGCCGTCGCTGAGGTACTCCATCTCCGAATCGTTGCTCGTGTTCGCGAACGGCAGGATGGCGATGGATTTGATGCGCCCGGAGACGCGGCCTGTCGACGCATTCGTCTTCGTGCGATTCTTCCCGGTGGCCGCACCGACGATGCCGTCCCACTGCCAGCCGGCCTGGCGCAGCGCCACGGCGATGGCTTTCATCGATTCGAACCGCCCCTCCGCTTTCTTGGCCAGGCAGCGATCGACGATCTGCCGCAGCTCGGGGCTGACGCTGGACGGCAGCGGCGCCGGGGAGCCATGGATGATCAGATGCAGCGTGTCGATCAGCCCCTCGGCTTCGAAGGCGCGATGGCCGGCCACGACTTCATAAAGGATGCAGCCGAACGAGAAGATGTCCGACCGGTGATCGATCAGCTTTCCCTGCACCTGCTCGGGCGACATGTAGCCGACCGTACCGATGACCGTGCCCTGCTGCGTCTGAAAGCGCTCCGTCTGCGCGAAGTCGTCGTCGACCGGCAGCGGCTTGCTGCGCGTGCTGTTGAACCACGAGCCGTAAACCTTCGCCAGGCCGAAATCCAGGACCTTGGCGTAGCCGTCGCCCGTGATCATCACGTTCTCCGGCTTGAGGTCGCGGTGCACGATCCCGGCGGTATGCGCTTTCTGTAATGCCTCGGCCACCTGCGCGAGGTAATCGATCATCCGGCGGCCTTCGTTCTCGCGCGCCATCAGCTCGCGCAGCGTCATGCCGTCGATGAACTCCGTGACCATGTAATGCGTCGAGCGCCAGGCGCCGCGCAGGCGCACTTTCCCGACTTCGTGGATCGTCAGGATGTGCGGGTGGTTGAGGCCGGAGATGATCTTCGCTTCGCGCTCGAAGCGCTGCAGCGAGTCCTCGTCCTGCTGCAGGTGCGGCGGGAGCAGCTTGATGGCGACGTCGCGCTCGAGCCGGGTGTCGCGGGCGCGATACACCTCACCCATACCCCCCGACCCTAATGGGGAGACCACCTCATAGCGTCCAATGCGAGTTCCGGTCTCGATGGTCACGTTGCGCCAGGTTCGAATGCTGAAGGATTCGAGGCTGATTATTCATTGGCCAACGCGACAGGGCAAGCGAACCCGGCGCAATACGGGCGGCCGGCCTGCGCCGGCCGCCCGGTAAAGGGCAGGACTACTCGGCCGGATCGCCGATGATGATCGACTTCGGCGCGCGCCGTTTGGAGGCCGAAGCCTTCTTGGACGAGGCCTTTTTCGAGCCGCCCTTGCGGGACGACGAAGCTTTCTTCGAGGCACCCTTCTTGGAGGAGGAGGACGACGACGAGCCGCCTTTCCGCGAGGAGCTCGAGGCTTTCTTCGAGGAGGAGGAGGCTTTCTTCGACGAGGAGGCCGACGCTTTTCTGGCGGGGGCTTTCTTCGACGAGCCGCTGCTCTTCTTCGCGGAGTAGCTCGTCTTCTTGGACGAGCCACCGCTGCTCTTCTTCGAGCCGCCGCTGCTCTTCTTGGAGGAGGAGCCCGACGACTTCTTCGAGGAGGCGGACGACTTCTTGGACGACGAGGCTTTCTTCGAGGACGACGCGCTCTTCTTCGATCCGCCCGATGCCTTCTTTGAGGACGACGACGACTTCTTGCTACTGGCCATAGTTTTCTCCTTTAACCGTTACCTTCATTGAATGACCACGTGGGAACCATCGACTTTGAAACGAACAGTCGTGAGGGGACGCTGTTTGAGGCGTGGGAGACGCGGTGGGGCTTCGCGGCGACGGCGGGCAATGCCTGTCCAGCGGATGGCAATGCCGCGGCGCGAAGGTGTGCCGAGGTCGCGGACGAGCGTGTTGAAACGCTCGACGACCGGCTGCGCGGGGGAGTAATCACCCAGCGCCACCGCAAGGGCGAGGTAGCGGTTGCCGTCCTGCAGGACGAGACCGCGCGCAACGAGCGGCTCGAGCTGCGAGGTCACCTCTTCGGGTGAGCGCTGCAGAACCGCGGCGAGCTGGCGCGCGTCGGTGACGGCGTCGCAGGCGAGATAGAGGAGGCGCTCGCCGCCCGTCAGGACATTGAGTGCCTGGACGGCGACGGGGCGCAGATCCCAGACGATCAGGTGATCGCCTGTGTCGATCGAGAAGAGGTCGCTCATCGGCGAGACGCGCTGCCACGCGCGCAAGGCGTCGGAGAGCGGCCGCACGTAGCTCGCGACGTCACGCGGCTCCTGGTACTCGAAGTCGAAGTGATACGCGAGGTTGCGCACAGCCTCGGGTGGAAGGCGATAGACGTGCGCGTACGCTTCCATCGGCTGCACGTCCGTGAAGCCGAGCTTTTCGGCATCGTTGAAATTGGGGCTGAAGCGGTCCAGGCGGATCGACGAGTACTTCGGCGGCGGCAGGTGCGAGAGCAGCGGGACGATGCTCGCCATGCGCGCGTACTCCTCCGGCGACTCACCGGGAAAGCCCCACAACATGTTCCAGCGCGGCTCGACGCCCAGCTCCTTGCACCACTTGAGGAGCTGGATGTTCTGCAGCGCCGTGATGCCTTTGCGCATCAGCTTGAGCACCGAGTCGCTGAGGCTCTCGATGCCGGGCTGGATGCCGCGGATGCCGGCGTCGCGGAGCATGCGCACCTGGTCTTTGCGCAGGTTCGCTTTCGTTTCGTAGAAGAGCTCCACATGGCGGTCGAGGCCCGCCAGCGCCGGGACGAAGTCCTTGAAGTAGGCGAGGTCGAGGATGTTGTCCGTCACCTCGACGTCGCAGCCTTCGAAACGGTCCGTGAGATACAGCAGCTCGTCGATGGCGCGCTGCGACGATTTGCTGCGGAACTTCATCGTCGCGCCATTGAGGCCGCAGAAGGTGCAGTGCATCTTCTCGCCCCACCAGCAGCCGCGCGACGTCTCGAAGAAGATGCGCGGCTGCCACGTGCGGTCGAAGCGGCTCGCGCCGAACTGCTCGAAGAAATCGTCGTACTCGGGATACGGCAGGTCGTCCATCTGGAAGACCGTCGGCGCGTTGCTGAAGTGATTCGCCGCGAATTCGGCGGCCACGGTGTTGCGCGTGCGCACGCCGGGCATTCCGTCGACCGATTGGCCGGCGAGCACGCGGCGCACGAGCTCCGGCAGCAGCAGATCGCCTTCGCCCGACACCGCGGCGTCGACGAAGTCGAACTGCCGCACCGTCTCCGCGCCCATGGTCGATTCGGCATTCGCGCCGCCGATGACGATGAACGTGTCCGGGCTCACCGCTTTGATGCGCTGCGCCAGTGCGAGCGATGCGGTGTGCTGCTGGAAGACGCTGGTGAACCCGACGATGCGCGGGCTCTCGCGCAGCACCTTCTCGGCGCAGCGGTCGAGGAACGCGCCGGCGATGCCGCGCGCGCGCAGGACGCGCTCGATGACGGAGTTGGAGAGCACGCGCCGCGCGGCGGACGTCTTCCCCGGCTTGCGGCGGAGCAGCGTCTCGACGTACTCGCGCTCTTCTTCATCGCTGCCGCCGAACAGTGCGCGGCTGAAGATCCATTCGCCCGGAAGGTTGCGCAGCGCGGGACGATGACCGTCGGCGACACCGAGGTAAAACTGGGAGCCGACACGTTCCGCGAAGTCGATCGTGAAGTAGTGCACGCGGCTGGAGAACCCTGCGCGCGTCAAACCGGATTTGAGGAGAGACAGTCCGATTGACGGCGAAAACAAAGGCCCGAATGGCATCGAGACCAGGGCCACGTCCAATCCATCCACCCTCACCCGTCGACTCTCCGCGCGCTGCACAATGTCTCGTAAGAGATGAAACCTATTGTGCACGCATATACATGAGTGTCAACACGACGCGTCACAATTGCTTTACGTCAGCGCGCGCAATCCCGCGTCGCGCGTTACTGAGACACTGTGCGAATGCGCGCGTCGCGTGCACGGCTCGCGCGATGACGCCGAAGACCACGCGCGGCCGCGCGCTCGAACCGGCGCGAAGAAGTTCTTCCCCCCACGCACCCACTGACTTCGGCATTTTTCATGCGTTCTCCCGGTTTTCGGCGAGACCACGGAAGGAGGTCGGCGATTCTTACGATTCACCAGCTCCCCGACAGCAGGCGCGCGATTCTGATCGCGCTGAAGCAGCACGGTGCGACGACGATTGCGCGTCTTGCCGATGCGCTGCAACTCACGGGCGAAGCCGTCCGCCAGCAGCTTCTGCAACTCCAGCGCGACGGCTGGATCGAAGCGCGTACCGGACGGGACGCACTCGAGCGCGGCCGCACCGGCCGTCCGGCGACGCTGTATCGCCTCAGCGAAGCGGGCGATCATCTGTTCCCGAAGCATTACGACGCGCTGACGATCGTGATGATCGACGCCATCGGCGAAGAGCTCGGCGGCGAGGCCACGAACCGTGTGCTCGCGCGCGTGACGGAGGACCGGGTCACCTCGATGGGCGCGCTCGTCCGCGACCTGCCGCTGCCGGAGAAGATCCTCGCGCTGAAGAACTGGTACCTGGAGGACGATCCGTACATGGAAGCAGTGGCGTCGGAGGACGATTACCGCCTCGTCGAGCGCAACTGCCCTTTCTACAACACGGCCATGCGCCGCCCGGCGCTGTGCAGCGTTTCGGTGAACGCGCTCACGAAGATCTTCGGCGTGCGCGTCGTGCGGGAAGAGCGCTTCCAGAACGGCGACGGCCGCTGCCTGTTCCGCGTGCTGAAGAACGAGCCCATCGACCCGTCCACGTGGGAGTTCACACTCGAAGCGGACATGCCGGCGTAGTCGACAGAGGGACGACGAGGGGGCCTCCGGCGGGCGGGCACGGCCCGCAGCGCTTGTTGGCCAAGCCTCAGTCGACCCTACTTGCT